>NZ_LMRM01000012.1:0-371202 GCF_001426045.1 Methylobacterium sp. Leaf94
GAAAAAGGATGGGTCATTGGGCTCCCGCCGTGTCCGACGCAGCGGGTGTGACGGTGACCGGAGTGGGACTTACGGTTCTCCGATCTAGCCCAGGCGGATCAGGGAGATGAGCGATGGACCACTATGTCGGCCTCGATGTCTCGGTGCGCAGCACGAGCATCTGCATCCTGAGCGCGTCCGGTCAGGTCGTGCGCGAGGGCAAGGTGGAGAGCGAGCCGGAAGCCATCGTGGCGTTTCTGGGCGGTCGCGGCCTGGCCTACGGGCGGGTCGGGATCGAGGCCGGTCCGCTCTGCCAGTGGCTCTATGCCGGCTTGGCGAAGGCGGGCCTGCCGGTGGTGTGCATCGAGACGCGTCACGCCAAGGCGGTGCTGAGCGCTCAGGTCAACAAGACCGACCGCAACGACGCGCGCGGCATCGCCCAGATGATGCGGGTCGGCCTCTACAAGCCGGTTCACGTGAAGACCCTGGCCAGCCAGGAGATCCGTGCCCTGCTCGGCGGGCGCCGGGCCTTGCAGGCCAAGCTCATGGACATCGAGAACAGCATCCGGGGGCTGTTGCGCAACTTCGGCCTGAAGGTCGGGACCGTGACCCGCGCCCGCTACGAGGAACGCATCCGCGAACTGACGGACGGCCGAGCCGGGTTGATCGCCGTGATCGAGCCGATGCTGACCGTGCGCCGCGTGGTGCGCGAGCAATACGTGCTCCTACACAAGCGGATGCTGGCGCTGGCTCGCGCGGACGAGCCCTGCCGCCTGCTGATGAGTGCGCCCGGTGTCGGCCCGTTCGTCGCGTTGACCTATCGCGCGGCGGTCGACGAGCCGGCCCGCTTCCGCCAGTCCCGCGCGGTCGGCGCGCACTTCGGACTGGCGCCGCGAACCCACCAGTCGGGCGAGTTGGACCGGCGCGGGCCCATCACCAAGAACGGCGACGAGACCCTACGCGCCGCGCTGTTCGAGGCAGCCCTGGTGCTGCTGCGGCCGGGCTCGAAGCCTTCGCCGCTGAAGGCATGGGGCCTGAAGCTCGCCAAGCGTCGCGGGACGGCCAAGGCCAGGGTCGCGGTGGCACGGCGGCTGGCGGTGATCCTCCACCGGATGTGGGTCGATGGAACGCCGTTCCGCATCGAGGCGGCGATGGCG
This sequence comes from Methylobacterium sp. Leaf94, assembly GCF_001426045.1. Lineage (NCBI taxonomy): Bacteria > Pseudomonadati > Pseudomonadota > Alphaproteobacteria > Hyphomicrobiales > Methylobacteriaceae > Methylobacterium > Methylobacterium sp. Leaf94. Next base: position 1,137 of record NZ_LMRM01000012.1, read on the forward strand.
TAATCGACCTGTCGTAGAAATCCGCCGCGAGGCGGAGCGGTGTCCCTCCAGGGACCGAAGGTCGGTGAGATCGCGGGCGGGTTGAAGGGCCTTCGGGCGACTTCGCGAAAAAGCTTGATCCACCTCCTGTCGGACCCAACCATGAAGCGGCCGGTGTGCCGACTTCGGAGAGAAGCCAGAGACCTGGTGGGACAGTCGAGCTAAGATCGCCCTGAAGGACAGGAGGTCTCCTTGACCCATCCGCTCTACCGAATCTTGCGCCTCCTCGAAGAGCAGGGGCTATAATTCCGGGTGGACCGGCACCGCGACGACACTGTGATGATCACCGTCACTGTAGTCGGCGAGCGCCTGGGGATCGATGGCTTCGAGGATGGTCACGTCGAGTTCTCGCGCTTCAAAGGCACGGAAGACCTTGAATCCGACGAAGACGCCCTGAACGAATTGATCCGCCAACACGGACGAGAGCAGGTTGGCGATAATCCCTCTTGACCTGAAACACCCAATAGAGANAGTGGGGCGGCGACCCGACCAAGTAAGACCTTGAATCCGACGAAGACGCCCTGAACGAATTGATCCGCCAACACGGACGAGAGCAGGTTGGCGATAATCCCTCTTGACCTGAAACACCCAATAGAGAGGGCCGCCCCACGGGGCGGCCCTCTCTCATTCCGACGTGGGCGTGCCGGTCAGTTGATCCGGTCGGCGAGGTTGGCCGAGTGGGCGTGCTCGCCAGCGATGTACGGCAGCGCCTGGTTGGCGAACTCACGACCCTGCGCGTTGTCGCCGTTGCGGGCGTAGGAGGCGTAGAGGCCGAGGGTGCGGGCGTCCGAGTTGGCCTGCTGGTCGACGTAGGTGCGGTCGAAGTCGCGGCCCGCGCGGGCGGACTTCAGACGGTCGATGCGGCCCTGGCCCTCGGCGCCGATGGCGACGCGGCGGCCCGGCTCCGAGGGGCTGTTGTCGACGAGGCCGACGCCGCCGAGGACGCCGCCCACGACGCGTTGGGCGATGGTGGCCGAGATCGTCACCGGGGCGAGGACGACGCCGATCGGGTTGTCGAGGCGGGTCTCGAAGGGCTGGGTGTCGGACACGACGGTGCCGCCGGCGGTCAGCGAGGTGCCCTCGGGCAGCAGCGCCTGGGTGGTGGCCTTACGCTCGACCAGAACGTTGTGGGCGTACTGACGGACGCGCGGGTTGCGCGAGCGCTCCAGGGCGATGCGGCTCGACTCGATGCTGACGGCATCCGAGCGCAGCGCCGCGGCGCGGAAGTCGGAGGTGTCGGTCACGGTCGGCTGGTTGTCGCCGAATTGCGGCGCGACGCGGAACGACAGGGGCTCCTGGGCGAGCGCCGGAGTGGCGAGGGCGGCGACCGACAGGCCGAGGGCGGCGAGGAGGGACTTGGTCATGGCAGGGTCTCTTTCCGGGGCGCCCGAACGGCGCCGTTCTTGTTGATCGTTTGCGGTGCGGCAACACGCGGCCCAAGCGGGCGTTCCACCCTGCGTCGCATTGGAGCATTGCGTTCGGAGGGGTGTCATTCCGCCCGCCCGACTCCAAAGCGGCCCCGTTCCCCGAGGGGGGCATGCCGGTGCGCCCGTCGGATGTCGCGTCCGCCGGCGCGGGGCACCGCAGCGCGCCGCCCTCCGCGATCAAGACCGGCGACTCGGACGCCATGGTCCACTACCGGTTCGACGGACCGACCGTCGCGCGGCAGCTGCGGATCAACCGGGGGGCCTGGCCCGTCGTACGGATCGCCGCCAAACCGGCTCCTGGTCCGTGTCGCCGATCTCGCCGCCGGCCTCGGCCGGACCCGAGGCGGAGCGAGGCACCTCTCAGTGCGCTTCCTCCCAGTTCAGGGCGGCCCGGGCCTCGACCACCAGGGGCACCCGCAGGGTCAGGGCGGGGGCGGGGGCGTCGACCATGATACGGGTGATCACCGGCAGGGCCTTCTCGACCTCGTCCTCGGGCGCCTCGAACACGAGCTCGTCGTGCACCTGCAGGAGCATGCGCACGTTGAGACGCTCGGCCCGGAGCGCTTCCTCCATGCGGATCATCGCCCGGCGGATAATGTCGGCGGCCGAGCCCTGGATCGGGGCGTTGATGGCCTGACGCTCGACGGAGGCGCGCTCGTTGGGGTTATTCGAGCGGATCTGCGGGTAGTGGCAGACCCGGCCGAACAGGGTGGTGACGTAGCCGAGATCCCGGCACCGGCGCTTGGTGTCGTCGATATAGGCGCGGATGCCGGGGAAGCGCTCGAAATACTGCTTGATGAAGGCCCCGGCTTCCTCGCGGCCGATGCCGAGGCGGTCGGCGAGGCCGAAGGCCGAGATGCCGTAGATGATGCCGAAATTGATGGTCTTGGCGCGCCGGCGCAGGTCCGCGGTCATCTCGGCCAGCGGCACACCGAACATCGCGCTGGCGGTGGCCGCGTGGATGTCGATGCCGTCCGCGAAAGCCTGGCGCAGCTGCGGGATGTCGGCGATGTGGGCGAGGAGGCGCAGTTCGATCTGGCTGTAATCGGCCGAGATCAGGCGGTTGCCCTCCGCCGCCACGAAGGCGCGGCGGATGCGGCGCCCTTCTTCCGTGCGGATCGGGATGTTCTGCAGGTTCGGCTCGGAGGAGGAGAGCCGGCCGGTGGTGGTGGCGGCCAACGAGAACGAGGTGTGGACCCGGTCGGTCTCGCGGTCCGCATGCTGCTGCAGCGAATCCGTGTAGGTGGATTTCAGCTTGGCGAGCTGGCGCCATTCGAGGATCTTCTTCGGCAGGGGGTGCCCGGCCTGGGCCAGCTCCTCGAGCAGGGTCGCGGGCGTCGCCCACTGGCCCGAGGGCGTCTTCTTGGCGCCGGGCAAGCCCATCTTGCCGAACAGGATGTCGCCGATCTGCTTGGGCGAGGAGACCTGGAATCTCTCGCCCGCATCCTCCTGGATCTCCTCCTCCAGGCGCACCAGGATCTGGGAGAAGTCGCCGGACAGGCGGCTCAGCATGTTGCGGTCGACGCGGATGCCCTGCCCCTCCATCCGGGCGATCACCGGCACGAGCGGGCGCTCCAGGGTCTCGTAGACGGCGACGCGCTTCTCGGCCACGAGCCGCGGCTTCATCATCCGCCAGAGGCGCAGGGTGACATCGGCATCCTCGGCCGCGTAGGCGGTGGCCTTGTCCAGCGCCACCCGGTCGAAGGTGATCTTGGCCCGGCCGGTGCCGGCCACGTCCGAGAAGGTGATGGGCTGGTGTCCGAGATGGCGGCGGGCGAGCTCGTCCATGCCGTGTCCGCCCTTACCGGCATCGAGCACGTAGGAGATCAGCATGGTATCGTCGAAGGGCGTCACGCGGATGTCGTAGCGGGACAGGACGGCGAGATCGTATTTCAGGTTCTGGCCGACCTTCAGCACGCCGGGATTTTCAAGGAGCGGCTTCAGGCGCTCGAGCACCACCTTCGCGTCGATCTGGCCCGCCGCCGGCTGGAACGCCTCCGAGGCCGCCTTGGCGTCGCCGAACAGGTCTCCGTCCGCGCCCTTGACGGGCTCCTGGTGCCGGAGCGGGATGTAGGCCGCCCGTCCCGGCGCGACGCAGAGGGAGACGCCCACGAGGTTGGCGTGGTTGGCGTCCAGCGAATCCGTCTCGGTGTCGACGGCGATGACGCCGGCCTCCTCGGCCTCGGCGATCCAGGCGTCGAGTTGCTCGACGGACTGAATCGTCTCGTAGGCGGCCGTGTCGAAGGGCTTCACCGCCTCCGCCGCCCGCGCCGCCACGAGGCCGGCGGGGGTCGGCTCGGAGGGGCCGCGGGGCTTGGGCGCGACGTCGGGCAGGCCGAGATCGGCGAAGGGATCGACCTCGCCGCTCGGCGCGCCGGACGCGGTCTCGGGATCGACCGGCACGGGATCACCGTGGGCATCGGGGAAGAACGGGGCGTCGGGCGCGGGCTCGCGGTTCGGCAGCAGCGCCGGGTCGGGCTGCACCGCCTCCGGGTCCACGTGGAGCATCTGGGCGATGCGCCGGGTCAGGGTGTTGAACTCCATCGCCTTGAGAAAGCCGACGAGTTTCTGCGGATCGGGCTTGGGCAGGCGCAGGTCGTCCAGCGGCACCGGGAGGGGCACATTCTCCTCCAGCGCCACCAGCTTTCGCGAGAGCCGGGCCTGATCGATGCTGGCGAGCAGGGTCTCGCGGCGCTTGGGCTGCTTGATCTCGGCGGCGCGATCGAGCAGCGCGTCGAGGCTGCCGTATTCCTTGATGAGCGCGGCCGCCGTCTTCAGGCCGATGCCGGGCACGCCCGGCACGTTGTCCGAGGCGTCGCCGATCAGCGCCAGGGCGTCGCCGATCTGCTCGGGGGTGAGGCCTTCCCACTTGGCGATGATCGCCTCGCGGTCGAGGTTGCGCTCGGGCCGGTAGCCGGGCTTGCCCTTGGCGCCGGACTCGAAGTCGTAGAACCGCACCAGGGGGCCGACGAGCTGCATCAGGTCCTTGTCGGAGGACACGATGATGACGCCGGCGCCCCGCGCCTCGGCCTGGCGCGAATAGGTGGCGATGAGGTCGTCGGCCTCGTAGCGGATGAGCTCGATCGGCTGCAGGCCGAAGGCCCGCACGGCATCGCGCATCAGCGGCATCTGCCGCTTGAGGTCGTCCGGCGCGTCCGGCCGGTGGCCCTTGTAGTCGGGAAACAGCTCCTTGCGGAACGAGCCCTCCGACTTGTCGAACACGATGGCCAGATGCGTCGGCATCACCCCGGCCGCACCCTCCTGCACGAACTGGGCGATCTTGGTGCAGAACAGCCGCACCGCCCCGGTGGGCAGGCCGTCCGACGGCCGGGTGTTGTACTTCTGGTCCTGGTTGATCGATTGAAAATAAGCGCGAAAAATGAACGAAGAGCCGTCGACCAGGATGAGCTGATCGCCGGGGCCGACGGGCTTTTCAGAGGAGGAAGCGGTCATCGATCGATCAACGAAAGGAGGGGGCAAATGGCGACGTCGCCGCGAAGATCATTGGTCGGCCCGTAGTTCGTTCCGGCATACCGTGAGTAGGTCAGGCAATGCCTCATGGACGGTCCCCCCACAGAAGCTTTGCCGAGACACGCTCATATCGATGCCGATAGACGTTCCCCGAGTCCGCGATCTGCCGCCATGGGATATGGACGTTCCGGAGTCGGGTTTCCTCGTCGACGCGCCGACTCGCCTCCGAGATGATCTCCAGGCAGCGCGTCACGCCGTAGAGTAGAAGCCGGTTGCTGGCGAAATCTTCGAAGCTCAGGTCCGCAGTGAAATCCTGAGCCGCTTCAACATTTTCGATGATGCCGAGCAGGGCGCGGCGGCCCCGCTCAGAAAGCATGGATCGCGTCGCGCTCGGCTCCGGGGCGTACGGGAGGCTTCAGCATCGAGCGGGTTGCGACATCCACTTCGACAGGGAACAGATCGGCGATGAACCCGACGACGCCGACGTACCCGTAGACATTCCGGATGGTGGTCTCGTCGATGTCGATCATGACATCGAGGTCGCTTGCCGCATGCGCCTCGCCACGCGCGACGGAACCGAATAGGGCGGCATGCAGAACGCCCCGTTCGCGCAACTCGGCCTCGTGCGCACGAAGAATCTCGAGGGCGGTGCTGCGATCCATACCGCGACCGTACTCGAAATCAGATCTGAGCTGAAGGGCTCCCCCTCACGTCGCCGCCCCCACCGTATCGGCCATCCGGGCGTCGCGGGTGCCGAGCGGCTGCTCGGGGCCGCGGGTGGTATCGGCCTCGGTCTGGTGCTCCATCTCGGCGTTGATTTCGGCGCCGATGAGCACGATCGTGGTGGAGATCCAGATCCAGGTCATGAAGCCGATCACGGCACCCAGCGAGCCGTAGGTCTCGTTGTACTTGCCGAAATTGGCCACGTACCAGGAGAAGCCCAGCGAGGTGATGAGCCAGGCCACGGCGGCCAGGGCGCTGCCCCAGGTCACCCAGCGCCAGCGCGGGGCGTCGCGGCTCGGGCCGTAGCGGTAGAGAAGGGCGAGGCCGCCGAGCACCGCGGCGAGGAGCACCGGCCAGCGCAGCAGGGCGATGTACCAGGCCTCCGAACTCAGCCCGATGATGTTGATCGCCGCCGGCACCACCACGATCCCGACCAGCGCCAGGATGATGAACAGCAGCGCGCCGCCCGTGAAGGCCAGCGAGCGCAGGTTGAGCCAGACGAAGCTGCGCGTCTCGCGTTCCTCGTAGACGATGTTCAGGGCGGAGAAGACCGCCTTCATGCCGCCGTTGGCGCTCCACAGCGACAGCACGATGCCGGTGAAGAAGGTCAAGCCGAGGGTGGTGTCGCCCTTGGCGGCGATGCGTTTGACCTGCTCGCCGACGATGTCGAGGGCCCCGGAGGGGATGACACCCTGCAGGCTCTGCAGGTGCTCGTTGATGGTGGCCACGTCCGCCACGAGCCCGTAGCACGAGACCAGGGCGGCGATGGCGGGGAAGATCGCCAGGAGCACGTAGAAGGTCACGCCGGCTGCGACCGAAACGATGTTGTTCTCCGAGACGTCGTGGAATGCCCGCATCCCGATATCCTTCCAGCCCTTCGCCGGGATGTCGGACGGCGTGCGCGCGCCGCGGCCACGCTCGGGCTCGGCGCTGGCCACCCGGTGGGCCTCGGTGCCGGCATGGGACGGGGAGGGCTGGCGGGTCGGATCCTTCGGCATCGCCCGGGCCGGTGCCGTCCCTCCGGCCCGACGCGGGAGCGCGACGAAGCCGAGAAGTGCGGTGGCGAGGGCCACGGTCCAGAGGGTCGAATTTCGGGTCTCGACTGCATTGGGTGCAGTCGAATGCTCGTTCGGTGAGGTCATCGATCGTCCGTTCCGCCGAAGGAATCGTAATCGCAAGGTGATGCTGGCGTTGCTCGACGCAACAAACGTTGGTTCGACAACGGGAGGTGACGGCCAAGAGTTTCCTTCCGGTTCACGGAAAAGCGAGCGCGGGCGACGCGGCGGCCCAGCCGGATTTATTCCGCGAAACCCCCGTCCGAGGGCCGACGTTGTGCGTCGGGGCACGCGAAGCGACGCGCGGTGCGGAATTTCGGGGCCAGCCTGGACGTGAGGGCCGATCGCGGCTTGCCCTCGCGGGCGCCACGCGGCACGGCCGAGGGAGCCCCAGACCTCGACCCCAAAACCTCGACCCCAAAACCTCGACCCCAAAACCTCGACCCCAAAACCTCGACCCCAAAACCTCGACCCCAAAACCTCGACCCGGAGACTCCCGACCCGTGCCGCACGCGACAGAGCTGATCGCCATCATCGCCCTCGGCCTCGTGCTCGCCTTCGTGTGCGGAATGCTGGCGCAGCGCCTGCGCCTGCCGCCCCTCGTGGGCTACCTCCTCGCGGGCGTCCTCGTCGGCCCCTACACGCCGGGCTTCGTGGGCAACAGCCAGCTCGCCGGCCAGCTCGCCGAGATCGGCGTGATCCTGCTGATGTTCGGCGTCGGCCTGCATTTCTCGATCAAGGACCTGATGGCGGTGCGCACCATCGCGCTGCCGGGCGCCATCGTGCAGATCCTGGCGGCCACCGCCATGGGCGGCGCGCTGGCGCTGGCCTGGGGCTGGGGCCTCGGGGCGGGGCTCGTCTTCGGCCTTGCCCTGTCGGTGGCGAGCACGGTGGTGCTGCTGCGGGCGCTCGAGGAGCGTCGGCTCCTCGACAGCGACAAGGGCCGCATCGCGGTGGGCTGGTTGATCGTCGAGGATCTGGCCATGGTGCTGGCCCTCGTGCTGCTGCCGGCGCTGGCCCCCTCCCTCGGGGGCGACGGGGCGGGCGTCGCGCACCATGCCGGGGACGGCAACATCTGGCTGACCCTGGGGCTGACGCTGGCCAAGGTCGGGATCTTCGCCGCCGTGATGCTGGTGGGCGGGCGCCGCTTCGTGCCCTGGCTCCTCGACCAGGCGGCACGCACGGGCTCGCGCGAGCTCTTCACCCTGGCGGTGCTGGCCCTGGCGCTCGGCATCGCCTTCGGTTCGGCGGAGCTCTTCGGCGTCTCGTTCGCGCTCGGCGCCTTCTTCGCCGGCATGGTGCTCGCCGAATCCGACCTCAGCCATCAGGCGGCGGCCGATTCCCTGCCGCTGCAGGACGCCTTCGCGGTGCTGTTCTTCGTCTCGGTCGGCATGCTGTTCGACCCCGGCATCCTGATCCGCGAGCCGCTCTCGGTGCTGGCGGTGCTCGGCGTCATCCTCATCGGCAAGTCCCTGGCGGCGGTGGCGATCGTGCTGGCCTTCCGGCATCCGCTGGGCACCGCCCTCACCATCGCGGCGAGCCTCGCCCAGATCGGCGAGTTCTCGTTCATCCTCGTCAGCCTCGGCCTGTCCCTGAAGCTCCTGCCGGAGGAGGGGCGCGACCTCATCCTCGGCGGCGCCATCCTGTCGATCACCCTCAACCCGCTGTTCTTCGCGCTCACCGATTGGGTCGGCCGCAAGGTCGCCGAGCGTCCGGCCCTGGCCGCCCGCTTCGAGCGCCAGGGCGCCGCGGCCCTGGCGGTCACCAGCGAGAGCCCGCCGCATCGGGGCCACGCGATCCTCATCGGCTATGGTCGGGTCGGCAGTACCATCGGCCAGGCGCTCAAGGCCTGGGACCTCCCCTACATCGTCCTCGACCGCGACCGCCGCCGGGTCCTGGAGTTGCGCCAGGAGGGCATCGAGGCGGTGTTCGGCGACGCCACGGCGCCGGGCATCCTGCAGGCCGCCGACATCGCCCAGGCCCGCCTGATCGTGGTCGCGACACCGGAGGCCCACACGACGCGGCGCATCGTCGAACTCGCCCGGGAGATCCATCCGGGCATCGACACCCTGGTGCGCACCCACAACGACGGCGAGCGCCGCCACTTCGAGGAGCAGGGCGTCGGACTCGTGCTGATGGCCGAGCGCGAACTGGCCTTCGGCATGACCCTCTACGCCCTGCGCAGCCTCGGCCTGAAGGAGGGCGAGGCCCGCATCTTCGTCGACAGCACCCGGGTCGAGAGCCGCTCCGCCCCCATCGAGACCGCGATCGACCAGGTCACGCCGGAGCTGCGCCCCCACAAGGAGGAGGGGGCGTGAGGCGTCAGGCGGCCAGGGAGCGCCCGAGGTCGTGGACGCGGCGGAGATCGGCCACGAAGGCCGCGTAGGCCTCCGCCTTCGCCTCGTCCGGCAGGCGCAGCAGGTAGGACGGGTGCACGGTGATGAACCCCGCATAGGGTTTTTCGAAATCCGCCGGGCCGCGCGCCCGGGTGATCGGGATCTGTTTGCCCGTCAGCGCCAGCACGGCGGTGGCGCCGAGCGCCACCACGAGCTTCGGCGCGACGAAATCGAGCTCCCGGTCGAGCCACCAGCGATAGTGGCTGACCTCGCCGGCGGTGGGCTTCTGGTGGATGCGGCGCTTGCCCCGCTCCTCGAATTTGAAGTGCTTGACCGCATTGGTGAGGTAGGCCTCGCCTCGCGCGATCCCGGCCTCGGCCATCGCCCGTGAGAGCAGTTGCCCGGCTGGGCCGACGAAGGGGCGCCCCTGGCGGTCCTCCTGGTCGCCCGGCTGCTCACCCACGAAGGCGATGGACGCGCCCAGCGGTCCTTCGCCGAGGACGGCCTGGGTCGCGCCGGGGACCAGCGGCTCCGAGCGCCGGATGAGGGCGTTGAGCGCCTCCAGCGAATCCGGGGCCTGGTCCGCCATGGCCGCGACGGCCCGGGCGGGATTGCGCTTGACCGGCATCTGCGGCGTCCTCTCGATCATGGCGCCGGTCCGCGCCGCAGCCTGCCGGACGAGGCCCGGAATGGCGGCGGTCTCGGGCATGTTGCGCCAGTACTTCTTCGGCATCTCCGCCCGCATCGCGGCGAGGTTCGTCCGGGCGGGGTTGAACGTGCTCTCGTAGTAATCGCGCCAGCCGGCCTCGAATCCGTCCTGTGCCGGTGCGTCCTCGCGTCGCCCTGGCGGTCCGAACGCGAGGACATCGCCGTCCCAGCGGGCGGAGGCCTCCGGCGTCAGGATGGTCCAGTCCAGTCCGCAGAAGCGATCGACGAAGAACGGGGCGGCGGCCCCCAGGATGTGGTGGTCCGGCTCGAACCAAGCGACGAAGCGCTCCGGCCCATCGCCCTCCACGCGGCGGAAGCGCAGGAAGGCGTGCATCTTGTGCAGGTCGCGGGCGATGGCCTTGCGCATCCGCTCCAGGCGATGGACCAGCGGGTCGCTCGAGATCTCCAGCAAACGCCGCTCGCCGCACTGGATGCGCCAGATCAGATCGTAGAGCAGGGCGTAGCGCTCAGGGTCGCGGTGCAGCACCACCCGGGCGACCATCTCGCCCACCCCGCGCGGCAGGCTCAAGGGAGCTTCCTCCGAGGGCGCGGGGGGCGGCGCCCCGAACAGCCCGGACGCTTCGCCGATGGACCACAGCACCCGCTCCGGCGGGATGCCCCGGCCGGCGAGGCGACGGGCCGCGGCCCGGAAGCCCTCGAGGTCGGCGCCCGGGGAGAGGTCGACGGCTTCGAGCGCGCCGCGCCCGAACCCTGTCCCCTCCGCGGGGGAGGGAGGAGCCGATCGGTGTGCGCCCGCCATCCTAGAACAGCGACAATTGCTTGGGCGGGTCGGCGAGCCGTGCCCGCAGGTCGAGCCGGTCGGTGAGGCCGCCCGCCGGATGGTAGTCGGCGGCGATGAGGAAGGGCCGCGCCCGCTTCAGGGCCGAGGTCAGGCGGGCGACGTCGTCGAGGCGCAGGCGGGTGTGCCGGCGGGCCCGGATGATCTTGTCCACCGCCCGGGCGCCGAGGCCTGGCACCCGCAGCAGCATCTCGCGGTCGGCGGCGTTCACGTCGACGGGAAAGCGCGCCCGGTGCTTCAGGGCCCAGGCCAGCTTCGGGTCGATGTCGAGGGAGAGCATCCCGTCGTCGGTGGCATCGGCCACGTCGTCGGGGGTGAAGGCGTAGTACCGCAGCAGCCAGTCGCCCTGGTACAGGCGGTGCTCGCGCTGGAGCGGCGGCGCAGTCAGCGGCAGGATGGTGGACCCGTCCGGGATCGGACTGAAGGCCGAGTAGTAGACCCGCTTGAGGTTGTAGGAGCCGTAGAGCAGGGCGCTCTTGCGGATCAGCGCCTCGTCCGTGGTGGCGTCGGCCCCGACGATGACCTGCGTCGACTGCCCGGCCGGCGAGAACCGGCGCTTCTCGGATTTCGCCTCGGCGATGCGCTCGCCGATCTGCGCGATGGCGTTCTGGATGACGGCGCCGTCCTTCTCGGGGGCCAGGCGCTCCAGGCTCGCCTCGGTGGGCAGCTCGACGTTGATCGACAGACGGTCGGCGTAGAGGCCCGCCTCCTCGATCAGCCAGGGGCTCGCCTCCGGGATCGATTTCAGGTGGATGTAGCCGCGAAAGCCGTGGTCGCGCCGCAGCGATTTCGCCACCCGCGTCAGCAGCTCCATGGTGTGATCGGGCGACTTGATGATGCCCGACGAGAGGAACAGGCCCTCGATGTAGTTGCGCTTGTAGAACTCCACCGTGAGGGTCACGACCTCCTCGACGGAGAACTTCGCCCGCTGCACGTTGGAGGAGCGCCGGTTCACGCAGTAGGCGCAGTCGAACAGGCAGTAATTCGTCAGCAGGATCTTCAGGAGCGAGATGCAGCGCCCGTCCGGCGTGTAGGCGTGGCAGATGCCGGCGCCGGTGGTCGAGCCGAGCTCGCCCTTGCCGGCCGTGCGCTTGGGCGCCCCGGACGACGAGCAAGAGGCGTCGTACTTGGCGGCATCGGCGAGGATGCGCAGCTTCTTCGCGAGCATTTCGTCCATCGACGAGAAATGCGCCTCGTTCGCGCTTCGTTCAAGTTTTCGCGCACGGATTCGGGCTTTCTCCGCCGCCGCGATGTCGCAGCCTTATAGCTGGGAACCAAAGCCCGGAGCCCGGTCCCGGAGCTAAGCCTCGTGGTCGAGGGGCTCGGCGTCGGGATCGGCCTCGATCACCCGTCGGCCGAGGCCGTACGGGAAGCCGGCGCGGGCCATGGCGGCGAGATCCCGGTCGCGATGGGCCTCGCGCGTCCCGGGCCGGCGCCAGGGTCCGAGGCGCCGCCGCTTGGCATAGGCCCGGGCCGCTTCCGCCTCGAGGTCGACGCCCGCCTCCACCGTCTCGCGCTCGGCCTCCATCGCGCTCGCCACCTGCTCGCGCGACACGCCCTTGGCGGCGAGCTTGGCCGACAGGGCCCGGGCGGAGGCACCGCGCCGGCGCAGGGCCGCGAGGCGCCCGGCGGTGAAGCGGGCGTCGTCGACGAGGCCGGCGCCGACCGCGCGGGCGACCGTGGCCTCGATCGCCTCGGCGAAGGCGCTCGCCTCCTCCCCGCGCAGGCGGCAGCGCTTGTCGACCCGGCGCTTCAGGGTCTGCCGCAGCATCGCCACGGAGGCGCTGTAGCGTTCGAGGTAATGCAGGGCCGCCCGCTCGAGATAGGCGGGGGTGACGGGCGGGGGCGGTTTGACCTCGGCCCGGTCATCCGGTGCGGCTCCGGTGGGGCGGCGGGACGCAACGTTTCGCGGTGTCATCGGTTCTTCACGATCCGGACGGGGTTCGGGGGTCGGTCTCGCAGATATGGTGATCCCGCTGGACAAAGGCTCGTTCCTGCCATGCCGGCATTTCTCGTGAGACGCGAGTGGCTTCTCGTCCTTCTGGCGCTCGGCTTCGCCGTCGTGGCGGGGATGCTGGTCTACCTGTCGCGTCCCACCACCCTGACCGTGGCGGTCGGTCCCCGGGACGGCGCCGAGGCGACCCTGCTTCAGACCTACGCCCAGGCTCTGGCCCGCGGTCGCGAGGATGTCCGCCTCAAGCTGAACTTCTACGATGACGTGCGCGACAGCGCCGAGGCGCTCCAGCGCAACAAGGCCGACCTCGCCGTGGTCCGGCCCGACGTCCTCCTGCCCGAGAACGGGCTCACCCTGGCGATCCTGCACGACGAGGCCCTGCTGATCGCCGCGCCGGAAGCGGCGGGCATCGAGAACTTCCCCGACCTCGCGCGCAAGCGCCTCGGCGTGGTCGAGCGGCACGCCGCCGACATGCCGTTCCTGACGAACCTCCTCGCCTTCTACGACTTCTCCGCCCAGCCGGCGGCCGAGCCGGTCCCCGAAACCGGGCTCGGCCCGGCCCGGATCGCCCTCGTGCCGCTCACTCCCCAGGAGGTCACCAGCGCCATCGCGGAGGGCCGCGTCGACGCGGTGGCGGTCATCGCCGCTCCGGCCTCGAAGGCGGCGATCTCGACGGTGCGTGCCGTCGAGGCGGCCTCGACCGAGAAGAAGATCAATTTCGTCTCCGTGCCGGATGGCGGGGCGATCATCCAGCGGATGCCCGAGTTGCAATCCGTGACGATCCCGGCCGGCACCTTCGGCGGTCGCCCGAAGCGCCCGGACGAGGACGTGAAGACGGTGGGCGCCTCCTACCGGCTGATGGCCCGCGGCGGCGTCAGCCGCTTCACGGTCGCCTCGGTGACCCAGCACCTGTTCGAGTGGCGCTCGAAGCTGGCGCCCCTGGCGCCGATCGCCAACCTGATGAAGGCGCCGGACTTCGATTCCACCGTCGCGGCCACGAGCGCTCGCCTGCCGAATCATCCCGGCGCGGTGGACTACTTCGAGCGCGAACAGCAGACGATGTTCGAGCGCTACGAGGACTACATCTACCTGCTGGCGTTCTTCGGCGGCACCGTCGGCTCTGGTGTCGCCTGGGTCGCCCAGCGCCTCGCCCGAAAGCGGCGCGAGCGCATCGACATCGTCCTCGACCGGCTCCTCGACATCCTGCGCGAGGTGCGCGCCGCCACCGGCAAGGCCGACCTCGACGGCCTCGTGCGCGAGACCGACGACCTTGTGGCCGACGTCGTCCAGCATGCCCGCGAGCGCAACATCGACAACCGCACCGTGAGCGCCCTCATCCTGGCCATCGACGCGGTCCATGCGGCGATCAACGACGAGCGCCGCAATCTCGGCGCGGGTGACATCGAAAGCGGGCGGGCGGTGGACCATGCCCGCACGGCCCGCCTCCTCTCGCTCCACACGCCGGCGGCGGAGTAGTCGGCCGAGACCCGATCGCGACGCGGCGGACGCCCGGGATCAGCCCGCCGCGTCGAGTTCGGGGCCGCGGGTGACGTCGAGGCCGCTCGGTGCGCCCGGCGGCGGGCCGACCGTGACGGGCCGGCCCGTGCGGGCCGCCTCATAGATCGCCTCCATCAGCACCTGGTCCTGCAGGCCCTCCTCGCCGGGGGTGCGCGGGCGCCGATCCTCCTGGATGCAGCGCGCCATGTGGTCGATCTCCAGGGCGAACTGGTTCTTCTGCGCGAGGATGCGGGTGTCCTGCGATTCCGCCTGCCCGTCCGGTCGCGCGATCACCAGGCGCTGGCCGCGATACGCGAAGGCGTTCTGCAGGTCGATGGCGGCCCGGTCGGTATGGACCTGGAGCCGGCGCGACTCGTGAACCCCGTAGCTCGTCAGGCACTGCGCGATGACCTGCGAGGGGAAGCGCAGGGTGAAGGAGACCGACTCCTCGACCTCGGCGAATTTCGGATCGCCTTCCGGCGAATGGATCTGTGCCTCCACCGAGACGGGCTCCTCGCCGGTGAGGGCGCGCACGCCGTTCAGGCAGTAGAGCCCGATATCCGGCAGGGCACCGCCGCCGGCCAGGGCCTTCTTCAGGCGCCATTGCTGGGGCAGGCCGGTGGTCTGGCCGTTGAAGGCCTGGATCAGGCGCGTCCGGCCGACCTCACCGGAGCGGGCGAGACGCGCCACCTCGCGGTTGTAGGGCTCGTACTGGCAGCGATAGGCGATCATCAGCTTGACCTTGGCCGCCGCGCAGGCCGCGATCATGTCCCGGGCCTCGGCGGAGGAATTCGCCATCGGCTTCTCGCAGAGCACGTGCTTGCCGGCCTTGGCCGCGGCCAGCACGTCCCCGCGATGGACGGCGTTCGGCGTCACCACGTACACGGCCTGGACCGCGGGGTTTTGCGCGAGGCGGTCCCACTCGTCGTAGCCGTAGACCGCCTCCGGCGCGATCCCGTACTGCTCGGCCACGAGCTTCGCCTTGGCAGGGGTGCCCGACATCAGAGCGACCACGCGGGCCCGCTTCGTCTCGCCGAAGGCCGGCAGGATCTCTTCCAGGCTGAGGCGTCCGAGGCCCACGATGGCGAAGCCCACGCGCTGGCCCGGCGGCATCGGGGCGGGGGGCGGCGGGGGCGCCCGGTCCCCGGGGCCGCGCCAGTTCGGGAACATGACCTTGCCGCCCTGCACCGCGCCGGTATCGGCCGGGACCGAGGGGCCGGGCGGGCCCGATTGCGCGCCCGCGCCCGTCGCCCCGAGGGCGAGGCCGGTCAGAGTCGCACTGCCCGCGCGCAGGACGTTGCGGCGGGAGAGGGGGATGTCATCCGTCATGAAGCTCGCTGTCGGTTCCGGCGGGACAGGGGCCGCGGATGGAGAACCGCCGGCCTGCTCCTTCGGGAACGTCACGGCGAGAAACGCGGTTCCGGCGATCCGACGGCCTGCGCCACCGGATCGCTGCCGCCCTCAGGCCTCGTCGCCCCGCGCGGCCAGGCGGGCCCGCAGGGACGCGATCTCCGAGCGCGCCGCCCGAAGGTCGCGCATGAGTCCGATGGGGATGGGCACCGCGGCGGGCGGGTCCGGCACGAACTGGACGCCGACGCAATCGTCGCCCCGCCAGATCAGGCGTACCGGTCGCATCTGCCGGGTCTTGCGGATGTGGAGGTCGAAGATCTCCGGCAGGGGCACGCCGTCGCTGAGCGCGAGGCGCAAGCCATCGGGACCGCAGTCCCGGATCAGGCAGGCCGTGTCGGAGGCGTGCGGGGCGATGCGGATCTCGGCGCCGAGGAGGCTCCGCAGCCGGTTGCCCTGTCGACGCTCGCGGGTGATCGAACCCATGTGACCCTCTTCAGAAGTGGCATTGGGGTAACAGGGTTGTGGCCTCCCGGTGCCGGTGGGCGAAAGCGCCGGAGCGATTCATCGTCCGGTAGGGTTAAGGCGTCCGCTCCGGCTCTCCGTGACGGGTCGGGGCCTCGACGTCGCCGCGCTGCTGCAGAACCAGGGCGACGAACCAGCAGAGGGCGGCCCAGGCGGCTCCGACGCACCAGCCGGCGACCACGTCGCTCGGCCAGTGCACCCCGAGATAGATGCGGCTGAGCCCCACCAGCAGCGTCATCGACACCCCGACGATGAGCACCAGGATCTTCACCCCGCGCTGGCGGTCCACCCGGGCGATCAGGCTCGCCAGGGTCAGGTAGGCGATGGCCGACATCATGGCGTGGCCGCTGGGGAAGCTCGCGGTGAACACCTCCATCCCGTGGGGCACGAGGTCCGGGCGGGGGCGCTGGTAGAACATCTTGAGCACCGTCGAGGCGATCTCGCCGCCGCCGATCGCCGCGACCACGAAGACGGCGATGCGCCGGCGCCCCGTCATCGCCAGATAGGCGCAGGCCGCTGCCGTCACGAACACGATGGTGAAGACGCTGCCGAGCCCGGTGATGTCGCGCATGGTCTCTTCGAGCCAGCGCGGCCCGATCGGGTCGGAGAGATCGGCGGGATTGCGCAGGGCGAGGAGGATCTTGCGGTCGAGGGCGGCGGTCGAGCCCTCGCCGACCTCGTTGGCCAGGGCGAAGAAGCCGTAGCCGAGGAGACTCACCGCCAGCAGCGCGAGGACCGGGCCGACCTCGTTCAGGCGCAGGGCCAGGCGCAGGGCGTTCGCCCGGGTGACGAGCGGATTGTTGCGGTAGCCGGAGGGCAGGGCTTTCATGCGGGCGTCTTCGCGAACTGGTCGATGGGGGGCTGGGGGCTCCCGGCATAGCGGATCGGCGGGGCGTCCTCCATCCGGGCGGACGCGGCGTTACCCGAACGCGAAGCTGGCGCGACGCTCCCAGGGACCGCCGAGGTAGCGCCAGAGCAGAAGGCCCGGCGCCGTGAACCGGAAGGGCGTGAAATCCGCCTCCAGCTCGGCGTGCAGCGTCCGGGCGGTGCCGGGATCGACCTTGTTCTGCACCGTGACGTGCGGGCGCCAGCCCCGCCGATCCTGCGCGGTCAGGCCCTCGCCCAAAGCCTCGAACGGGTCGGCGAGCCGCGCCCGGAAGGCCGAGAGGGCGTCGGAGGCGAGCACGTAGGCGACGCCGCGCCCGGTGAAGCGCAGGCCGGTCACCGCCACCTCCGGCGGCGCCTGGGTCCGGGTCATCGCCGACAGGGTCTCGACGATGCCCGGCTCGCTCGGGCCCGGCAGGTGGTGGAACAGGGTCGCGTGGGCCGGGATGTGGTTCAGCGCCTGCGGGAAGTGCCGGCGGCGCAGGCCGTCGAACCGCGCGAAGGTGTCGGGATCCATCCCCAGGGTGAGGATCAGCGGGTCGGGCGTGGGGGTGTGGTCTGTCATGGTCCGATCCGGCGTGAGGCAGGGAGATGGCGCGGGCGGGAGCTGCGTCCAGGGCCGGGCGCCGCCACGGTCCGCGGCGTGGCCGCCGCCGCCCGGCCTGTTCAGGGCGGTCCGGGCCGGGTAGAGAGCCCCGATGCGGCGCAAACACCGGGAAATCGTCCATGTGGGGCGCGAGGGCTGGCTCTTCCTGATCGGAGGCACGAACGGTGTCCTCGAGCAGTATCGCGCCAGCCTGTCCCGGTGGTGGCGCCTGCGCGGCTGGGTCAAGCTCGTCGCGGCGCGGGCCGCCCGGGCCCAGGCGCTGGGCATCCGCTACGTGCACGTCGTCGTGCCCGAGAAGCTGTCGGTCTACGACGACCGGACCCAGGATCTGCGCTTCGATCCGCGCCAGGCGCCCACCCGCGTGCTGGCCCGGCGGCTGATCAACAATCCCCACTACGTCGACCTGCTGGCGCCGATGCGGGCGGCGCGCGACGGCGCGGTGCCGCTCTACTACCGCACCGACACGCACTGGAACTACGAGGGCTGCCGGCTGGCCTACGGCGTGCTGATGCGGGCCTGCGGCGCGGTGCCCCCGGCCGATCTCGATGCCCGCGAGCGCTACGAGACCACCCGGGTGCGCGATCTGGGCGAGAAGATTCCGGAGAAGCCGATCGAGACGGCGAGCCATGCGGTGCTCGACCGCGACGCCCGCCGGACCTACGCGAGCCCGCTCGTGGCCGCCTACGAGGCCGCCGGCCGCGCCCCGGATCTCCATGTGGGCGCCCATGTCTGCTTCCGGAACGACCGGCCGGACGTCGATCCGCGCACCCTGGTGCTGTTCGGCGATTCCTACGCGCATTTCGCGCCGATCATGCTCACCGGCATCCTGGCGGAGAGCTTCCGCGAGGTGCACTTCGTCTGGTCGTCGAGCATCGACTGGGGCTACGTCGAGCGGGTGCGGCCCGACCTCCTGGTCTTCGAGATGGCCGAGCGCTTCGTCACGCGCCTGCCGGACGACACCTTCGACATCGCCACCTACCAGAAGGGCGAGCACCTCGCGGCCGCCGCGCCCGCCGTCGCGGCCCCCCCGGCCGAGGCCCCCACGCCGGAGGGGCTGTCCGCCGAGGCCTGAGCGCCCATCTTTCCGCGGACACGCAAACGCGGGAGGGAACGATCATGGGGCTGCTCGTCGACGGCGTCTGGCAGGATACCTGGTACGACACCAAGGAGACCGGCGGCCGCTTCAAGCGTACCGACGCCAAGTTCCGGAACTGGATCACCGCCGACGGATCCCCCGGTCCCAGCGGGGAGGGCGGGTTCCCGGCGGAGGCCGGGCGCTACCACCTCTACGTGTCGCTGGCCTGCCCCTGGGCCCACCGCACCCTGATCGTGCGGGCCCTGAAGGGCCTGGAGGCGGCGATCTCGGTCTCTGTGGTCGATCCGCACATGGGCCCGGAGGGCTGGGTCTTCGGCGATTCGCCCGGCGCCACGCCCGACACGGTCAACGGCGCGACCCGCCTCTACGAGGTCTACCTGAAGAACGATCCCGGCTTCACCGGCCGCGTCACCGTGCCGGTGCTGTGGGACAAGCAGCGCGCCGCCATCGTGTCGAACGAGTCGGCCGAGATCATCCGGATGCTGAACGGCGCCTTCGGGACCGCCGGGCCGGACCTCTACCCGGCCGACCTCGCGGGCACGATCGACGCGGTCAACGCCCGGGTCTACGACGCCGTCAACAACGGGGTGTACAAGGCGGGCTTCGCCACCGAGCAGGCCGCCTACGCGGAGGCCTTCACCGCGCTGTTCGCCGAACTCGACGCCCTGGAGGCCCGCCTCGACACGGCGCGCTACCTCTGCGGCGACCGGCTGACCGAGGCGGATCTCCGCCTCTTCACCACCCTGGTGCGGTTCGACGCCGTCTATGTCGGGCATTTCAAGTGCAACCGCCAGCGCATCGCCGACTATCCCAATCTGTCGAACTATCTGCGCGACCTCTACGCCCTGCCGGGGGTCGCCGGCACGGTGAACCTCGCCCATATCAAGCGGCACTATTACGAGAGCCACCCGACCATCAATCCGACCCGGATCGTGCCCCTCGGGCCGGCCCTCGACTTCGACGCCCCGAACGACCGCGCCGCCCGCTTTCCCGCCTGAGCCCGGAGCCCTGCGCGCCCGCAGCCCCTCGACGAACCGACCCGCAGCCTTACATCGGAATCATGATGCGCCTCTCGACCACCCGCCTCGTCCTTCTCGCTGCCCCGCTGCTCACGGCCGCGCCCGCCTTCGCCCAGACGGCCGTCAAGCTCGAGGGGCGCTGCGAGAAGCTCGTGATCGCCGGCCAGGACGTCTCGGCCACCTGCAAGAACACCCTGATGAACACGGTCTCGCGCAACCGCACGAGCTTCGACTTCGCTGCCGAGGGCCGGTCCCTGAGCTTCAGCGGCAACGGCGCCCAGCAGGAGCGGACGGAGGAGACCGACCCGCTCCAGCCGATCAACCTCGTGATCCCGAGCGAGACCACCAAGGACGGCGTGGTCCAGGGCCCTCTGGTCGCCGTCGGCTCCTGCGCCTTCAGCACCCCGGAGCCGGGCAAGACGACGATCACCTGCGAGGCGAGCGCCGCCAAGGGAACCTACCAGGGTGTCTTCGTGACCGATGCCAAGGCACCGGATGCGGGCAAGGCCGGCGGCAGCGCCCCCCGCTAGGAGCGCGGGCTTCCTCCGGTGGGCGGGTCGTGTCGAAGCGGGATCCGCCGATGACCCGGGGGCGATTGCGTGTGGACGTCCGCTCTGGTCCGAGCGCGCGGAGTTCCCATCTCTTGACGCAGGACGGAACGGGTGGACAGACCCGGACCCTCCGACGGATCCAAACGAAGGCCTCGAGGACGTTATGCTGAACGATGCGCCGGTGCCGGGCGGCCCCACCCCCACCAAGGACGTGACCACGGCGAGCTTCCGCCAGGACGTCATCGCCGAGTCGATGCAGCAGCCCGTGCTCGTCGACTTCTGGGCCCCGTGGTGCGGCCCGTGTAAGCAGCTCGCCCCCGTGCTGGAGAAGGTGGTCGCGGGCTCCGCCGGCAAGGTGAAGCTCGTCAAGATGAACATCGACGAGCATCCCTCCATCGCCGGCCAGCTCGGCATCCAGTCGATCCCCGCCGTGATCGCGTTCGACAAGGGCCAGCCGGTCGACGGGTTCATGGGCGCGGTGCCCGAGGCCCAGATCAAGGACTTCATCACGCGCCTGGCCGGCCCCGCCGGTCCGACGCCGATCGAGGAGGCCCTGTCCGAGGCCGAGGCCCTCCTCGGGGTCGGCGACGTGGCGCAGGCCGCGCAGCTCTACGCCGCCGTGCTCGCCGAGGAGCCCGCGAACGTCGACGCGATCGCGGCCCTGGCCAAGATCCAGCTCGACGCCGGCGACATCGAGAACGCCAAGGAGCTCGTCGCCATGGCGCCGCCCGAGACGGCGTCCCATGCCGGCCTCGCCAGCGTGCGCGCGGCGATCGAGCTCGCCGAGCAGGCGGCGGCCCTGGGCGACCTCGGTACCTTTCAGGCCCGGATCGAGGCAGACCCGAACGATTTCCAGGCTCGCTTCGACCTCGCGCTCGGTCTCAACGGCCGCAACCTGCGCGACGAGGCGGTGGACCAGCTCATCGAGATCGAGCGCCGGGACCGCACCTGGAACGAGGGCGCGGCGCGCAAGCAGCTCCTCACCTTCTTCGAGGCCTGGGGCCTGATGGACAAGGCCTCGATCCGCGGGCGGCGACGCCTGTCGACGCTCGTCTTCGCGTGAGGCCGCGAACGAACCGCAGGGGAACACGATGAGCACGCATGCGGGCTACAAGGGACCGGCCGACTGCCCCGGAGTGATTCCGGTCTTCCCGCTGCCCGGTGCGCTGCTGCTGCCGCGCGGACAGATGCCGCTGAACATCTTCGAGCCGCGCTACCTCGCCATGATCGACGATGCCCTGCGGAACGACCGGATCATCGGCATGATCCAGCCCGACGTGGAGGCGGGCTCGTCGCCGATGACGCCGAAACTCTTCCGCGTCGGCTGCGCCGGGCGGATCACCCAGTTCGCCGAGACCGGTGACGGGCGCTACCTCATCTCGCTCACCGGCATCGCCCGGTTCCGGGTGGAGAGCGAGCTCGCCACCACCACCCGCTACCGCCGCTGCCAGGTCTCCTACGACGACTTCGCCACGGATTTCGAGGCGCGGGCGGGTGAGGCGGCGGTGGACCGGGAGGGCGTGCTCAAGGCCCTGCGCGACTTCGTCGAGGTCAACGACCTCAAGGTCGACTGGGCCGGCATCGAGGAGGCGCCCAACGAGGCCCTCGTCAACGCCCTCTGCATGATGAGTCCCTTCGGCGCCCGCGAGAAGCAGGCCATGCTGGAGGCGCCGGACCTCAAGACGCGGGCCGAGGTCTTGATTGCGGTGACCGAAATGGAGTTGGTGCGCGGGTCGGGCTCCGAGCCCACGCTGCAATAGTTTTTTCCCGCGAAGGATACGCCCCAGATGGCCGATGACACCCCGGGCCCCGTCGAGGCCACCCGCGTCGACCCCAAGCTCCTCGAGCTCCTCGTCTGCCCGTTGACGAAGGACACCCTCGAATACGATGCCGGCCGCCAGGAGCTGGTGAGCCGCTCCGCCCGCCTCGCCTATCCGATCCGCGACGGCATCCCGATCATGCTGCCGGAAGAGGCGCGGGCGCTCACCGACTGATCGGCCGCGCCGGCATGACCGATCGCCCGACCATTGCCCTCGTCGCCACCGGCGGCACCATCGCGATGAAGCACGATCCCGTCACGGGGGCTCCGGTCCCCGCCCTGACGGGGGCCGACCTCGCCGCCGCGGTGCCGCGCCTGGCCGACCTCGCCCGGATCGCGGTGGTGGAGTTCGCAAACGTGCCGAGCGCCTATATGGGCCCGGACCTCTGGCCCGGCCTCAGCCGCACGGTGGCGGACCTGCTGGCGCGGCCGGACATCGCGGGCGCCATCGTCCTGCACGGCACCGACACCCTCGACCAGACCGCCTATTTCCTCGATCTGACGCTGGCGAGCGACAAGCCGGTGGTGATGGTGGGCGCCCAGCGCAACGCCTCCGAGGCGGATGCCGACGGCGCGCGCAACCTCCTCAATGCGGTCCGCCAGATCCTGGCCCAGGGCGCGCGCGAAGATCTGCGTGGGCTGGGGGTGACGGTGACGCTGAACCACAACATCAACGCCGCCCGCGCGGTGCGGAAGTCCCACACCAACAACGTCGAGACCTTCAATTCCGGCGAGGCCGGCTTCCTCGGGCAGGTGGACGAGGACCGGGTCGTGTTCGCCCGCAAGCCCCTGCGGCGCCAGACCCTGCCGCTCCCCAAGCGGCTCGCCCGGGTCGCGCTCGTGGCAATGGCGGCCGGTGACGACGGGCGCCAGCTCCGCCACGCGGTGGCGGATGGGGCCGAGGGCGTGGTGGTCGCCGCCTACGGCTTCGGCAACGTCAACGAGGCCCTCTACGACGCGGTGGTCGAGGCCATCGCCGCCGGCGTCACCATCGTGGTGGCGAGCCAGGTCCCGCACGGCCGGGCGCTGCCCGTCTACGGCTTCAAGGGCGGCGGCAGCACGCTGCGGGCGGCCGGCGCGGTCTTCGCCGACGACCTCTCGCCGGACAAGGCCCGGGTCCTGGCGCTCCTCGCCCTGCCGATCACCCGGGACCGCCAAGCATTGCAAGCGTATTACGACCGGTAACGCCAAGCTTCGGCTTGGTCCTGGGCCATGGTCATGGCCCGTTCAGACACGTTCGGCAATAAGTCTCATCCATCGATTGCGGCGCTTGTCACAATCCTGCCGCTTCGGCGGGTATGCTCAGCGCACTCTCACTTGATCGTCTGCTTGAACCGCCGGTGCGCCATCCTGTGGCCGCGGCTCGGACGGACGCTGTTTTGCCGAAGGATGATGCATGTCCAAAGTTGCGGTGGTTCTGGCGCTCGGAGCCGGCCTGTCCTCGCCCGCGATGATCCCGGCCGCGGCCCGCGACGGCGGAAACTTCAACGGGGCCTGGTCGGTGGAACTGGTCACCGAGAGCGGCATGGTCTGCGACAGCCGCTACACCTATGCGGTGTCGGTGCAGGAGGGGCAGGTGCGCCTCACCTCCGCGGCGGCCGGCGCCACCCTGAACGGCCGCGTCGGGCCGGACGGCACGGTCGGTCTCAACGTCTCGAACGGCACCGCCTCGGGTGCGGTCTCGGGCCGCCTCCAGGCCCAGAGCGGCGGCGGCACCTGGAAGGTCTCTTCCCTGTGCTCCGGCCGCTGGACGGCCCGGCGCCACACCACCCGGACCGCCCAGGCGGAGTAGGGTTCGAGTCGGACGCGGCCCGCTTCCCCGGCAGCTCGCGGGCCTGAAGGGACTCTCGTCGCGCTTGTGGGACGACCGCGACCGGCGGTCGATCCGCGGCTGACGGGGCCCCAGGGCCCCCGCGCCTCACCCCTCCCCACAGGGGGAGAGGGACGAGCCGGCCGGATGCGTGTTCCGGCCGTCGGTTCAGGGCCTCAGGCGGCCGCGAGCCATTGGCGCGCTTCCTCGATATGCGCGCGGTCGAAGGTCTTGATCTGGGCCGGCGAGACCTTGCCGAAGGTGTCGGCGATCATCCGCAGCCACGAGGCGTCGGTCACCAGGGCGACGTGGCTGACGCCCTTCATCATGGCGAGGCCGAAGCGCGGGTCCTTGAAGAACGCGGCCGGCTCCATGCCCTTGAAGTCGCGCACGTCTTCCAGGAGCTTGATCTTGCCGCCCTTGTCGAGGTCGGCCTGCATGGCGGTGATGACGGTGTTCATGTCCGCATCGGTGATCTGTCCGTCGACCACGATCTCGGCGACGCTCGAATCCGGCTTCTTGGTGTAGGTCAGCACGTGGGGCACTCCTCAGGGGATCGAACGCTACCCAAGCGAACGTCGGGCCAGCGTTATAGGAAACTCTGCGGGTCCACGTCGATGGCGACCTTCACGTTGCCGCGAACCTTCGGGCCCCGCGCCAGCCACTCGCGCAGGTAGGTCTGCAGGTCGACGGTGCGCTCGGTCTTCACCAGTAGCCGGAAGCGGTAGCGCCCGCGGATCAGCGCGAGCGGCGCCTCGGCCGGCCCCAGCACCATCACGCCCTCCGGCGGCTCGGCGGCCCGCGCCAGGGCCTGCCCGTGGGCCTCGGCCACCTCGCGCTCGTTCGCCGAGACGATGAGGGCGGCCAACCGGCCGAAGGGCGGCAGGCCGGCGGCCTCGCGGGCGCCGATCTCCTCCTCGTAGAAGCGCTCCGAATCCCCCGAGAGCAGCGCCGCAATCACCGGATGGTCGGGCTGGTAGGTCTGGAGCAGGGCGCGGCCCGGCTTCTCGCCGCGCCCGGCCCGGCCGGTGACCTGCTGCAGAAGCTGGAAGGTGCGCTCGGCCGCGCGGGGATCGCCGGAGGTCAGGCCGATATCGGCGTCGAGGACGCCCACCAGGGTCAGGTGCGGGAAGTTGTGGCCCTTGGCCACGAGCTGCGTGCCGATGACGATGTCGCAGCCGCCCTCCGCCACGGTCTGGAGCTCGGCCCGCAGGCGCTCGGCCCCGCCGGGAAAATCGCTCGACAGCACGATGACGCGCTTGTCCGGGAAGAGCTCGGCCACCTCCTCGGCGATGCGCTCCACCCCGGGGCCGCAGGGGGTGAGGTTGTCGAAGGTGCCGCATTCCGAGCAGGAATCCGGGCGCCGCTCGGCATAGCCGCACTGGTGGCAGACCAGGGCCCGGCGGAAGCGGTGCTCCACCAGCCAGGTCGAGCAGTTGCGGCACTGGTAGCGGTGGCCGCAGGCCCGGCACAGGGTCAGGGGCGCGTAGCCGCGCCGGTTGAGGAACAGCAGGGCCTGATCGCCGGACTCCACGGTCTCGCGCACCGCCGCCACCAGGGCCGGGGCGATGAAGCGGCCCCGCTCGGGCTTGTCGGCGCGCATGTCGATGGCGGCGATGTCGGGCAGGCGCCGGCCGCCGAAGCGCTCGGGCAGGGCGACCCGGAGGTAGCGCCCGCGCTCGGCATTGACCCGCGTCTCGATCGACGGGGTGGCCGAGGCCAGCACCACCGGGCAGTTCTCGATCCGCCCGCGCACCACCGCCATGTCGCGGGCGTGGTAGTGCACCCCGTCCTCCTGCTTGTAGGCGGCCTCGTGCTCCTCATCGACCACGATGAGCCCCAGATCCGCGAAGGGCAGGAACAGGGCCGAGCGGGCGCCCACCACCACGGCGATCTCGCCCGCCGTGACCCCGGCGCGGATGCGCTCGCGGCGCTTGCCCCCGACGCCCGAGTGCCAGGTCGCCGGACGCACGCCGAAGCGCTCGGCGAAGCGGTCGAGGAACTGCGCCGTCAGGGCGATCTCGGGCATCAGGATCAGCGCCTGGTGGCCGCGCCGGACGCAATCGGCCACTGCCTCGAAATACACCTCGGTCTTGCCCGAGCCGGTGACGCCCTCCAGCAGCACGGTCGGCGCCTTGTGCGCCACGCCGGGCGGCGCGACCTTGCCGTCGGCCGGCAGGGGATCGCCGATCGCGTCCGTCGGCGCGGGCTCGGCGGGGCCGGGGTTCATCAGCGCGTCGAGCTCCCGCACCGCCGCCTCCTGCGCCTCCGAGAGGGGCACGCGGGCGTGGTCCGGGTCCGGCGGCAGGGCGACCGGCTCGGGCGCCAGGGCCAGGGCCTCGAGGGCGCCGTCGTCGATCAGGCCGTCGACCACGCTCAACGAAACGCCCGCCTCCTTGGCGAGCGCGCTCTTGGCCCGCATCGCCCCGTCCGCCGCCACGGCCAGCACCTTGGTGCGGGCGGCGGTCGGCCGGGACGGCGCCTTGCCGGAGGCCCGCACCCCGACCCGCACGGTCTCGCTCAGGGCCGATTCGTCGGGCAGCCGCAGGGCCATGGCCAGGGCCGAGCCCTTCGGCGCCAGGGTGTAGCGGGCGAGCCAGTCGACGAGTTCGCGCAAGGCGTCCGGCAGGGCCGGCACGTCGACCCGGCCGGTCACCGGCCGCAGGTTCGAGCCGCCGGGGCTCTGGCGCACGCCCCACACCACCCCCACCGTCTCGCGCGGCCCGAGGGGGATCTGCACGACCTCGCCGACCGAGAGGTCGAGCCCGGCCGGCACGGCATAGCTGTAGGCGCTGTCCAGCGCCAGCGGGATCAGGATCTCGGCGACGCAGGGCATCGGGCGGGGCTTTGACGGAACATAACCGGAATATAAGCATGCCGGAGGCAATGCGCGACCGCCGTGCCGCCGATCATTGCCCGGAGGCGACCCAGGATGGACGGACCCGAACCCCCGGCCTCCGGCACGGCCGGCGATCCGGCCCCCGAGGGGGTGCTGCTCCTGCATGGCCTCGCCCGGCGGGCCGCGTCCCTGGCCCGGCTGGAGCGCGCCGTCCGGGCCGCCGGGTTCGTGACGCTGAACCTCGATTATCCCTCCCGCAAGGCGGATCTCGCGGATCTCGCAGGCATCATCGGACCGCCCGTCGCCGCCTTCGCGGCCCGGGTACGGACCCTCCACGTGGTCACCCACTCGATGGGCGGGCTGCTCGCCCGGGCCTGGCTTCGCGAAGACCGGCCGGCCAATCTCGGACGGGTGGTGATGCTGGGGCCGCCGAATGGTGGCAGCGAGGTCGCCGACCGCCTTCACACCCTGCGCGCCTATCGCCGGGTCTTCGGCCCGGCCGGCGCCCAGTTGACCACCAAACCGGACGAAAGCCTGCGCAACTGCCTCGGCCCCGTCGATTTCCCCCTCGGGATCATCGCGGGCGACCGCACGCTCTATCCCCTGGAATCCTGGCTGATGCTGCCGGGTCCCGATGACGGCCGGGTCACCGTCGCGCGCACCCGGGTCGCCGGGATGGCCGACCACATCACCCTGCCGACCAGCCACGGCCTGATGATGCGCAATCCCGCGGTCATCGCCGAGACCCTGCGCTTCCTGCGCACCGGAGGGTTTTCGCCGTCCGCCCGCGGTGACACAAGGCGCGCATGAGCCTCGATGCGCCCCCGCCCGACCCCGTGCCGCCGCGCCTCGAGTTGCGTGGCATCGGCCTGCGCTTCGGCGCGGTGCAGGCGCTTGCCGACATCGCCTTCCAGGTCCGGCCCGGCGAGATCCTGGCTCTGCTCGGCGATTCCGGCTGCGGCAAGAGTACGCTCCTGCGGGCCATCGCCGGTCTCGAGCAGCCGGAGACCGGCACGATCCGCCTCGACGGCACCTTGCTGAGCGAGGACGGCCGCGGCGTCCCGCCGGAGGCGCGCGGCGTCGGTCTGATGTTCCAGGACTATGCCCTGTTTCCGCATCTCACCGTGGCGGAGAACGTCCGCTTCGGCCTTCACGGCAAAAGCGTCCAGGGCAGGTCCGCCGCCGAGGCCCGCGCCCTGGTGCAGGCGCGGCTGGAGCAGGTCGGCCTCGCCGACCGGGCCAAGAGCTATCCCGGCACCCTCTCGGGCGGCGAGAGCCAGCGCGTGGCCCTGGCCCGCGCCCTGGCCCCGGGGCCGCGCGTCCTCCTCCTCGACGAACCCTTCTCGAACCTCGACCGGCGCACCCGCGACCGGGTCCGCGACGACACCCTGGCGGTCCTGCGCGCCAGCGGCGCCACGACGCTCCTCGTCACCCACGACCCCGAGGAGGCCCTGGGCTTCGCCGACCGCATCGCCCTGATGCGGCGGGGGCGCATCGTGCAGGTCGGCACCGGGCCGGACCTGTATTGCCGCCCTGCCACGCGCTTCGCCGCCCGCTTCTTCGGCGACCTCGTCGAGATCGACGGGACCTGCCGCTCCGGCACCGTGGCGACGCCGTTCGGCCTGGTTCCCGCGCCGGGCCACGCCGAGGGGGCCGCCGTGACCCTGTGCCTGCGCCCGGAGGCGATCCGCCTCGGCGCGGCGGGGGCGTCCCTCCGGGCCGTGGTGCGGGCGCGCCGCTTCCTCGGGGCCGCCGCCCTCCTGAGCCTGTCGGCGGACGGGTTGCCCGAGCCCCTGCACCTGCCCGTGCCGGCGGACGACCCGCGCGAGCCGGGAGATGCGGTCGGCCTGAGCCTCGATCCGGACCGCGGGTTTATTTTTGCGAACGAGATGGATTAAAACACAGGCCCGGGCCGAGCTTGCGCTCGATCCGGGGTAATAGTTTCGAATTGTTTTAAGTCCAAAACATCGCGCTTGTGTTTTTCTCGCCGATGCTTCTGAACACCCGCCACGTTCTGACGGAAGGGTGTCGGCCATGGCGGGTGGGATCAAGGCAATCGGGTTCGCTGGCTGCGCGTTGACGGGTTTGGCCCTCGCGGCCCTCGTCGGGACGGCGTCGGCCGCCGAGGTCAACCTCTACACCACCCGCGAACCCGGCCTGATCCGGCCCCTGCTCGACGCCTTCACCGCCAAGAGCGGCGTCACCGTCAATACGGTGTTCGTCGAGAAGGGCCTCGCCGAGCGCGTGGCGGCCGAGGGCGCCCGTGCCAAGGCCGACGTGCTGATGACCGTGGATGTCGGCAACCTCATCGACCTCGTCGACCGCGACCTCGCCCAGCCGGTGCGCTCGGGCGTGCTGGAGGCGGCGGTGCCCGCTACCCTGCGCGACGCCGAGGGCCGCTGGTTCGCCCTCTCCATGCGGGCCCGGGTGCTCTACGCCGACAAGGACCTCGCCGACCTCACGGCCATCACCTACGAGGGGCTGGCCGCCCCGACCTGGAAGGGCGGCCTCTGCCTGCGCGCGGGCCAGCACCCCTACAACACGGCGCTCATCGCCCATTATCTCGTCAAGCACGGCCCGGAGAAGACCGAGGCCTGGCTGCGGGCCCTGAAGGCCAACCTCGCCCGCAAGCCCGCCGGCGGCGACCGGGACGTCGCCCGCGACATCCTCGCCGACACCTGCAAGATCGGCCTCGGCAATTCCTACTATGTCGGCCTGATGCGCTCCGGCCGCGGCGGCCCCGAGCAGCGGACGTGGGGCGAGGGCATCAAGGTGGTGATGCCGACCTTCGCGGGCGGCGGCACCCACGTGAACATCTCCGGCGCGGTGGTGGCCAGGAACGCCCCCAACCGCGACGAGGCGGTCAAGCTCCTCGAATACCTCGTCTCCGACGAGGCCCAGGGGCTCTACGCCAAGGCCGATTACGAGTATCCGGTGAAGGCCGGCGCGCCGATCGACCCGCTCCTCACGGCGCTGGGCCCCCTGACCATCGATTCCGTGCCGCTCGTCGAGATCGCCCGCAACCGCAAGGCGGCGAGCCTCCTCCTCGACACGGTGGGTTTCGACAACTGAGGAGCCTGCGGCGCAGGCGGGTGAGGGGGCGCCCCCTCCGGAGCGGTCGCTCCCCCACCCGACCCGCCGACGCGGGCCACCCCCTCCCGCGGAGGGGAGAGGGACGCGCGCATGACCGCTACGGCGCGTGAGCCGGTCGGTCCTTGCGGGAGGAGCGCCCACACCGTCGGCCGATCCAACGGAAAACGTCCTTGAGACCAGCATGACCGGGGTCGCCCCCGCCCTCCCGCCCATCGCCCATCCCCGCGGCCTCGCCTGGGGCGTCGCCGCCCTGCTGCTCTGCGCCCTGGTGCTGAGCCCGGTCGTCGCCCTCGTGTTTGCGGCGGGCGACGGAAGCGGAGCGGGGGCGGGCGGCGCCGCGCTCTGGCCCCACCTCGTCGCCCACGTGCTGCCCCAGGCCCTGCGCGACACCGCCCTGCTGCTCGCCGGGGTGGGCGTGCTGGTGGTGGTGCTGGGGGCGGGCTCCGCCTGGCTCGTGGCGGCCTACGACTTCCCCGGCCGGCGCCTGCTGGAGGCCGGGCTGCTCCTGCCGATGGCGGTGCCGACCTACATCGTCGCCTTCGCGTATCTCGACCTGATGCACCCGATCGGCCCGGTGCAGACCACCCTGCGCGACCTCCTCGGTTATACCCGCCCGCGCGATTTCGTGCTGCCGGAGATCCGCTCGCTGCCCGGCTGCATCCTCCTCCTCGGCTTCGTGCTCTACCCCTACGTCTACCTGCCGACCCGGGCCCTGTTCCTGATGCAGGCCGCCAACCTCATCGAGGCGGCGCGGATGCTCGGGCGTCGGCCCTCCGCCACCTTCCTGCGGGTCGCCCTGCCGATGGCGCGGCCGGCCATCGCCCTGGGCGCGAGCCTCGCCCTGATGGAGGCCCTGAACGACATCGGTGCGGCGGAATTCCTCGGGGTGCGCACCCTGACGGTCCAGGTCTACGCTACCTGGGTGAACCGCTCGGATCTCGCCGGTGCGGCCCAGATCGCCCTCGTCATGCTGGTGGCCGTCGTCGCCCTGGTGGCCCTGGAGCGCTGGGCCCGGGCCGGGCGCGGCTTCTCGAGCGGCGCCCAGCGCCCGCGCCGCCTCGCCCGGCAGCGGCTGAGGGGCCTGCGCGCCGCGTCCGCCCTGGCCCTCGGCCTCGTGCCCGTGGCCGTCGGCTTCGCGATTCCCGCGACCTACCTCGTGCAGGCCGCCCTGCGTCGGGTGTGGCGCAGCGGGCTGCCGGAGACGATCCTGGCGGAGATCGGCCACACCCTGCTGTATGCGGGCGCCGCGACCGTGATCGCCGCCGCCCTGGGCTTCGTGGTGGCGGCGGGGCCGCGCCTCGTTGCCCGGCGCTGGGGCGAGGCGCTGATCCGGGTGGCGAGCCTCGGCTACGCGCTCCCCGGCGCGATCCTGGCCATCGGTCTCCTCGGGCCCCTGGCCTGGGCCGACGCCACTCTGTCGGCGGGGACGACGCGGCTCTTCGGCGTCGCCCCGGCGCTGATCGGCCTCGGCACCGGCGGGGCCCTCGTCACCGCCTACCTCGTCCGCTTCCTCGCGGTCAGCATCGGCACCTGCGAGGCCGGGCTGGCCCGCGTGCCCCGCAGCCTGCCCGATGCCGGGCGGATGCTGGGGCGCGGGCCGGGCGCGACCCTGTGGCGGGTCCAATTGCCCTTGGCCTGGCCGGCGGTGCTCAGCGGCGCGCTCTTGGTCTTCGTGGACTGCGTCAAGGAACTGCCCGCGACCCTGCTGCTGCGGCCCCTCAACGTCGAGACCCTGGCGACCCATCTCTACGGCGAGGCCGCGCGCGGCACCTACGAGGACGGTACGGTGGCGGCCCTCCTCATCGTCGCCGTCGGGCTCGTGCCGGTGGTGATCCTGCTCCGCCTCGGGACCCCGCGCCGCGAAGCCGACGCAGAACCTGCCGATCAGCGCTTGACGCGGCCGCGCCCCTCGCCCTAGAAGGCCCTCGGTCCGGGTGCGTAGCTCAGCGGGAGAGCATTCGCTTCACACGCGAAGGGTCACAGGTTCGATCCCTGTCGCGCCCACCATTTCCCTCGAAGCCTCCCCGCTGCTTCGGCGACCCAATCCCAAACACCGACACGAGTCCGAGGCCGCCCATGGCGCCGCCGGTCCAGGACACGCCCGCGACGGAGGGCTCGCCCCCGCCTGGACCATATTCGGGACGCCCGCGGCGACGAGGACGGGCATGGCTGGCTCCCCTCTTCCTCAGGCAGCCCCCAGGGGCGACGACCGGGACGGGGGCCGACGCTTTCCGCGCGCCTTGCGGCGCTCGGGTGCGGGATCCGGGAGCGCTCGGGGCGTCTCAGGCGACCTCGACGGATCGGGTCTTCGGAGCTCCGACCCGGCGGCGGGGCGCGACCAGCAGGACGAGGGCGCCGGCCGCCATGCAGACGATCGATCCGGCCAGCACGCCGACCTTGGTCTCGGCCTCGAGGTCCGGCGCGTCGGCGAAGGCCAGGAGGCCGATGAACAGGCTCATGGTGAAGCCGATGCCGCAGAGGAGCGAGACCCCGTAGACCTGCATCCATCCGGCCCCCGCCGGCCGCTGGGCGAGCCCGAGCTTCACCGCCGCGAAGACGAAGCCGAACACGCCGAGCTGCTTGCCGACGACCAGACCGAGGGTGACCCCGAGGGTCACGGGGTCGAGCAGCATCGCGGGCGTGAAGCCCGCCAGCGACACGCCCGCATTGGCGAAGCCGAAGATCGGCAGGATCAGGTAGGCCGACCAGGGATGGAGCGCGTGTTCCAGCCGGTGCAGGGGCGAGGTCGGATCGTCCGGCCGGCCGATGCTGAGCCGCAGGGGGATCGTCAGGGCCAGGAGCACGCCCGCCACCGTGGCGTGCACCCCGGATTTCAGGACGAAGACCCACAGCACCGCGCCGAGGACGAGGTAGGGCGCGAGGCGGCTGATGCCGGCCCGGTTCAGGCCGTAGAGCACCGCCAGGGTCGCGGCCGCCCCGCCCAGCATCGGCAGGGACAGGTCGGCGGTGTAGAACAGCGCGATGATGAGCACCGCGCCGAGGTCGTCGAGGATCGCCAGGGCGGTGAGGAACACCTTGAGCGAGACCGGCACCCGGGAGCCGAGCAGGGCCAGGATGCCGAGGGCGAAGGCGATGTCGGTGGCGGCGGGAATCGCCCAGCCGCGGAGGGTCTCCGGCGAGTGCCGGTTCACCGCCACGTAGACCAGGGCCGGCGCCGCCATGCCGCCGAGGGCGGCGAGGCCGGGCAGGATCCGGTCCGGCCAGGTCCGCAGGCGCCCATCCAGCATCTCGCGCTTGATCTCGAGACCGACGAGCAGGAAGAACAGCGCCATCAGGGCGTCGTTGATCCAGTGCAGGACGCTCAAGCCCCCGACCTTGGTCTGCAGGACCGCGAAGTAGCGCTCCGCCAGGGGCGAATTCGCCACCACGAGGGCGAGCACCGCGCTCGCCATCAGGACGAGGCCGCCGCCCGCCTCGGAGGTGAGCATCGACCGGAAGGCCGAGAACGGCCGGCGGAGCGGGGCAGGAGCTTGCATGGTTCTTTCCTTACGACACCTGGGCCGGGACACAACCGCGGCCGCCGGTGAACCGATGAACGCCTCGGCGCCCCCGTCCCCCTGCGCCGAGGCTCGTGGGGCGCGAGCATGCCGGATCCCCCGAACGGCCCTCGGCCACGCCCCATCGCTCCACGCCTCCTCGGCTCTGTCTCCCGGGTCCTTGAGCTCCGGGATACTTGGAATGCACGTATTTATCCCTGGCGCTTGTCCTGTGCTGGGTCCCCGAAGACAGTTGCGTTCAGAGAAAGCGTGGGTCGTCCGCAATCTCTCCCGGACGCAGGACCCCGCCAAGACGCGCCGTGCGTTTACCAAGGGGCGCGAAGGACCTTGTCGAAACGGACGCCACCTGCAATCCCTGCAGGGCCCTCGATGATCGGGGCGCAACACCGACTGTCGCCATGCGCCGCCTGCACAGCATCGACTCGATCCGTGGTCTGGCCGCCCTGGCGGTCATCTACGCCCATACCGTCGAGTTCGGGTTGAAGACGCAGCTCGGTCCGTTTCCCCTCGAGCGCCTCGTCCTGTCCGGGCTGACCGAGTACATCGATGTCGGGAAGATCGCCGTGACGCTGTTCTTCGCGGTGTCGGGCTTCGTGGTGCCCTTCTCGCTGTTCAAGGGGGGAGACCGGCCGATCCTCGCCTTCGCCGTGTCGCGGTTCTTCCGCCTCTACCCCGCCTACTGGCTCTCGATCCCCTGCGGGCTGCTGGTCCTGTTCGTGTGGCCGGGCCGTGACATCCCCGCCGTGCTCGTGCCCGCCAACATCACGATGCTCCAGCAGTTCCTCGGCGTGGAGAACATCATCGCCCTGTACTGGACCCTGCAGATCGAGCTGATCTTCTACGGCCTCTGCGTCGGGCTCTTCGTCCTCGGGCGTCTCGACGATGCCGTCGGCGTCGTGCTGTCGGCCCTGGCCCTGATCGCGGCCGCCCTCGGCCTCGCCGCCCTGCGCTTCGTCCTCGAGCGGAAATTCCCGGTGGCCGTGCCCCTGTCCCTGGCGGTGATGTTCTGGGGACTCTGCCTGCGCTACCACGTCCTCGAGCGCCGGCCGGGCTGGGGCACCGCGCTCGCCGTGGTCACCGGCGCCCTCGTCTGTGCGATCCCGCTGGCGTCCGTGCTGGCCTACGGGCGCGACATGGGCTTTCACGAGAACTGGGTGAAGTACCTCGTCACCTACTGGGCCGCGATGGCGCTGTTCGCCCTGCTGTCCCTGACGCTGCGCATCGAGGGGCGGCTGTTCACCTACCTGGGCGCCATCAGTTACTCGATCTACCTGTTCGGGCCGGTGGTCCAAGGGGTGCTCGAGCATGCGCTGGCCGGGTACGCGCCGGTCGTCCCGATCCACCTGTTCGCGGCCACGACGGCACTCGCGACCGTCGCGGTCGCGGCGCTGGTCTATCGCTGGATCGAAGCGCCCGCCATCGCGCTGGGCCGCCACGTCATCCGTCGCCACCTCCTGTCGACCTCCGACGCAGGGCGGGACGCGCGCCCCCCGGTCGCTCCGCTGCTCGGACGCTCCGAGATCTGAGCCCGCCGCCGGGGCGACGCGGCGAGGCCCTCTGCCCTGTCCGTCAGCGGGACGATCCCTCCCGGAGAACGGTTGCGCCGGGGAGGCGCGCCCCGGGTGATGGCGCTCGGCCTGCCCGACGGGCCATCTCAGGCATGCGAGTAGGATAAGTCGTAGACATCCGCGACCTCCGCGTTCCACTCCACCCGTGCGGGACCGGTTCGCCGGATGATGCATCCGCTGAGGAGGTAGGTCGGCCCAAGACTCATCTGTTGGAAATTCGTATCGTTGATGTAGTCCGGCACGATGGAGGCAGGATAGCGATACTGCGCGTCCACGACCTCGAAGCCGGTATGTGCGTTGAAGATACCCCGCCAACTCTCCTTCGAGAAGCGGAAGAAGTCCCAGGGCTCCTCGTGCAGGGGCCACGCGGCGTGCGAGATGATGAGCCCCAGGGCGCCCTGACGAAGCACCTTGTTCATCTCCAATGCCACTTTCCACGGCATGAGGAGATGTTCGAACACCGCCATGGAGAAAGCGAAGTCGAAGGTTCGGTCGACGCGCCGACTGAGATGATGCGCATCGCAGACGGTGTCGACATTCGGCCCATCCGTGATGTCGATTCCCAGGTGTTCGATGTCGGCCGGAAACCAGGAACGGTAGCTGACGCCGCTGCGCGCCCGACTGCCGATCTCCAGCATGCTTCCCCGACGCTCGGCAACTTCCCCGCAGAAGCGATCCACCATCACCTGGAAAAGCCGATCGCCAGGGTTGGAGAACCCTCCGGACGGGTCTTTCAAGACGAAGCCTTCGCTGAATCGCAGCGTGAACTTCGTCCGATCAACGTGTAGGTGGGGGACGATGGCCACGAGGACGAAGCCCCAATTGACGGAGTCCGGTCCGAACACGGTCACAAGGTCCGGCCGCAGGACGGTCTGATGCTCGGTCTTCAGTAACGCGCCATCATAATACAATTCCGGCTGAAAGCTGTTGGCCCAGCCCTCGGCATACAGGCATCGTCCGACGACCGCGAATTTGTCCAGGTAGCCGTGATAGTTCATGGTGCCTCGGTCCACTTGGGAGAATCGCGCTACCGCCGGAGCGGCCTGATTCCGGGTGACCATGAACCCGTCCGCGATCTCGCACAACCTGCGCTGAGCGTTCTGGCTGAAGACATGAGTCAGGGTTGTGTCGGCGATCGGCGCCCTTGCTGGAGGGCCCGTTTCCCGTCCCGCATCCGGTCGCAGGGAGGTCGGAGCATCAGGGGCCCAACATCACGGACCGGTCGATGCCGGACCTTCCGATCGGCACGAGGCCGCGGACGGGAGCATCCGGACCTTGTCCGCCCGCCCCCGTCCTGGCATGGACCCCGCGACGGGCGGTCTCCCGTCCGTCCAGCCGCCGTCAGGACCGAATCGCCATGCCGCACGTGACCGTGAAGATGTACCCGGGCAAGACCGACGCCGAGAAGACGGAGATGGCCGAGGCCATCGCGGCCGCCCTGATGGCCAGTGCCGGAACCGCCGAGCGGGCGATCTCGGTGTCGATCGAGGACGTGGCCCAGGCGGATTGGGAGGCGCAGGTCTACCGCCCCG
Organism: Methylobacterium sp. Leaf94; assembly: GCF_001426045.1. Classification (NCBI taxonomy): domain Bacteria; kingdom Pseudomonadati; phylum Pseudomonadota; class Alphaproteobacteria; order Hyphomicrobiales; family Methylobacteriaceae; genus Methylobacterium; species Methylobacterium sp. Leaf94. The sequence goes on from NZ_LMRM01000012.1 coordinate 37,355, forward strand.
AGATCGTCGGCCGGCCCGAGACCCTGTTCAAGAAGCCGGGCTACACCCTGCCCTGAGCCCCGGCCCTCATCCTTTCGATCCCTGGAACGGGCGCAGCAGCCAGGCGAGGCGGCCGGCATCGTCGTCCCGGGCGTCCGGCGCCGGCCGGTCGGCCGACGGCTCGGAGGCCTTCGGCGCGCTGGCATCCTGCATGATCTGATCGAGGGGAGAGGGCAGCTCGGCGCCGTACTCGTTCAAGAGCAGGGCCGCATCGAGCAGGAAGCGGATCTGGTCGTCCGGGACGGGACGGCCCTGGATCTGCGCGTCGAGCACGGTCCGCGCGAAGAGGGCGGCCAGCCGCGACAGCTCGGGCAGCCGGTCGGGGGGCGCCCCGGCCCGGATCGATGACGCTGGAGCGGCACTCACCCGCAATCTCCCTGTCTGGATCGCGCGACTTCGACGCGCGTCGCGCATGTCAGGCCCTGTATACCGCGCGTTTCTCACCAGTTCGTTGAGTTCCGACGGCGGCATTTCCGCCGCGCCGGGCGACGAAGGCCCGAACCCAGGAGCCGGGTTCAGGCTCGCGCAGCGTCCGACCCAGGCCCGCCGGCCGGGGGACGTGTCCTAGCCGCCGCCAGGATCGGTCTCGCCGTCCGGCTGCGCACCGCCCTTCGGACCCTTTCCGGGCTTGCCGTCGGTCTTCTCGTTGGGATCCATCACCGCGTCCGGCGCCGTGTTGGCCGGCTTGTCCTTGGGCGGATCCTTGTCGTCGGAGCCTGTCATCGCGTCACTCCTCGGGGGTGGCAGGGGGGAATGGGGCCGGTCGGACTGTCCGTCGGACGAACCGCCGGCCGGCGTGGGATTGCGCCCCTTCGGAGCGCCGTCCCAGGCGGCGTTGCGGGCCGTATCCGTCTGACCGCCGGGGCCCTGCCGGGTGATCGCGGCCTGATCGGCCGACTGGCCGCCGCCGGCGACGGCCGGGTCGCCGGGCTTTCCGACATCGGAATCGGGCTTGCGCGTGCCCACGATGGGGATGTGATCGTTCGGCATGCCTACGCCCCCGCATCCTGGCCGTTGGGCGCGGTGGCGCGGTCGATGGCCTCGCGGGCCGCGCCCGAGGTTTCGGTCTTCCGCGCGGCCGCGCCGATCTCCTCCACGGTCGCGGGGGGCGCCTCGCCGCCCTGCACCGCAGGCTCGGATCCGGGGGGCGCGCCCTGCGTCGGCGTCCCGGCGTGGCGGTCGGCGTCCATCTCCTTCGGCGCGCTGCCCGCGCGCGGCTCGTCGGTCATGATCTCCTCCTGCTGTTGCAGGCTCAACCCGGCGCCAGCCCCGAGGTTGCTTCGCTCCAGGCGGCGCGGGCCTCGCGAAGGCGGGCCCGGTCGGCCTCGAGCGGCAGCGCCGCCTCGGCGCGCAGGAGGGCCAAGTCGGCCTGCGCGTGGGCGGCCGCCCGGACGGCCGGACTCCCGAGATCCGCGAGGGCGGCGAGGGCCTTCTGCAGCCGCAGGCCGATCGTCACGTCCGACGCGCCGTCGCGGGCGATGGGGTCGAAGGCATCCGCGAGAAGGTCGTCGGCGCCGAGGCCGGGCACGCGCAGATGCGGATAGATCCGCGCCTCGGGCGCGACGGCGCGGCGCGCGTCCCAGAGGCCGAGCACGCGCACCAGGGTGCCGATGACAGCGACGGCCGTCCCGGGATCGTTGACCGCCGGCGACAGGGCGCGCTGGGCCACCTCCGCGAGGACGATGAGCCCGAAGCGCGGATCGTCGTCGAAGCTGCGCCGGTCGCCGACGACGAAGGCCTCGGTGATCCGGTCCCGCAGGCCGTCGTCGACGGCGCCATCGACCGCCACCAGGAGGCGTCCGGGGTGGACGAAGGCGCCCGGCAGGGCCGCGAGGTGGAGGGTGAGGCCGTGGGCCCCGGCCAGCGCGTCGAGCCGGGCCGCATCGACGTGCTGGACGTAGCCCGTCGCTGCGGCGGCGATCCGGGTCGCGCCGGGCGGTGCCGGCTGCCAGGGCAGGCCGCCGAGATGGGGCGCCGCGGCGCGCCGCCCCAGGGCATCGCCGGCCGCGGCCTCGATGGCGCCGATGGTCTCGCCGACCCGGCCGAGATGCGACAGGGTGTCGATCCAGCGCACCAGCGTCGCCACCACGCTGACGAGGACCAGCAGGGTCAGGCCGAACAGGATCACCCGTCCCTGGCTGCCGTAGACATGGGTCTTGAGGGCGATGAGGCCGACGACGCTGTAGACGAAGGCGCCGATGAAGCTCGCGACGGCCGTTTGCGCACGGGTGTCGCGCATCAGCAGGGTCACGGCGCGGGGCGTCACGGTGTTGGTGGCCCCGCCATAGGCCTGCACGATGGTGGAGAGCGAGAACGTCGCCACCGGCAGCATGCTGGTCGCCAGGACGGAGAGGATCTGGTCGACGGCGTCCGCACCGATCGAGGCGCCGAGGTCCGCCGGCACCATCGGCGCCAGGACGGCCGAGACCAGGGCGGCCCCGACGCCGCCGACGCTGAAGGCGCCGACGCGGATGAAGGGGCGCCGCCCCCAGCGGCGGAGGGCATAGAGGGCGGTGGACATGACGGCGGCTCTCGGGCGAGCCTCGCGGGGCAGGGCTCGCGAGCCGGATACGCGACCTTCGGGCGCTCCGGGAGCGAGGCCCGGAGCGCCCGTGCGGTTCTGATCCCAAATCCGCTTGATCCCCACGGGATGGCGGACTTGGGCTCCGATCAAGCGCCGCGCCGGTTCGACGATCCGGGCACCGCTTCGATCGAGCGGACCCCGTATCAGAGGCCGTCGAACAGGGCCGAGGAGATGTACCGCTCGGCGAAGGAGCAGGCGACGGTGACGATGCGCTTGCCGCGGAAATCGGGGCGTGCGGCGAGCTTCAGGGCCGCGGCCACGTTGCCGCCGGTGGAGATGCCGCCGGGAATGCCCTCGAGACGCGACAGCTGACGCGCGGTGTCGAAGGCCTCCTGGTTCGAGACCGTGATGACCTCGTCGATGATCGATTTGTCGAGGTTGTCGGGGATGAAGCCGGCGCCGATGCCCTGGATCTTGTGGGGCCCGGGCTGGCCGCCGGAGATGACCGGCGAGTCGGTGGGCTCGACGGCGACGATCTTCAGGCCGGGCAGGCGCGGCTTCAGGACCGAGCCGACACCCGTGATGGTGCCGCCCGTGCCGACGCCGGCAACGAAGGCGTCGAGATGGCCCTGGGTGTCGTTCCAGATCTCCTCGGCCGTCGTCTTGCGGTGGATCTCGGGGTTGGCCGGGTTCGAGAACTGCTGGGGCATGATCGCGCCCGGGATCTCGTTGAGGAGTTCCTCGGCCTTGGCGATGGCGCCCTTCATGCCCTGCGGGCCGGGGGTCAGGGCGAGCTCGGCGCCCAGGAAGGCCAGCATCTTGCGGCGCTCCAGCGACATGGTCTCGGGCATGACCAGGATGAGGCGGTAGCCGCGCGCGGCCGCCACGAAGGCGAGGGCGATGCCGGTGTTGCCGGAGGTCGGCTCCACCAGCGTGCCGCCCGGCTTCAGCTTGCCGGAGGCCTCGAGGGCGTCGATCATGTTGACGCCGATGCGGTCCTTCACGCTCGCGATCGGGTTGAAGAACTCGAGCTTGAGCAGGATCTCGGCATCGACCCCGTGCTCCTTGGTGATCCGGTTGAGACGGACCAGGGGCGTGTTGCCGATGGTCTCGGTGATCGAGCCGAAGATGTGGCCGTGGCCCGGCGTGCGGGGCGAGGCGGGGCTCTGGGACTCGGCCATAGATCTCTCCTGAACAGCGTGCGGATTGCGTCCCGGAGGCCGGCGCAAGGGCGTGCCGGATCCCCCCTGGAACGAACTCAGGGCCGGGAGATATCGTGTCGTTTCTGTCGAGGCAATCGACAAAGACCCGAGATCAAAGACAATCCTTCTCCGTCGGCAACGAAGCTGCCGACTTGGAGTAGTCTTCACCTGCGGTGGTCGAGAAATGGAGAAGTTATTTCTTCGTCCGGCGATCTGCCGGGCGCGCGGCCGGGATCAGTGCGTCAACAGGGCGGCGCAGAGCATCACCATCGTGGCGACGACCGGGCTGGCGGTGACGATCATCGCGGCGCCCGCATGGAGCCCCTGGGGCCAGGTGTAGCGGGTCTCCTCGCGCAGCCCGGGCCGGAGGCCGTTGCTGCCGGTGGTCCATTCCACCCTGGTGCCCATCGCGTTCTCCCCATCCGCCGAAACGCTCGGCGGCCGGGCTCAGGAGGCACGGTGGGGCTTGAAGGGCGGGTAAATCCGCGGCCGCGACCGCGGATCGTCGTCAATGGAAGCTTAAAACCGTCGGACGGCTCAGAGGGCGCGGTCGAAGCGCAGCTCGCCCTTCTGGCTCTTGATTACCAGCTGAGATCCGACGAGGTCCCACTGCCCGGCGGTGCGCAGGGCGATGAAGAAGTCCTGCTCGCTGGCGCCGAGGCCCTTGTCGCAGGGCTTCTTGGTCAGGGCGAGCGGGCCGACCGCGAGGTGCTGCTCCTTGAGCGGGAAGGCGGTGGCCGCGAAGGTGTTGCAGCCGCCGTAGCCGCGGGCCCGGTACTGCTTGTCGATAGTGAAGCTCGGGCGGTCGTTGCCGCCGAAGGGCTTGCCGTTCAGGCTCACCGCCGTCCAGGTGGCATCGAGGGGGAAGATCTTTTCCTGGGGCTTGGCCGCCGGAACGTACTGCTTCTTCTCGGGCTTCTCGCGGCCCTCGCGGCCGAAGCCCGTGACGTTGTTCCCCATCTGGGCGGTCGCCGCCGTGGTCATGGCTCCCGTCATGGCCCCGGCCGCGATGGCGCCGGCCACCATGGCGATTCGGATCGCTCTCATCGTCTGGCCCCCTCACAAGCGCGCTTCGCGTCGCGTCGAACGTTGCAACCCTGCCGGCCTGTCTCGGCGCTCGGCGCGGCTGGTGCGCACGGAACCGCTCGGAACAGGACGGGCCCTGCGGCCAATCGGATAAGATTCCAGCACAAATATGGTCAAGGCCGCGGGCCCGGGATTCGACGGGACGCCGCCGCGATCCCCCGTTAACCGGCCGGCGGACCGGTTTGCGTTGAACGAACCGGCCGGGTTTCCGTTGACCGGCAGAGCATAGAGCAGGGAGTTGATGCGGTGACGGGATCGGACGAGGGAACCCCAAGCGGATTGCAGCCCGAGGCCGCGGGTCCGAACACCATCACCCCGGCGCAGTCGCGGGCGGCCCGCGCCCTTCTGAACTGGTCGGAGGCCGATCTCGCGGGCCGGCTCGGGCTCGGAGCGGATTTCGTGCGCGACTTCGAATCGGGCGGCCGGGAGCAGCCCTCCGGCCAGATCGAGGCCCTGCGCAGCACGTTCATGACCCATGGCGTGGTGTTCAGCCAGGAGGGCGGGTCGGACGGGGTCCGCCTCAGCGGGCAGGGACGCGGCGAGGGTACGCGGCTGGACGCCCTTAACACCGAGAACGACCGTTAGGCGCCCTTGACGAGCGCCTTGAGGTCCCGGGCCGGATCGGCGGCCGCCTCCGGCGTCAGCGGAAGGCCGAGGCCCAGGATGCGCCGGGCCGCCATGTGGTCGGCGGGCCGGTCCACGGTCTCGACGCCGCTCAGGTGCCCGTCGCGGAAGCGGAACACCGACAGGCCGCCCTCGGTGGGGCGGACGACACTGGCATCATCGGGCCGGGTCAGGCCGGCGATCTGCAGCTTGTGCGGGCCCTGGTCGCTCCAGAACCAGGGCACGGCCGCGTAGGCGACCGGGCGTCCGGTGAGCCGGGCGGCGAGGCACCGGCCCTGATCCACGGCGTTCTGCACCGATTCGATGCGCACGGGCTGCCCGTCCGCGAAGCGGCTCGGCACGCGGGCGCAGTCGCCCAGGGCCGAGATCGCCGGATCGGAGGTCGCCAGGAAGGGGTCGGCGTGGATCCCGTCGCCGACGGCGAGGCCCGCCGCTTCGGCGAGGTCCTGGTTCGGGACGACGCCGATGCCGACGAGGACGAGATCGGCATCGATTGCCGATCCGTCGGCGAGCCGGACCCGGGCCACGCGGCCCGCCTCGCCCTCCAGCGCCTGGACCCCGGCCCCGAACGCGAAGGTGACGCCGGCAGCGTTGTGCGCCTGCGTGAAGAACCCGGCGGTCTCGGCCGAGACCGCCCGCGCCATGGGCCGGTCCGCGGCCTCGATCACCGTCACGGGGCGGCCGGATCCGGCGCAGAGGCCGGCGAATTCCAGCCCGATGAAACCGGCGCCCACGATGGCGATGGCGCGCGCGGCCCCGCGGGCGGCCTTCAGCGCATCGGCGTCGGCCAGGGAGCGCAACTGGTGCACCCCCGGCAGGTCGGCGCCCGGCACCTGCAGCCTCCGGTTGCGCGCGCCGGTGGCCAGGACGAGGTGATCGTAGGCCAGGGTGGCGCCGTCGCTGAGGCGCACCTGCCGGGCCGCCCGGTCGATCGCCGTGGCGGACACGCCGGATCGGCGCGCGATGCGGTGCTCGTCGAAGTAGGCGCCGGGTCGCAGGCACAGGCCGACCGCATCGGTCTTGCCGGCGAGGTAGGCCTTCGACAGGGGCGGCCGCTGATAGGGCAGGCCCTCGTCGCCCAGGAGCGTGACGGGATCGGTGAAGCCCGCCTCGCGCAGGGAGGCCGCGACCTGGAAGCCGGCCTGGCCGGCGCCGACGATGACGACACCGGCCGCGCTCATGCCTCGAACTCCGCGGTGACGGGGGAGGGGTTCGGCGACAGCCGGAGCTGGGGCAGCCAGCGCCCGCCATCCTGGGCGATGTAGTCCCAGAAGGCCGCCGCCGCCGGCCCGAGCACCTTGTCGGCCCGGCGCACCGCGTACCAGTCGCGCCGGATCGGAAGGCCCTGGACGTCGAGGACCGCGAGGCGCCCGCTCTCGAGCTCGGCCGCCACCGTGTGGGCGGAGATGAGGGCGATGCCGAGCCCCGCCATCACCGCCTGCTTGATGGTCTCGTTCGAACCGGAATCGATTCCGAGCCGGGCGCGCTTGATCATGACCCCGGCCATGAACTCCTCGAACACCGTGCGCGTGCCCGAGCCCTCCTCGCGGACCAGGAACGATTCCTGGGCGAGTTCGGCCCGGGTCAGCCCGGTTCGGCCCACGAGGGGGTGATGCGGGCCGGCGATGATCACGATGGGGTGCGGGCCGAAGATCTCGGCCTCGATGGCGAAATCCCGGGGCGGACGCCCCATGATGGCGAAATCGATCTCGTAGTTGCGCAGCGCCTCGACCATGTTGCCGCGGTTTCCCACCGTGAGGTTGATCTCCACCGCCGGGTGCAGCCCGATGAAGCCCGCGATCACGCCTGGGGCGAAGTACTTGGCCGTGGAGACCACGCCCATCGCCACGCGACCGCTGCTGCCGCCCTTCAGGGTTTCCAGGCGGTCGGCACAGGTCTCCAGCACCGTGTTGATGCTGTTGATCGCCCAGAGCATTTCGCGGCCCGCATCCGTGGGTTTCAGCCCGGTGGGCGTCCGGTCGAACAGCATGAGGCCCGCCTCCTCCTCCAATTGGCGGATGCGGGCGTAGAGCGCGGCCGAGGTGACGTTGAGCTCCTGGGCGGCGCGCGTCATGGTGCCGAGGCGGGCGACGGCGGCGACCGCCTGGAGCTGTTTGAGAGAGAGGTTGCGCATCAGGCTTTTCTAGTTTTTTTGGAATCGCTCGCAAGTTTTTTCAGAATTCTTTCGGTGATACCATAGGGGCCTGCGCGGCATGGATGCGCCGCGGGCACTGGTGCCCGCGGGGGCACTCGTGCCAAGGGCAGGATGCGAGGGCGGGTCGGTCCCGGGCGGCGCTCCGACCTGAGACGTCACGGTCGGGCAGGCCGAACCTCCGGGACGGCAAGGCGGCCGGCAGCCGAGACGGCTCGGGCAATCAAGTCGACCCGGGCAGTCAAGTCGGCCGGACCCCCGGCCAGGAATGGAAGAAGGACGGACATTCATGTCGACGGTGTCTCTGGAGTTCGGGTCCACCCTGGCGGACTGCCTCGCGAAGACCGTGGCGGCCGATGGGCGGCTCGCCGACGCGGCGGCCGTGATCGCGGCCTGCGCCGAAGCGGCGGTCGATGTCAGCGAGGTGATCGGCCGGGGCATGCTCGGCGGTGCCGACCTCGCCGCCACCGGCGACCACAACAGCGACGGCGACGTCCAGAAGGCCCTCGACGTCCTCGCGCACGAGCGCTTCACGGAAGCCCTGCGCGGCGCCCCCGTGGCGGTGGTGGCCTCGGAGGAGGCCGAGGGCATGATGCCGCTCAATCCCGGCGCCCCCCTCGCGGTGGCGATCGATCCCCTCGACGGCTCGTCGAACATCGGCGTGAACATGGCGGTGGGCTCGATCTTCGGCATCCGCCCGGTCGTGGCCGGTGCCGCGGACTCGATCGCCGCCTTCACCACCCCGGGCTCCGAGCAGATCGCCGCCGGCTTCGTCACCTACGGGCCCGCCACCTCCCTGGTGATCACCCTCGGCCATGGCACCCAGATCTACACCCTGGACCGGGCGACGCGGACCTTCCGCCTCACGCATCCGCGCATCGAGGTGGTGGCCGCGGCCAAGGAATACGCGATCAACGCCTCGAACGCCCGGAACTGGGACGGCCCGGTGAAGGCCTATATCGAGGATTGCCTGCGCGGCTCCGAAGGCCCGCTGGACAAGGACTTCAACATGCGCTGGCTCGGCTCGCTGGTGGCGGACGCCCAGCGCGTGCTCCTGCGCGGCGGCGTGTTCCTCTATCCGGGCGACAACCGGAAGGGCTACGCGCAGGGCCGCCTGCGCCTCCTCTACGAGGCCGCCCCGATCGCCATGCTGATGGAGCAGGCGGGGGCCGGGGCCATCGACGGCGAGCGTCGGATCCTCGACATCCGCGCCACCGGCATCCACGAGCGCGTGCCGCTGATCTTCGGCTCCCTCGACGAGGTCGCCTGCGTGGCCAAGTACTACGATGGCCGCAACGCCGCCGCCGGTCGCTCGCCCCTGTTCGGGCAGCGCGGCCTGATGCGCAGCTAGCGCGCCCGCACGGGACAGCACGCATACAGATGTCGGCGCGTCACCCCATCATCTCGGTCACCGGCTCCTCGGGGGCCGGGACCACCTCGGTCCGCAACACCTTCGAGCAGATCTTCCGCCGCGAGGACGTGAGCGCGGTCTACATCGAGGGCGATGCGTTTCACGCCTACGATCGCGACACCATGCGCCGCATGATGGTCGCTGAGCCGAACCTCAGCCACTTCGCGCCGCGCGCCAATCTCCTGCCGGAGCTGGAGGAGGTCTTCCGCACCTACGGCGAATCCGGGGGCGGCCGCACCCGGCACTACGCCCACGATGCGGCGGACGCGGCGCTCTACGGCACCGAGCCCGGCACCTTCACGGACTGGGAGGCGTTCGCGCCGGGATCCGACCTGCTGTTCTACGAGGGCCTGCACGGCTGCGTCGTCGACGACAACGTCGACATGGCCCGCTACGCCGACCTGAAGATCGGCGTGGTGCCGGTGATCAACCTCGAGTGGATCCAGAAGCTGCACCGGGACCGCTCGTTCCGGGGCTATTCCACCGAGGCCGTCACCGACGTGATCCTGCGGCGGATGCCCGACTACGTGCAGACCATCTGCCCGCAATTCACCTGGACGGACATCAACTTCCAGCGGGTGCCGACGGTGGACACCTCGAACCCCTTCATCGCCCGCTGGATCCCAACGGCCGACGAATCGCTGGTGGTGATCCGCTTCAAGGACCCCAAGGGCATCGACTTCTCCTACCTGATCTCGATGATCCAGGGCTCCTTCATGAGCCGCGCCAATTCGATCGTCATCCCGGGCGGCAAGCTCGACCTTGCCATGCAGCTCATCCTGACCCCGATCATCATGCAGCTCGTCGAGCGCAAGCGCCGCATGGCCTGAGCGCGGTCACGAGGCTCCGGAGGAACCCACCATGAACGGCCCGATCATCTCGCCCTCGATCCTCTCGGCGGATTTCGCCGCGCTCGGCGAGGAGGTGCGCGCGGTGTCCGAGGCCGGGGCCGACTGGATCCACCTCGACGTGATGGACGGACACTTCGTGCCCAACCTCACCTTCGGCCCGGCGGTGATCAAGGCCCTGCGGCCGCACTCGACCAAGCCCTTCGACGTGCACCTGATGATCGCCCCGGCCGATCCCTACCTCGCGGCCTTCGCGGAGGCCGGCGCCGATGCGATCTCGGTGCATGTGGAGGCCGGCCCGCACATCCACCGCTCGCTCCAGGCGATCCGGGATCTGGGCAAGCGCGCCGGCATCGCCCTCAATCCGGGGACGCCGGCCTCGGCGATCGAGCCGCTCCTCGACCTCGTCGACCTCGTCCTGGTGATGACGGTCAATCCGGGCTTCGGCGGCCAGAGCTTCATTCCCTCGACCCTGGAGACCATCCGGCGGATCCGGGCGATGACCGCCGGCCGCGCGATCGACATCGAGGTCGACGGCGGCATCGGCCCCGAGACCGTGGCCCTGGCCGCCCGCGCGGGCGCCAACGCCTTCGTGGCCGGCAATGCCGTGTTCAAAGGCGGGCCGGCCGGCTACGCGGACCGGATCGCGGCGATCCGCGCGGGCGCTGCGGCGGTCGGGGGCGGTCCCCTCTCATGCTGAGGGCGCTGATCTTCGACGTCGACGGGACGCTCGCCGAGACGGAGGACCTCCACCGGCAGGCCTTCAACGGCGCCTTCGCGGATCTCGGCCTGCCCTGGTCCTGGTCCCCGGCCCGCTACGCCGATCTTCTGACGGTGATGGGCGGCAAGGAACGCCTGCGCCACTACGTCGAGACCGAGCACGCCGACGCGGTCGAGACCCTGCGCCCGCGCCTGGGCGACATCCACGACCGCAAGACCCGGCGCTACGGCGACCTCGTGGAGGGCGGCAGCCTCGCCCTGCGCCCCGGGGTGGGCCGCCTGATCGCGGAGGCGCGGGCGGCCGGGCTCAAGCTCGCGGTGGCCAGCACGACGAGCCGACCCAACGTCGACACCCTGCTGCGGATCAACTTTCCCGCGGGCGACGTCCCCTTCGACGTCATCGCCTGCGGCGACGAGGCGCCGCGCAAGAAGCCGGCCCCCGACGTCTTCGATCTCGCGCTCGCGCGCCTCGAGGTCTCGGCCTCGGAGGCGATCGCCTTCGAGGATTCCGCCGCCGGCATCCGCTCGGCCCTCGATGCCGGATTGCCGGTGATCGCCACGCGCAGCCGCTACACCGAGAGCCACCGCCTCGACGGGGCGTTCTCGGCGGTCTCCGATCTCGGCGAGCCCGGTGCCCCCCACCGGCACCTGTCCGGATATGCCTGGCCGGACGGCGTCGTGACCGTGGCCGCCCTGCGCGACTGGCACGCGCGGGTCACCGGCTGACAGCGGACGTCAGGGCCCGGGGCGCCGCGTCCCGCCGCGTCCGGGCGGCGCGCCCTCGGCGCGGGTCGGAAACAGCATCGCGCCGGCGACGATCCCGAGCGCGCCCGCGAGGCCGAGCTTGAGCCAGCGCGGTGTCGTCGGCGCGTCCCGATGGGTCTGCGCGTCCGGCCCGGGCCGGGCGCGGAAATCCCTGCCGGAGCTTTCGGGCCGTGCCCGATCGATGGCCTGCTGTGTCATCGCCCCAGGATAGTCCCTGTCCCCCGGATAGTCATGGGGGATACCGCCCGCGGCCGCGCACGCTGCGGCGCAGCGTTGTCAGGGGCGCGGCCCGCGGCCTATAAGCCGGCCAACCCCGTTTCCGTCCGGCTTCGCGGACCCGCCGCCCCGGCACATGGCCCCTGCACATGGCCCCGGCACCTGGCCCCCGCGATCCGGTCTCGTTCCTACCAGTCTAGGGTCACGTCATGGCCGGCCATTCCCAGTTCAAGAACATCATGCACCGGAAGGGCCGCGTCGACGCGGTCCGCTCGAAGCTGTTCGGCAAGCTCGCCCGCGAGATCACCGTCGCGGCCAAGCTCGGGCTGCCGGACCCGGCGATGAATGCGCGTCTGCGCGCCGCCATCATCGCGGCCCGCGCCGAGAACGTGCCCAAGGACAACATCGAGCGCGCGATCAAGAAGGCGCAGGGGGCCGATGCGGAGAGCTACGACGAGATCCGCTACGAGGGCTACGGCCCCGGCGGCGCCGCCCTGATCGTCGAGGCGCAGACCGACAACCGCAACCGCACGGCCAGCGACGTGCGCTCGGCCTTCACGAAGTCGGGCGGCAGCCTGGCGGAGACGGGCGCCGTCTCCTTCATGTTCGACCATGTCGGCGTGGTGGAGTTCGACGCCAAGGTGGCGGATGCCGACACCATGCTGGAGGCCGCCATCGAGGCCGGCGCCGACGACGTGCGCTCGGACGAATCCGGCCACGAGATCACCTGCGCGCAGGAGGCCTACGGCGAGGTCTCGAAGGCCCTGGAGGCCCGCTTCGGCGAGCCGCGCCGCACGGCCCTCGTGTGGAAGGCGCAGAACACCATCGAGGTCGACGACGAGACCGGCGAGAAGTTGATCCGCCTCGTCGAGGTGATCGAGGACCAGGACGACGTCCAGAACGTCTTCGTGAACTTCGCGCTCTCGGACGCCCTGATGGAGAAGCTCCAGGGCTGATCGAAGCCGGCCCGTCAGGCGGCCTTCAGGGTTTCGAGGACGCGGTTCACCTCGGTGCCGAGCTGATCGGCCTCCTGCGCCAGCGCGGAGGCCGAGACGAGAACCGAGGCGGCCGCGGCACCCGTCGCTTCGGCCGACTGGGCGACGCCCCCGATGGTGTCGGTGATCGCCCCCGTGCCGGTCGCCGCCGCGCCCACGTTGCGGATGATCTCCCGGGTCGCGGAGCCCTGCTGGTCCACCGCCGCCGCGATGGCGTCCGCGGTCCGGCTCATGGTGCGGATCTGCGCGGCGATGGCCTCGATGGCCGTCACCGCCTCGCCGGTCGTCCCCTGGATCGCGTGGATCTGCTGCGTGATCTCCTCCGTCGCCCGGGCGGTCTGGCTGGCGAGTTCCTTGACCTCGGCGGCCACAACGGCGAAGCCGCGACCGGCCTCGCCGGCCCGTGCCGCCTCGATCGTCGCGTTGAGGGCGAGCAGGTTGGTCTGGCCGGCGATGCCCGAGATCAGGCCGACGACGTCCCCGATCCGGGCCGCGCCCGTGCTCAGGGCGTGAACCAGGCGGCCGGTGGCATCGGCCTGCCCCACCGCCCCCTGGGCCATCCGGGCCGAATCCGCGACCTGCCGGCCGATCTCCGCGACGGTGGCGCCGAGTTCCTCGGCCGCACCGGCCACCCGACCGACATTCTGCGCGGCCATCTCGGCGGCGCCGACCACGGACCCGGCGCGCCCCGCCGTGCCCTCTGCCGTTCCCGTCATGGTCTGCGCGCTGCCCTGCAGCGCCCCCGCCGCCTGCGTGACCCGGCTCAGGATGCCGCTCACCGTCGACTCGAAGGACCGGGCGGTCTGCCGCAGGGTGGCCCTGCGCTGCGCATCGGCGCCCGCCCGCGCCAGCGCGGTCTCCGATTCCAGAGCCTGCATGCGCTCCATCTGGGCGCGGATGGCGCCCTCGGAGGCCGCCTGCGCCGCGAAGGCCGTCGCGAGGGTGCGGGCGACCCAGGCCAGCACGCCCGTTTCGAGGATCAGGATGACCGCGTGCAGCATCACGCGGGCGAGGTCCGAGCGCTGGGCGGCGCCGGAGAAGATCAGGGCCGGCATCGCGAGGTTCAGGGTGAGGTGGTGCCCGGCGACGGCGGCGGCGCAGGCCACCAGGATGGTCCAGTCGCACCAGGCGACGCTCACCGCCAGGCCGGCGAAGAAATACATGTGCAGGTCGACCTGCCACGGATGCCCGGCGAAGGCCGAGAGCAGGATCGCGGCCATGCCGATCAGGGACAGGCTGCTCACCAGCCGGGTCGCCGGGCCGATGGCGGAGCGCCGCCACATCAGCGTGCTGAGGCCGGCGAGGGCGCCGGCGACCGACACCGGCACCAGCATCGGATTGCCGGCGATCCAGGCGGCGAGCACGACGATCGGCAGGTGCAGCCAGAGGAGGCCGATGAGGAAGCGGCCGAAACGCTGCCGAAGGGTGTCGAGGGTCGTCATCGCCGGGTCGGATCCAGAGGGGAGCGTCGGGGTCTTCGGGTCGGAGCGATCAGGTTCGCGAGGCGGGCGTGCAGCCCGTCGCGAACCGGGCGTCGGGGACGAGCCGGGCTCCGGACGCGTCGAGCCGGGAGACGCGGTCGGAGGATCCGGCGCGCGCCGCCAGGCCGGCCGGCAGGATCGAAGTCGCGAGGATCGCCACGGGTCCGCGGAGCCGGTTCGGGCGATGGGCCTGGGCGTCGATCACGAGGAAACCCGTCCGCCTGAATGGTGTCCTGTGAGAATACGGGCGAACAGTCTAAGGAGCGGTTACAGGGCCGTCTGGGATCGGGGAGGTCCCCGCGCCGGTCTGCCTGTCTCGTCCGATCGATCCGCGTCCTTCGTAACGACCGCCCCGCGCGGACGCATCACCTCCGTTTGGTCCGACGAGAGGTCCGGATTTCCTTGCGACGGGTTTGTTCGGTCCGTCGCGCCACCGCGGCCGCCATCGCTGCGGCGCGGATTGGCATAACGCTCCGTTCACGGTATGTCCCTAACGCTCGGACGGCGCGATCTTCGCGCCCGGAGCCGCGCCAGCCATGACCCAGTCCGCATGACCGTTCCCGTTCGCATCCTCGGCATCGATCCGGGCCTGCGGCGCACCGGCTGGGGCGTCGTCACGGCCACGGGGACCAAGCTCGCCTACGTCGATTGCGGCGTCGTCACCTCGGACGGGGACCTGCCGCTCGCCCTGCGCCTACGCGAGCTCTACGAGGGCATCACCCGCATCGTCGGGGCCTTCCAGCCGGACGAGGTCTCGGTCGAGGAGACCTTCGTCAACAAGGACGCGCAGGCGACGCTGAAGCTCGGCCATGCCCGCGCGGTGGCGCTGCTGGTCCCGGCGCTCGCCGGCATGCCGGTGTTCGAGTATTCCGCCAACCTGATCAAGAAGACGGTCGCGGGCTCGGGACATGCCGACAAGGTCCAGATCCAGGCCATGGTGAAGTTCCTGCTGCCGAAGGCCGAGTTCAAGGTGGCCGACGCGGCGGATGCGCTCGCCATCGCCATCACCCACAACAGCCACCGGGGCGCCCATGCCCTCAAGCGCCAGCACGCCCCCGTGGCCGGGACGAGCAGCCTGGCGGCGGCCCGCATCGCGGCGGCCCTGGCGCGCACCTGACCGCGCCGCGCCCTGGACTCCGCCCGGGCGCTTGTGCAGTGCCTCTGTGCGCGACGCGCGCGGGGCGGAGATCGAACGGAATGGCCCACCAGGGAACGACGCGGCCGGCGCTGCCGGTCGGCGAGACGCTGCGGGAGGGCGTGCGGTCCGCGCTTCCGGCGATCCGCGCCCTCGGCTCGGCGACCACCGCGGCGTTCCTCGTCGTCCTGGCCAAGGAGGCGGCCCACACGCTGATGGGCGACCCGACGCGGCCCGCGCGCTTCCAGGACGACCTCTTCCTGGTCGACGGCCTCTGCACGATCCTGCTCGCCCCCTACTGGATGGCGATATTCCGGCTCCTCCTCGGGGCCGACGGCTCCGTGCGGGCGGTCGTGGCGGGCCGGGCGGGGCCGTTCCAGGACTTCCTCGCCCTCGAGCTGTTCTGGCTCCTGGTCAGCGGGGTGCTGGACCGGGGCCTCTCGCCGGAGCGGCTCGGTCCGGGTCCGCTGATCGTCGGCCTGCTCGCCTGGATCGCCCTCCTGCTCCTGCAGATCTGGACCAGCCTGCTCGCGCCGGCCCTGGCGGTCGGCGCTCCCGAGGCGACCCTGCGCGGCGTGCTCGCGATGACCCGCGGATCGGCCGCCCGGATCGGCGTGATCCTCGTGGCCACGATCCTGCCGCTCGGCCTCGTGGACCGGATGCTGCAAGCGCCCGAGCGCTCCGGGGCCGACCTGCCCCCCGTCGTCCTGGCCGTCCGGATCCTCGCCTCCAGCCTGATCGACATGGCGCTGCTCGTCCTGGTGACGGCCCTCCTCGCCGCGATCTACCGGCGCCTGGGGCCGTCGGGGCGCGGCCTCACTCCACGGCCTTGAACTCGCCCTCGAGCCGCAGGGACACCTCGTCGCCGAGGAGCGGCAGGAAGGCGTTGATGCCGAAATCCGAGCGCTTGATCACCGCCCGTCCGTCGAAGCCGACCGTGTAGGCCTGGTTCACCGGGTTGGTCCCGGCCTGGTTGAAGGTGGCGTCGAAGGCCACCGGCCGCGTCACCCCCTTGAGCGTCAGGTCGCCGTTGACCCGCGCGGTGGCGGGGCTCGTCGGCTCGATGCTGGTCGCGGTGAACGTGGCCTTGGGGAACTTTGCGGTGTCGAAGAAATCCGGCGCCTTGAGGTGCTGGTTGAGCCGGTCGTCGAGGCCGTTGACGCTGTCGGTGCCGATGGTGACCGTGAGGGTGGATTTGGCCGGCTCCTTCGGGTCGAGCACCGCCTGCGCGGTCACGTCGGTGATCTGGCCGTAATAGGTCGAGAAGCCGAGGTGGCTCACCGACCAGGTGATCTTGCCGTGGGCGGAATCGAGCACGTAGGCGCCCGGACGCACCTGGGTCGGATCGCTGGAGGGCGCGGCCGGCATGACCGGTGCCGGCGTGGCCGGTGCCGGCGGGGTCGGTGCCGGTGCCGGCGTCTCGGCCGCCCGGGCCGCGCCGGCGGTGAACAGGAGCCCGGAGGCGAGGAGCAGCGCGGTCTGGCGCATCGAGACGGTCATCCGTGTGTGTCGGGCAGGGCGCCTTTGATTTCACGAACGCCGCGCGGCCTCAAGGCGGGCCGGCCGCCGTCGCGACGGAGCACATGGCGCTCGGGCGCGCCGGCCTGTAGGCAATCCGCCGACGGATGGGCATCCGGCGGCGCGAGGGATGGGCGAGGCGATGATCGGCAAGCTGAAGGGCGTGGTGGATTCCTATGGCGAGGATTTCGTGATCCTCGACGTGCAGGGCGTCGGCTACGTGGTCCACTGCTCCGCCCGGACGCTCCAGCGCCTGCCCGGCATCGGCGAGGCGGCGGACCTCGCCATCGAGACCCATGTCCGGGAGGACATGATCCGGCTCTACGGCTTCCGCTCGGATGCCGAGCGCGAGTGGTTCCGCCTGCTCCAGACCGTGCAGGGCGTGGGCAGCAAGGTCGCCCTCGGCCTGCTCTCGGTGCTCGAGCCCGGGGCTCTCGCCTCGGCCATCGCCATGGGCGACAAGGGCGCGGTGGCGCGGGCCCCCGGTGTCGGCCCGCGCCTCGCTGCCCGCCTCGTGGCGGAGCTGAAGGACAAGGCGCCGGCCTTCGCGCCCATCGATCCCGCGGTGATCGCCCTGTCCGGTGCGGTGGAAGCCCGCACGGCGCCGCAGCCCGTCGCCGACGCCATCTCGGCCCTCGTCAATCTGGGCTACGCCCCGGTCCAGGCCTCCGCGGCGATCGCCGAGGCCCTCAAGAACGCGGGCGAGGGCGCCGAGGCCAAGACCCTCATCCGGCTGGGATTGCGCGAACTCGCCCGGTGACGGCCCGTCGATCGTTGGGGCGCGACGGAATTGTGCCCTTGACGCTCGCCATTCCCGTTGCCAGTTTGGAAGGAGACAGCTAACCTGCTGAAAGTAAAGCAGTTTTCAATTGTTCTAATCTACGCGCCAATCCGATGCACGGGCTCAGCTTTTGCGCTCTGGCGTCAGCACCGCCTCAGATTCGACGAAGTAGCCGGGTGAAACCCCCACCCGGCGGCCTCTACCCGACACGCGAGCCACGCACGAGTCACGGTCCCGCATGATCGTCTGTTCCTGCAACGTCCTGTCCGATCGCGCGGTGCGCGCCTGCCTGCATCGCGGCCCGGATTGTCCGCGCACGCCGGCCCAGGTCCAGGCCTGCCTCGGGTGCAGCCCGAAATGCGGGCGCTGCGCCCGGACCATCCGCGGCATCCTGCAGAACGCCCTCGAAAATGCCCGCGATGAGGCCGCGCATGCGTGCACGGCGACTTGCGCGAGCTCCTGTAGTTTGGTCAAGGTCCAGGCTGCGGAGGAGGGGATCGCCGCCTGAGCGCCCATTCCGGGTGCTGAAGCTCCCCTCCGGCTGAACGTGCCTCAAGGGAGATTGGGCGGATGAAGGGTGATGCGAAGGTCGTCGAGTACCTCAATCGGGGACTGCGCAGCGAGCTCACGGCGGTCAGCCAGTACTGGCTCCATTTCCGCATGCTCAACGACTGGGGTTACATCGAGCTCGCCAAGTTCTGGCGCAAGGAATCCATCGAGGAGATGAACCACGCGGATCGGTTCGTCGACCGGATCCTGTTCCTCGACGGCTTCCCGAACCTGCAGGAACTCGATCCCCTGCGGATCGGTCAGAATGTCCAGGAGATCATCGAGTGCGATCTCGCCGCCGAAAACGAGGCGCGCGCGCTGTACCTCGAGGCGGCCAAGTACTGTGATTCGATCAACGACCGGGTGTCGAAGCGCCTGTTCGAGGATCTGGCCGAGGACGAGGAGGGCCATATCGACTTCCTCGAGACGCAGCTGGAGCTGATCGGCCAGATCGGCCTGCCGCTCTACGCCCAGAAGCACATCGGCGGCCTGGAGCCGATCGCTCCCGAAGCCGAATAAAGGTAGGAATGATGGGGCGCCGGGCTTCGAGGCCCGGCGCTCAAACGGATAGGACCCGAAAGTAGATATCGCGCAGGGGCAGCACCGCCTGGATCGTCGAAAGATCGAGGACCTCATCGAGGCCATCGATCACCCGATACCCGCTCCAGCGTCCTTCGATGCGGTCGAAGATCTCGAGATGCGGCCGGTCCCGCGCCACCAGCACATAGTGCTGAAGTGAGGCGAGCTGCTGATAGACGGCCCACTTCTCGAAGCGATCCCGGGCCTCGGTCCCAGGTGAGAGCACCTCGACCAGGACCGTGGGATTCTCAACAGACGTTGCGCCTGGTTCGATGTCGCCGCAGACGACGAGCACATCCGGAAGCATCGCGGCCTCCAGGGTTTTGCTCTTCATGTAGAATGTTTCGGTGAAGGTCTGGCAGGACGATCCCTTCGCGCGAAAACCGACTTCCAGGCCCAGGGCGATGTTCTGGACGATCCGCGCATGCTCCCAGCGCGCGCCGACCATCATCCGGACCACGCGTCCCCCGATCAGCTCCCAGCGCTCGTTACGGGGCTTGTCGGCCAGCAACTCCTCGAAGTCGTCGAGGGCCATCCGTTCGAATTCCTGCGACGCACCGCCCACGGGAAGCTCTCCGGCTGCGACGAACCAGCGCCCCACACACCCTGCGCCGCGACGGGAATGTAGCGCGAACGGCGCCGTTATGCGACATCCGCCAGGAGAACAGATGATGGACGCTGGCCCCGGCCCCCACCGAGAATCCGTGTGAGCAAACCTGCGAGACCCACCTCGAAGGCATCGGCGCCCAAATCGCCGACCCTCCATCCGCTTCCCGAATCGCTCCTCACGCCCGAGCGGCGCGAGGACGACCTGGAGCAGTCGATCCGGCCCTTGAGCCTGTCCGAATTCATCGGACAGCGGGCGGCGCGCGCCAACATGAGCATCTTCATCGAGTCGGCCAAGAAGACCGGTTCGGCCCTGGACCACGTGCTGTTCGTCGGGCCGCCCGGCCTCGGCAAGACGACGCTGGCGCAGATCGTCGCCCGCGAACTCGGGGTGAACTTCCGCTCCACCTCCGGCCCGGTCATCGCCAAGGCGGGCGACCTCGCCGCCCAGCTGACGAACCTGGAAGAGCGCGACGTGCTCTTCATCGACGAGATCCACCGCCTCAATCCGGCGGTGGAGGAGATCCTCTATCCGGCGATGGAGGATTACCAGCTCGACCTCATCATCGGCGAGGGGCCGGCCGCCCGCTCGGTGAAGATCGAGCTGCCCAAGTTCACCCTGGTCGGGGCCACCACCCGCGCCGGCCTGCTGACCACGCCCCTGCGCGACCGGTTCGGCATTCCGATCCGGCTGGAATTCTACGACGTCGACGAGCTCGAGCTCATCGTCAGCCGGGGCGCCCGGGTGCTCGGCCTCGGCATGTCGCCGGAGGGCGCCAACGAGATCGCCAAGCGCGCCCGGGGGACGCCCCGCATCGCCGGGCGGCTGCTGCGCCGGGTGCGCGACTTCGCCATCGTGGCCGATGCGCCCACGGTGACTCGCGCCATCGCCGACCGGGCGCTGCAACTCCTCGACGTCGATCCGGCGGGCCTCGACGTGATGGACCGCAAGTACCTGACGATGATCGCGAGCTCCTTCAACGGCGGGCCGGTCGGGATCGAGACCATCGCGGCCGCGCTGTCGGAGCCCCGCGACGCGATCGAGGACATCATCGAGCCGTTCCTGATCCAGAAGGGGTTCGTCCAGCGCACCCCGCGCGGGCGCATGCTCACGCCCCACGCCTTCCGCCACATGGGCTTTCCCGAGCCCCGGCGCGAACCGAGCGGGCAGTTCGGCCTGTTCAACGCCGGCGACCCGGACGCCTGAACGGCGTGCGGCCGGGGAACGTACCAAATCCTTCCGATCCCTACGGGATGGCGGATTTGGGCTTCGCTCGAGCGCCGCGCGGGCTTGCCGATCCGGGCCCGCTTCGCTCGAGCGGACCCCGTATCAGGCCGCGTCGCGCTGGTGCGTCCGGTCGGACCGCGCGTCCGCGCGATCCGGCAGGGCGAAGGTCCGGCGGGTCAGGATGTCCGTGAGGTCGGGCGCCGGCCGGGCCCGACTGAAGAGGAAGCCCTGCAGCGCGTCGCAGCCTTCCGCCTCGAGGAGGGCGGCCTGCTCGGCCGTCTCGACGCCCTCGGCGACGACGCCCATGTTGCAGGCCTTGCCGAGGCCCACCAGGGCCCGGACGATGGCGATGGCGCCCCCGTCCTGCCCGAGGGTGCGGACGAAGGACTGATCGATCTTGAGCGTGTCGAAGGGAAACCGGCGCAGGTAGCTGACGCTCGAATAGCCCGTGCCGAAATCGTCCATCGCGATCCGGACACCGAGGCTCTTCAGGCGATGCAGGATCCGGAAGGTGTCGGCGTGGTCGCGCAGGAGCACGGATTCGGTGATCTCCAGTTCCAGCCGGCTCGCCACGAGTCCGGCGCCGATCAGCGCCCGCGTCACGTCCTCGACGAGGTCGCCGCGGAGGAACTGCACGGAGGAGAGGTTGACGGCGATCGTGAGCGTGTCCGGCCAGGTCGCCGCGTCGCGGCAGGCCTGGGCGAGGACCCAGGCGCCGATCGACCGGATCAGGCCCATCTCCTCGGCCAGGGGAATGAAGGTCGCCGGACCGATCAGGCCTTCCTGGGGATGGCGCCAGCGCAGCAGCGCCTCGAAGCCCTTGAGGGTCCGGGTCCCGGCCGCGACGAGGGGCTGGTAGTGCAGCTCGAACTGCCCGGCCGCCAGGGCGCGCCGCAGCTCGGTCCCGAGCTGGTGCCGGCGCTGGATGTCCACGTCCATGTCGGTCTCGAAGAAGCGCCAGGTGCCCCGACCCGCCGCCTTGGCCTGGTACAGGGCCACGTCGGCACGGCGCAGGACGGCGTCGCTCTCGGTGTCCGTCGGCTCCACGAGGGCGATGCCGATGCTGGTGCCGATGACGATCTCCCGGTCCTGGACCGCGAAGGGCATCTGGAGCATCGCGACGAGGCGCGCGGCGAGATCGGCCGCCTCCCCGGGCGCGACGATCCCGGACTGCACGATGGCGAACTCGTCGCCCCCCAGGCGCGCGACGAAATCGGACGGGCGCAGGCATTCCCGCAGGCGCTGCCCCGCCAGGCACAGGAGGGCATCCCCGGCCGGATGACCCAGGGTGTCGTTGACCCCCTTGAAGCCGTCGAGGTCGAGGTAGAGCACCGCCGTCCGCCTGCCGCCGCGGCCGGCGAGCACGCCCGCCATGTGCTCGCGCAGGAAGGCCCGGTTGGGCAATCCGGTCAGCGCATCGTGGCGCGCCATCCGGACGATCTGCGCCTCGCTCCGGCGGCGCTCCGTGACGTCCTCGTGCGTGCATTGCCAGCCGCCCCGGATCGGAACGTGCTTGACGGCGATGGCTCGCCCATCGGCGAGATCCCAGGTGAAGGAGGCCGGCGATCGCGCGGCCTCCTCCGGGGCGGGCCAGGGCGGAGCGCGATCGCCGTTGCTCGCCGTGAGATAGGACCGGATGGCCGCCAGCGTCGTGCCGGGCTGGCGCAGGTCCGGCGGGACGCCGTGCAGCGCGACGTAGCGCGCGTTCATCACGATCAGCCGGTTGTCCTGGTCGAACAGGCAGAGCCCTTGGGTCATGGTGTCGAGGGCGACCCCGAAGCGGGCATATTGCGTGCGCAGCGCGTGCTCGCTGCGGGCCCGCTCCTCCGCGCGCAGGAGCCGTTCCTGGCCGCCGGCCTGGCGCCGGCCGAGCACGAAGAGCCCGACGAGCCCGAGGTCGAGGAGGCCGGCGGCCGCGCCCAGCACCGTGGCCTGGCGGCGCCAGGGCGCCAGGGCCGCCGCGGTGGTGCGGCTGACGCTCAGGGTCGCCGGATAGGTCGAGAGGGCCCGGGTCGCGATGAGCCGGTCCTGCTGGTCGATCGGGCTGACGGTCCGGGTGACGCCGCCGGCCTTGTTCTGCAGGGCGATCAGGGCGGCCCCGGTCGTGGTGTACCCGCGTCCGATCGCGTTGTCCCGGTGCGGATGGCGCACCAGCAGCACGCCGTCGGTGCGGAACAGCGAGATCACGTAATCGGGCTGTGGCGCGATCTGGCCGTAGAGGCCGGCGAAGTACTCCAGCTCGACCGCGCCGAGCACGAGCCCGAGGAACGTCCCGTCCGGGGCGGAGATCTTGCGGGCGATGTACAGGGTCCAGGTTCCGTTGCCGCGGTTCTGCACCGGCTCGCTGACGAAGCGCTGGAGCAGCGGGTCCGAGGCCAGAGCCTTGAAGTAGGCCCGGTCGGCGATGTTGACGTCCGGGATGGGCCAGAACCGGGTGAAGTTGCGCAGGGTCCCGGTGTGATCGACCACCGTGACGGCGTTGACCTGGGGCAGGGCCGCCGTGCGGGCGCGCAGGGACTCGTGCATGGCGCGCGTCGAGACCTGGGCCGCGAAGGCCGCGGGCGTGGCGATCTCGGCGGCGCGGATCTCGTCGATGAGGGCGTCCTGCACGAGCTCGATCGCCTGCAGGGCCCGGTCGGCCTGGTCCGCCAGGACGGTGGCGAGGCTGACGAGGTTCTGCTCGGTATCGGCGACGGCCCGGCCGTGCAGGTCCGCGATGAAGAGCCCCGCCCCCGCGGCGATCGCCAGGCCGAGAACGCCACCCGCGGATGCGAGCAGCACGATGGAGCCGGCGTGAAGGGTTTTCGCCAGGGCGATCAGATGAGCCGATCGCTTCCGAACGCTGGCCGTAAGCATGTTCCTATCCTTGTACCGCCACGGCGGCACAGACATCGCCCCGGAGCGACTCGGCGTTGCTTCCCGGGGGGCGCCAAGTGCTCGGCGCTCCAGCGCCTTCCGGTGGATCAACGTGGGAACGCCTTAATTTTCCGTCCGTGCTTTCCGGCGGAATCTTTGCTCCGCCCGCGCCGAAACCCGTGCCGTCGACGCGCGGCCTCCCGCGGGACCGCGTTGCTCGCCCCTCGGAATCTGCTAGAGCGGCCCATCGCTCGCGGACGCTGCGCACCCCGTCGCGGAGGCCTCGGCGGGCGGTCTGCGGGCCGCGGGGGGGGCGTTCATCACGAATCCGGGAGCCGCCACGTTGACCCAGCCCGAACCCGGCGTGCACGCCCTCGCGGTGCGCGTCTATTACGAGGACACCGACTTCTCGGGCTTCGTCTACCACGCGAGCTACCTGCGTTTCATGGAGCGGGGACGCACCGAACTCCTGCGCGGGCTCGCGGGCGACCAGTCCGACCTGCACCGGGACGCGGCCGGCCTGCACTTCGTCGTGCGCCGCATGGTGATCGACTATGCCAAGCCGGCGCGGATGGACGACCTCCTCGAGGTCCGGACCTGGACGACCGCGATGAAGGGCGCCTCGATGCACCTCGCCCAGGAGGTCCGGCGGGACGGCGCGGTGCTGGTGAAGGCCGAGGTCGTCGTCGCCTGCGTGCGCGACGGTCGCGCGATCCGCCTGCCCGACAGCCTGCGGCGGCTCCTGTCCCCGGAGCGCGACGACCCCGATCCCACGCCCCGGTCATCGTAGCGGGGCCTGTGCCGACGTCCGGTCCCGCGCCCGGAGGTGGCCGCGTCCGCGTCAGATCTTGCGGACTTCGCCCAGGAAGAGCTTGACCGCGCCCGCCACCGCCTCGATCTCGCGATTGAGATCCGCGGTCGCGCGCAGCATGCTCTGGGCCGCGTCGGCCGAATCCGTCGCGCTCGTGGCGACGGCGGCGACGCTGGAACTCACCGTCTCGGTCCGGCCCGAGGCCTCCTCGACGCTGCGGCGGATCTCGGTGGCGGTGGCCGACTGCTCCTCGACGGCCGAGCCGATGGAGATGGCGCTCTCGTCGATCCTCCCGATGATGCCGGCGATGCGCTCGATGGTGGAGGCCGTGGACGTCGTCGCGGCCTGGATCATCGCGACCTGACGGGACACGTCGTCCGTCGCCCGGGCGGTCTGGGCCGCGAGCTCCTTGACCTCGCTGGCCACGACGGCGAAGCCGCGTCCGGCCGGCCCGGCGCGGGCCGCCTCGATGGTCGCGTTGAGGGCGAGGAGGTTGGTCTGGCTGGCGATCTGCCCGATCATCCCGACGACCTGGCCGATATGGCCGGAATTCTCGGTGAGGGCGCGCACGCGCGTCACCGCCTCGCGGGCCTCCTCCACCGCCTCGCCCGTCACGGAGCGGGAGCGGTCCATCTGCTGCGTGATCTCGGCATTGGCGGTGTTGAGTTCCTCGACGGCGCGGGCCACCGTCCGGACGTTGGCAGAGGTGCCGGACGCGCCGCGCGACGCCGTCGCGGCGGCCGCGGAGGTTTCGCCCGTCTTCTCCAGGACCTGGTTGGCCGCGTGGCGCAGGGTGTCGGTGGCACCGCCGGCGCCGTCGAGGGCCGCCCGGATGGCCCCGTCGAAGGCCGTGATCGCGTCGGCGAACGGTGTCACGTCGGCCCAGGACAGGACGGCGGCGATGTAGGCGCCCTGCGCCATCACCGCCGAGACATGCAGGTCGAGCGTCTTGGGGCCGAGGCGGATCTTCGTGTGCCAGGGCAGGCGCGACGGGTCCGCCACGATGCTGCGCTGGTGCTGGGGGGTCTTGTGAAACACATCCATCGAGGTTCCGACCATGCGGTCGGGATCGACGTCCTGGGGCAGGTCTCGCCGCAGCGCGTGCATGGTCTCGATGCTGCGCCGGTTGGCGAACGTGATGTTCGCGCTCACGGGATCGACGACGAGCACGTTGACCGGCAGCGCATCGAGGACCGCTTCCAGATCCATCTGCGGCGAGACCTTGGCCCGGTTCTCGGCGTGGGGGCGGCGCCATGCGTCCAGTATCGTTCTCTGGGTTTTCATCGTAGCGACCCGCCGGAATTCGGTCTTCGATAGCAATGATCTAGTTTTATCTGTGATGATGCTTAAAATTTCGTTAAAGCGCAGTTGAGCCGTTCGTGTTCAGCCTCTGGACAAATGTTGTTCTCCGGCGGCCTTCGCCGAGGACGCGCGGCGGACATCCCGATCCCTCGGCCCCCTCCGGGGCTCCGCCCGCGCGGGCCGCAAGGGAATGTTAACCCTGCCGGGTGCTTAACTGCCCTCGGGCCGGACGGGTGCACTGCACACGGCCGGCTCATACTTTCGACAGATTCGCGGGCCATTGAGCCTTGAAATCGCTCAAAGTTCCGGTTGAAGCGCGCAGGACGGACCACCGGTTCCGTGACGGCTCCGCGCGGGGTTTTTCGAGGATCATGTCATGAACCCAGCCGATGCCATGCAGGCGATGCCGGCCCCCGACATGACCCTGCTCGGCCTGTTCCTGCAGGCGCATTTCGTCGTCAAGATCGTGATGCTCGGGCTGATCGGGGCCTCGATCTGGTGCTGGTCGATCATCGTCGACAAGACCCTCCTGTTCCGCCGCACCAAGGCTGAGATGGACGCCTTCGAGGAGGCCTTCTGGTCCGGCCGCTCCCTGGAGGAGCTCTATCGCTCGTTCAACGACCGGCAGCCGGTGGGGCAGGGCGCCCTGTTCGTGGCCGCGATGCGCGAGTGGAAGCGCTCCTTCGAGGGCTCCGGGCGCCAGATCCAGAGCCTGTCCCAGCGCATCGACAAGGTGCTGGACGTGACGATCCAGCGCGAGGTCGAGCGCCTCGAGTCGCGCCTGCTCTTCCTCGCCTCCATCGGGTCGGCCGGTCCCTATATCGGCCTGTTCGGCACGGTCTGGGGCATCATGACCGCCTTCACGTCGATCGCCGCCTCCAAGAACACCTCGCTGGCCGTGGTGGCGCCGGGCATCGCCGAGGCGCTGTTCGCCACCGCCATCGGCCTGTTCGCCGCCATTCCGGCGGTGCTCGCCTACAACAAGCTGCAGTCCACGGTGGCCAAGAACCAGTCGCGCCTCGAAGGCTTCGCCGACGAGTTCTCCGCCATCCTCTCGCGGCAGATCGACGAGCGCCTCTCGCTCGTCGCCTGACCCCACCCCCACACCCGAGGAACGATCATGGGCATGGCCCACGGAGCAGCGCAGGGTGGCGGCGGACGGCGTCGGCGGGGACGCCGGCACGCGGCCATCAACGAGATCAACATGACGCCGTTCATCGACGTCGTGCTCGTGCTGCTGATCGTCTTCATGGTCGCGGCGCCGATGATGACGGTGGGCGTGCCCCTCGACCTGCCGCAATCCAAGGCGAGCCCGCTCAATTCCGACACCAAGCCCGTGACCCTGTCGATCCGGCAGTCGGGCCAGGTCTTCCTCGGGGAGAGCGAACTCTCCGACGACACCATCGTCCCGAAGCTCACCGAGAGCTCGAAGGCCGGCTTCGAGGAGCGCGTGTTCGTGCGTGGCGACAAGCGGGTCGATTATGGCCGCGTCGCCCAGGTGATGGCGATCGTGACCGGCGGCGGCTTCAAGAAGGTCGCCCTGGTCACCGAGCCGGACCAGAAGTAGCGGGCCCGGCGGTGCGGATTCCCTTCAAGCGCAGTGAACCGGGCGTCTGGGTCTCGGCGGCGACGCATGTCGGCCTGCTGACGGTCGCCCTGCTCTCGGTGGCGGCGCCCGCCCTACCGGACGCGCAGGAGGGCGTGCCCGTCGAGGTGATGACCGAGCAGCAATATTCGGAACTGACCAAGGGCGAGCGCAACGCCGATGCGCCCCAGCCCAACGCCAAGCCGCGTGCCGACCGCGTCGCCGAAAAGTTCGAGGAGCGCGAGCCCGAGAACGCCAAGGTCGATGCCCCGGCCCCGCCGAAGCGCCCCGCCGACATGAAGGTGGCGAGCGCCGAAGAGATGCCGCTGCGCTCCAGCGAGCCCGATCCGCAGGACGCCAAGGCCGAAGCCGCCAAGGCGGAAGCGGCCAAGGCCGAAGCGGCGGAAAAGGCCGCGAAGGCGGACGCCGCGAAGGCTGCGGCCGCCGCCGAAGCCAAGGCCGCCGCCGCCGCCGAGGCGAAGGCTGCCGCCGCTGCCGAGGCGAAGGCTGCCGCCGCTGCCGAGGCCAAAGCCGCGGCGGCCGAAGCCAAGGCAGCCGCCGCCGCGAAGGCCAAGGCCGAGGCCGTCAAGCGCGAGCAACTCGCCGAACTCATCGAGAAGCAGGAGGCGGAAGCCGAGGCCAAGGCCGAAGCCGCCGCCAAGGTCGAGGCTGCGAAGGCCGAGGCGAAGGCGGAGGCGGCCCGCAAAGCACGGGCAGAGGCCAAGGCGAAGGCCGACGCCGAGGCGAAGGCCGAGAAGGAAGCCGAGGCCAAGGCGAAGGCGGTCGCGGAGGCGAAAGCCAAGGCGGAGGCGGACGCCGAGGCCAAGGCCGAGGCCGCCGCGAAGGCCAAGGCCGAGGCCGCCGCCAAGGCGAAGGCCAAGGCGATGGCCGACGCCAAGGCGAAGGCGGATGGGGAAGCGAAGGCCAAGAAGCAGGCCGAACTCGCCGACAAGTTCAGCGCGGGCGACATCCGTTCGCTCCTCGCCTCGAAGGCGCCCTCGCAATCCACCGGCGCCACCGGCCGCGAGGTGCAGCGCACCGCATCCCTGGGCGCGGCCTCCGGCAACGCCCAGCGCCTGTCGCCCTCCCTGCGCGATGCCCTCGTGGGCATGCTCCAGCAGCAGATCGAGCGCTGCTACGTGGCGCCGCCCGGTGCCACCCAAGGCGTGGTGCTGCCGATGCTCGACATCCGGCTCAATCCGGACGGCACGCTGACCTCCGAACCGCGCATCATGCGGGGCGGCGCCAACGCGGTCGATCGGTCGATCGCCGAGGCGGCTCAGCGCGCCGTGCGTCGCTGCGCGCCCTACAAGATCCCGGCCCAGTACGCGCCGTATTACAACGACTGGAAAGCCATCAACGCGGAGTTCGAGTTCTCGCGGGTGTGATAGGCCCGTCGGAGCGTGACCGCGTCGAAGCGTGCGGATGCCCGGCGTTCACGGGGGTCGAGGCAAGCCCTCGGCCCGATCCGCCAGGACAGGCGCAGATCCGCAGCCACGCTCCCCTCCGACCACATCGACGATCCTCGCATTCCCACGACCACGGAATCGATCATGCATCCCAGTCTTCCCAAGGGCCTGACGTCGCTCCTCGCCCTCCTGGCCCTCGTCCTGTGCGGCCTGAACCCGGCTGCGGCGCAGCTCAACCTGCGCATCGGCGGCGGGTCGTTCCAGCCGATGCCGATCGCGGTCACGGATTTCTCGGGGGATCCGAGCCTGGGCCTCCTCGTCTCCAGCGTGGTCACGAACAACCTGCGCCGGTCGGGCTACTTCACGCCCGTCGAGAAAGCGAAGTTCCCCGAGGCCCCGGGCTTCGATGCGGTCCCGGGTTTCGAGAAGTGGAAGGCGGCGGGCGTTCAGGCCCTGATCACCGGGCGGGTGGCCCGTGACGCCTCGGGCAAGCTCAAGGTCGAGTTCCGCCTCTGGGACGTCACCTCGGGCCAGCAGATGACCGGCCAGCAATACGGCACCGATCCGGCCAATGCGCGCCGCACCGGCCACCTCATCTCGGACGCGGTCTACACCAAGATCACCGGCCTCGGCCCCTGGTTCGACAGCCGCATCGCCTTCGTGGACGAGTCCGGCTCGAAGGAAAACCGGCGCAAGCGCCTGATGGTGATGGACCAGGACGGCGCCAACGTGCGGGCGCTCACCAATGGCGACAACGCCGTGGTCGCGCCGCGCTACTCGCCGGCGACCCAGGACATCGCCTTCATGACCCAGACCACCGGCCAGCAGCCGCGCATCCAGGTCATCAACCTCGAGACCGGCAGCCGGCAGGCCCTCGGCAAGTCCGGCTCGATGAGCACCAGCCCGCGCTTCTCCCCCGACGGCCGTCGTCTCGTGATGAGCGTCCAGGAGGGCGGCAACGCCGACATCGTCATCATGGACCTCGCCTCGAAGGCGCAGACGCCGGTCACCAACGGCAATGCCATCGACACCTCGCCGACCTTCTCGCCCGACGGCAGCCAGATCGTGTTCGAGTCCGATCGCGGCGGCTCGCAGCAGATCTACGTCATGAGCGCCTCGGGGGGGACGCCCACCCGCCTCTCCTTCGGCGAGGGCTCCGCCTCGCAGCCGGCCTGGTCGCCGCGCGGCGACCTCATCGCCTTCACGCGCCAGCGCAAGGGCGGCTTCGCCATCTGCGTGATGAAGCCGGACGGAACGGGCGAGCGCGTGCTCACGGAAGGCTTCCACAACGAGGGCCCGACCTTCGCGCCGAACGGCCAGTACGTGCTGTTCTTCCGCGATCCGGGCGGCCAGGGCGGCGGCAAGCTCTACATGGTCGACATCACCGGCAAGGTGGAGCAGCCGGTCCCGACCCCGTCCTACGCCTCGGACCCGACCTGGTCGCCGCTGCTGTCGGGGAAGTAGGACGGGACGCGCGCGGCGGCCGTGTCAGCCGCGCTCGTAGCCCGTGGTTCGGCGCACGAAGCTGAAAGCCGAGCTCAGCGATGCGCCGGCGGCGCCGGTCACGGCCTGAACGGCACCGACTGCCGCCTGAGCTGCCTCGCTCGCTGTCGTCGCCAGGGACGAATCCGCGTGTCCCGGTCCGTCGACCGTCTGGGTCATCCGCTGTGAGGCCCGAGCGAACCCCCGTCGCAGTACTTCCCGATCGTTGCTGATCAGCGCCGGAAGCCGCGGGTCGGCCAGGGCGATCAGCAGGCCTGCGTCCTGGAACGTGATTTCCAGCAGCGTCTGAGGTTGGGATTCCTCGGCCGACACCGAGGTCAGGGCGGTCGCGGCGAGCAGCGCCGTGCCGCTCAGATCGATGTTCGATGCGAGGGCGAGACTTCCCTTCAGACCTTCGAGAAGTTGCCCGCCCCAGTTCCGGTTGCCCGCGATTTCTCCGTGCGCCTCGACGGCGAGGATGCTCTCGACGGAGCGCTCGATACCGTCCGGGCTGGTCAGAACGCCCGACTCATAGGTGCCTCTGCCTCTTCCGCAATTTCCGGCAACCACCTTGATGTCAGCCATTGCAGCCTCCTGCAGGATTTCTACGCCTGCGTGCAGGCCGCTGTCATGTCGAAAAGCTCGGCCGTGCCGGCGCGATGGATCGGCAACGGGGCTCCGAGACATCGTGTAAGGCACTGTTTACGCAGGCTTTATCCCTGGTGTGCAGCGAATCGGGCGGCTAAGGGATAAATCCGCCCTTCATTCCGCCGGCACGAGCCGGTCCCGGGCCCGCAGCGCGGGAAACACCCGGCCCCAGAGCGCCGCGACGAGGAGGGTGGCGAGGCCGCCCGCCACCACGGCCGGGACGGCCCCGATCAGGGCCGCCAGGGTGCCGGATTCGAACTCGCCGAGTTCGTTCGAGGCGCCGATGAAGACCGAGTTCACTGCCGAGACCCGGCCGCGCATGGAATCGGGCGTCTCGCCCTGCACGAAGGTCTGGCGCACGAACACGCTGATCATGTCGGCCGCCCCCGTGACGAACAGGCAGGCCATGGAGAGGGGCAGGGAGGTCGAGAGGCCGAAGCCCACCGTGGCGAGGCCGAAGATCCCCACGGCCTGGAGCATGCGCAGGCCGGCCCGGCGCTGCAGCGGCCGGTAGGCGAGGGCGATCGCGGTGAGCACGGCGCCGGCCGCCGGCATGCTGCGCAGGACGCCGAGGCCGAGGGGGCCCACATGCAGCACTTCCGCCGCGAAGATCGGCAGGAGGGCGGTGGCGCCCCCGAGGAGCACCGCCACGAGGTCGAGGCTGATGGCGCCGAGCACCACCGGATGCGTGCGGATGTAGGTCAGGCCGGCCGAGAGGGTCTCCCAGGTCACGGGCGGGCGCTCGGCGATGGGGGCGGGCCGGAACCGGATCGCCAGGATGAGGGCGCTGGCGAGCGCGAAGCTCACGGCGGCCGCCCCGAAGACCACCGCTGGTCCGAGGGCGTAGAGGAAGCCGCCGGTGGCCGGGCCGAGGATCGAGGCGCTCTGCCAGAGCGAGGCGTTCCAGGCGATGGCCGAGCCGAACAGGGGGCGGGGCACCAGGGTCGGCAGCAGGGCCTGCAGGGCCGGGTTGGCGAAGGCGCGACAGGTGCCGATCACGACGACGAGCCCGTAGATCGGCCACAGGGTCGTGGTGCCGAGCCAGGCCGCCAGGAGCAGGCCGAGATCCGCTGACGCAAGGGTCGCGTAGGCCAGGGCCGCCACGCGGCGGCGGTCGTAGGTGTCGGCGACGTGGCCCGTCACCAGGGCCGACAGCATGGCGGGCAGGAAGCTCGCCAGGCCCACGAGGCCCAGGGCCAGGGCCGAGCGGGTGATGTCGTAGACGAACCACCCCACCGCCACCGCCTGCATCTGGAAGGCGAGGCCGGTGAGGAAGCGGGCCGCTCCGAAGAGGCGGAAATCGCCGTTGCGGAAGACGTCCCAGCGCGGCGCGGCATCGGTGCTCATGCGGCCGTGCTGGGGCAGGGCGGTTTGCGCGTCAAGCGCAAGGATGACGGGGCGGACTGAACCGTGCAGCCGCGGGGCTCGACCGTCCGCGGCGCGACCGGCCCGCCGGCGGAGACCTTCGTCAGCGCCGCACTTCGGTCAGGGTCGCACTTCGGTCAGGGCCGCACTTCGGTCAGGGCCGCACTCCGGTCCGCGGCCGCGAGGGGCACCGCCTGCAGGGCCTCCAGCACCAGGCCGGGCGTGAGGATCTGGGGCAGGACCGTGGGCTCGCCCGCACCGGCGTAGAGGAGGTAGAGCGGGACGCCGCTGCGGCCGTGGCGCTCCAGCAGGCGGGTGATCTCGGGGTTCTGGTTGGTCCAGTCGCCCTTGAGGGCGGTGATGCCCCGCGCCTTCAGCCCGGCCTGGACCGCCTCGGCGCGCAGGGCCACGCGCTCGTTCACCTGGCAGGTGATGCACCAGGCCGCCGTCATGTTCACGAAGACCGGCTTGCCCTGGGCCAGGAGCCCGTCGAGGCGCGCCTGGGTGAAGGCGCTACCATCGGCCTGCGCGGCGTCGGCCCCCGCCCGGTCCCGGTCGAGGCCGAGGGTGAGGATCGCGAGGGCGGCGAGCGCCGCCACGGCGGTGCCGCGCGCGACCCAGGTGCCGGCCGGGCCGGCCCCGTGCCCGCGCTCCCAGGCCCAGGCGGCGAGGCCCACGAGGACGAGGCCGACCAGGGCGGCGAGGAGCCCGGCCGAGCCCACCTGCTGCGACAGCACCCAGACCAGCCAGGCCACGGTGGCGTAGATCGGGAAGGCCAGCGCCCCCTTCAGGGTGTCCATCCAGGCGCCGGGGCGGGGCAGCCGCCGCAGGGCCGCGGGCCAGATCGTCAGCGCGAGGAAGGGCAGGGCGAGGCCGAGGCCGAGGCTCGCGAAGACCGCGAGGCTCACGCCGGCCTCCTGGGTCAGGGCGAAGCCCACCGCCGAGCCCATGAAGGGGGCGGTGCAGGGGGTGGCCACCACGGTGGCGAGGATTCCGGTGAAGAACGAGCCTTCCAGGCCGGCCCGCCGGGTCAGGCCGTCCCCGAGGCCCGCGATGCCGGCGCCGAGATGGACGACGCCCGACAGGCTGAGTCCCATGGCGAGCAGCAGGTAGGCGAGGCCCGCCACCACCAGGGGCGATTGCAGCTGGAAGCCCCAGCCGATGCCGGCGCCGGCCCCCTTCAGGGCGATCAGCAGGCCGGCGAGGGCCAGGAAGGACGCGAGCACGCCCGCCGTGTAGGCGAGGCCGTGCAGCCGGACCCGGCCCGCCGGCTCGCCGGAATGCCGCACGAGGCTCAGGACCTTGATGGACAGGACCGGGAAGACGCAGGGCATCAGGTTGAGGAGGAGGCCGCCCAGGAAGGCGAGGCCGGCCGCGCTCCAGAGGGTCAGGCTCTCGGCCGGGGCCTGCGCGGGTGTGGGCGCCATCGCCGCGTTCGTGGTCGCGGCCGAGGCCGTCGCGACGGCGGTGACGTCCGGGGCCTCCCCGACGGCGTAGGCGCGGCGCACGGGTCCGTCCGGCGTCGCCTCCGCGAAGGTCAGCACCCCCGGCAGGGTCGCGGGGGCCGCTGCGGAGGTGTCGCCGCGGGCCAAGTCGATGTGCAGCCCATCCGCGTCGCTGCGCGCCTCTTGGGGCGCCGCGTTCTCGATGGCGGTCTCCGCATAGGGGAAATAGGCGACGTCGGACGCCGCGAGCCCGGCCGGCGCGGCGAGGTGCACCTGCAGACGCCCGTTCTCGGCGCCGTAGCGCACCGGCCAGGGGGCGGGCGCGGGCAGGGCCGCGCGGGCGGCCTCGAACAGCATCATCGATCCGGGCGCGACGCCGGTGCTGGTGCCGGTCTGCGCCACCGGCAGGGTCAGGCGCAGCTCGGCCGAGCCCGGCACGCATTCGCGCTCGCAGACGAGGTAGGTCAGCTTGGCCTGGAGCGTCACCGGCTTGGCCGAGGCCAGCGTGGCCGGCGGGGTCACCTGCGCCAGGAGGACGGCCTCGTCCTCGTAGCCGTAGTTCATCAGGTGGGCGACCGGGATGCGGCTCGGGCTCGGCCACTGGATCGGCCCCGCCGAGAACCCGGGCGGCAGCGTCCAGGCGACCTCCGGAGCCAGGCCGGAATCGCCGGGATTGCGCCAGTAGACGTGCCAGTGCGGCCGCATCACCAGGCGGATCCCCACCGTGAAGGGCTCGCCCGGCCGGATCGCGGCGGGCTCCCCGACGAGGCTCGCCTTCACGAGGTCGGCCGGCACCTTGAAGCCCTGCGCGGAGGCGATGGGCAGAGCGAGGCCGAACAGCGCGAGCGCCAGGGCGAGAAGCCGGATCATAGAATCCTGTTCGGAGATGGAGGCGGGCAGGTTACGTCCGTTCGGCCGGAGCGCAAAATCCCGAAGCCGCGAGATCCCTTGTCCCCGCCTTTCCGCGCCGCCGAAAGGCGCAGGATGGTCGCAAGGGCCGTCCGGCGCTCCGGCCGGGCCGGGGTCAGACCGACGCCGCCATCGGCCGGGTCGCCGCCGCCAGCCAGGCCCGCGTCGCCCCGTCGAGGTCCGGTTCCAGCGCCTCCCGCACGCGGGCGTGATAGGCGTCGATCCAGGCCGTCTCCTCCGGGCTCAGGAGCTCGGGGCGGATCAGGCGACGGTCGAAGGGCGCCAGCGTCAGGGTCTCGAAGCCGAGCATCGGGCGCTCGCCGCCGGGCACGTCGCGGGCCTCGACCAGGACGAGGTTCTCCAGGCGGATGCCGTAGGCGCCGGGCCGGTAGTAGCCCGGTTCGTTGGAGAGGATCATGCCGGGCTCGAGGGCGACCGTTCCGGTCTTGGCGATGCGCTGCGGCCCCTCGTGCACCGACAGGAAGGACCCCACGCCGTGGCCGGTGCCGTGGTCGAAGTCGAGGCCGGCCTCCCAGAGGGGCAGGCGGGCGAAGGCATCGATCTGCGCGCCCGTCGTGCCCTTCGGAAACACCGCCCGGGCGATGCCGATATGCCCCCGGAGCACGCGGGTGAAGTGGTCGCGCATCGCCTCGGAGGGCGTGCCGATCGCCACCGTCCGGGTGATGTCGGTGGTGCCGTCGCGGTATTGCGCCCCGGAATCCACCAGGAACAGCTCCCCGGGCCGGATGCGCCGGTCGGTCTCGCGGCTGACCCGGTAATGGACGATGGCGCCGTTGGGGCCGCTGCCGGAGATCGTCGGGAACGAGACGTCGCGCAGCAGGCCGCCCGCGGCGCGGAAATCCTCCAGGGCCTCCACGGCGGCGATCTCGGTCAGCGTCTCGCCCTGGTCCGCGAGCCAGGCGAGGAAGCGGGTCACGGCGACGCCGTCGCGCAGATGCGCCGCCCGGGTGCCGACGATCTCCGCTGCGTTCTTCACCGCCTTCATGGCCGTGATCGGGTCGGGGCCGAGATCGGCGACGCCTCCGGCCGCCTCGACCCGCTGCTTGAGGGCGTATGCGGCGGTGGCGGCGTCGAGGCGCAGGCGCGCGGCGTTCGCCGCCTGCGCCGCGAGGCCGTCCGCGAAGGCCGCGCGCGGGTGGAGGTCGGCGAGCGGCGCGAGGGCGGCGCGCAGCTCCGGGCTCACGGCGGGCGAGGTCAGGTAGAGGGCCGCGCGGCCGTCCCGCGGCACCAGGGCGTAGCCCAGCGCCAGGGGGGTGTGGGCCACGTCGCTGCCGCGCAGGTTGAACGCCCAGGCGAGGTTGTGCGGATCGGAGATCACCAGGGCGGCGTCGTCCGCCTCGGCCAGGGCCGTGCGGATGCGGGCGAGCTTGTCCGCGGCGGACGCGCCGGCGAGCTCCGGCGGATGGGCGACGACGGGCCCCGCCGGCGGCCCCGGCCGGTCGGTCCAGACCGCGTCGACGGGGTTCCGGTCCACCGCCTGCAGGCGCGCGCCGGCCCTGGCCACCGCGCGCTCCAGGCGTGCCACGCTGTCGGGGGTGTGCAGCCAGGGATCGTAGGCCAGCACCTGGCCGGCCTTGATGTGGGCGCCGATCCAGGCCGCGACGCTGGTCTCGGCCAGGGGCACCGGGGTGATGAGGGCGGTGTCGACCTGGGCCGGCGCCTGCAGGGTGTAGCGCCCGTCGACGACGAGGGCGGCTTCTTCGGACAGGATCACGGCGGTGCCGGCCGAGCCGGTGAAGCCCGTGAGCCAGGCCAGGCGCTCGGCCTGGGGCGGCACGTATTCGGACTGGTGCTCGTCGGCGCGGGGCACCACGAAGCCGTCGAGGCCGGCGTCGCGCAGGGCCGCGCGCAGGGCCCGGATGCGGTCGGCCCCGTGGCGGTGGCTCGGATCGTCGAAGGTCTGGAAGCGGGCGCGGGTCATGGCGCCCAGGGTTACGCCGGGCTCAGAGGGGCCGCAACCGCGTCCGGCGCGGGCGCGCCGCCGCGCCGCCGCGCGTGAGCACCAGCGTCGCCCAGCCCTCGATCAGCCCGTGCCGGGCGAGGTGGAAGCCCCGGTGCCGATAGGTGGAGAGGACGCCCGGCACGTCGCGCTCGATGAGGCCGGAGAGGATCAGCACCCCGCGGTCGGCGACGACCGCCGTCAGCGAGGGCGCCAGCCCCTTCAGGGGCCGCGCCAGGATGTTGGCGAAGACCACGTCGAAGCGGCGCGGCCGGTCGGCAAGGGCGTGGCGCACCCCCGGCCCCTGGTAGAGCCGCAGGACCGGCCCGAGGCCGTTGAGACGGGCATTGCCGATGGCGGTGGTCACCGCCTCCGGGTCGAGGTCGCCGGCGATGACGGGCGTGTGCAGGTATTTCGCCGCCGCGAAGGCGAGGATGCCGGTGCCGGTGCCGACGTCGAGCACGTGGGCCGGGCGCCCGCGCTTGAGGATCCCCGCGAAGGCCCGGAGGCAGCCCAGCGTCGTGCCGTGATGGCCGGTGCCGAAGGCCAGCGCCGCCTCGATCTCGATGGCGAGGTCGTTGGCCCGGACCGTGTCGCGGTCGTGGCTGCCGTGGACGAGGAAGCGGCCGGCCCGCACGGGCTTCAGGCCCTCCAGGGAGGCGCGCACCCAATCCTGCTGGTCGATGGTCTCGAAGGTGGCAACGTCCGCCTGCGCGCCGACCACGGGGCGGATCAGGTCGCGGATCATCGCCTCGTCGGGCGCATCCGCGAAGTAGGCCTCGAGCCGCCAGGTCCGGCCGTCCTCGGCCTCGAAGGCGGCCACGGCCGTCTGGGTCGGGTCGAACATCTCGCCGAGGAGGTCGGTCATCGCGCGCGCCGACCCCTCGTCGGTGAGGAGGCGCAGCACATGGGTCGGACGGTGGGGAGGCAGGCCTTCGAGCATGATCGGGGCTCTATCACCCGCGACGTCCCGCCGCCACCTCGCGCGCAAGCTTGGCCGGAACGGAACCGCCGGATCCGCGTTTGCTGTGGCTTCTCCAGGCTCGCGTCGATGTCGGAGCGTGCGTTGTGCGTATGAAAATCAGAAGAGCCGGCGGACGAACGCCGGTCGTTCTCGCGGAAAAGTCCAAGGCCCGCCGTCGCCTCGTGCGCGATCGCGGGGGCTTCACCGATGCCGAGACGCTGACGGGACCCTTGCCCGGACCGATGCTGGTGCTCCTGAGCCGTCTGCACCGCTCGGAGCGTCCGCCCGTCGAGGATGAGGAGCGGGGCGCCTGACGAGCCCCGCCCCGATCCGTGCTATGGCGGCTCCGGCGCCGGCGGCCTCTCCCGGGTCGTGCCGGCCGCAGACGAAGGGCTGATCGATGATTCCGACGCGGCGGACGTGGCTCGGGGCGGTGCTGGGATTGGCGATCTGGGCCGGCGTGACGCCGGCGCGGGCCGAGACGCCCGTGCGGGCCGAGACGCCCGTGGTGGTCTTCGCCGCTGCCAGCCTGAAGAACGCCCTCGACGCGGCCACCGCCGCCTGGACGACGGAGACGGGCAAGACCGCCCGGATCTCCTACGCGGCCTCCAGCGCGCTGGCCAAACAGATCGAGGCCGGGGCGCCGGCCGACCTGTTCCTCTCGGCCGATCTCGCCTGGATGGACGACGTGGCGGGCAAGGACGGCCTCAAGCCGGGCACCCGCTCGAACCTCCTGCGCAACGCCCTCGTGCTGATCGCCCCCAAGGATTCGGCCGTTGCCCTGGCGCTCAAGCCCGGCCCCGACCTCGCCGCGACCTTCGCCAAGGCGCTGGGCGACGGTCGCATCGCCATGGGCAACGTCGCGGCGGTCCCGGCCGGCAAGTACGGCAAGGCGGCGCTGGAGAGCCTCGGCGCCTGGGAGGGCGTGAAGGACCGCCTCGCCCAGGCCGAGAACGTGCGGGCGGCCCTCCTGCTCGTGGCCCGCGGCGAGGCGCCGCTCGGCATCGTCTACGCCACCGACGCGGTCTCCGACCCCAGCGTCCGGGTGGTCGCCACCTTCCCGGCCGCGAGCCACCCGCCGGTGATCTATCCGGTGGCGCTCACGAAGGAGTCGACCAACCCGGATGCGGCCGCGCTTCTCGCCTACCTGCGCAGCCCCGCCGCCCGGGTGTTCTTCGAGCGCCAGGGCTTCTCGGTGATCGGCGCCGAGGACCGGACCTGATCGTCCGGCCTTGAGTCCCGCGATCCTGGACCGGCTCGGCCTCTCGCCGGAGGAATGGTCCGCCATCGCCCTCAGCCTGCGCGTGGCCGGGGTCGCCACCCTGGCGAGCCTCGGCCCGGGGCTGGCCGTCGCCTGGGTGCTGGCGCGTCGGCGCTTCCCCGGCCGGGCGCTCCTCGACGGGCTGGTCCATCTCCCCCTCATCCTGCCCCCGGTGGTGACGGGCTACCTCCTGCTCCTGGCCTTCGGCCGGCGCGGGACCTTCGGGGCCGTCCTGGCCGATCTCGGCATCGTCCTCTCGTTCCGCTGGACCGGGGCGGCGCTCGCCTGCGCGGTGATGGGCTTTCCCCTGATGGTGCGGGCGATGCGCCTCTCCCTGGAGGCCGTCGATGCCCGCGTCGAGCAGGCCGCCGCGACCCTCGGCGCCGGACCCTGCGCGGTCTTCCTCACCGTGACGCTGCCCCTCGCCCTGCCGGGGGTCCTGGCCGGCGCGGTGCTGGCCTTCGCGAAGGCGATGGGCGAATTCGGCGCCACCATCACGTTCGTGTCGAACATTCCCGGGGAGACCCAGACCCTGCCTTCGGCGATCTACACCCTGACCCAGGTGCCCGGCGGGGAGGCGGGGGCCCTGCGCCTCACCCTGGTCTCCGTGGCGATCTCGATGGCGGCGCTGCTGGTCTCCGAACTCCTGGCCCGCCGGGTCGGGCGCCGGATCGGGGCGGGGTGAGCCGATGACGCTCGCGGTCGATCTCGCCCTGGCGCGCGGCGCCTTCCGCCTCGACGTGGCCTTCACCGCTCCGCCGGGCCTCACCGCCCTGTTCGGCCGCTCGGGCTCGGGCAAGAGCACGGTGATCGCCTGCCTCGCCGGTCTGGCCCGGCCCGACCGGGGCCGGATCGCCCTCGACGGCGAGACCCTGCTCGACACCGAGCGCGGCCGCGCGGTACCCGCCCATCGCCGCCGCATCGGCACCGTCTTCCAGGAGGCGCGGCTGATGCCCCACCTCTCGGTCCGGCAGAACCTCGCCTACGGGCGCTGGTTCGCCCGCGGCCGCCGGGACAGAGCCGGCCTGGAACCGGAGGCGGTCATCGCGCTCCTGGGCATCGGCCACCTCCTCGACCGGCGGCCGGCCGGACTCTCCGGCGGCGAGGGCCAGCGCGTGGCGATCGGCCGGGCGCTGCTGTCGCGGCCCCGCCTCCTGCTCCTGGACGAGCCGCTCGCCGCCCTCGATGCCGAGCGCAAGGCCGAGATCCTGCCGCTGATCGAGCGCCTGCGTGACGTGGCCGCGATCCCCTTGGTATACGTCAGCCATGCGGTGCCCGAGGTGGCGCGCCTCGCCGACACCATCGTGGTGCTCGAAGGGGGCCGCGTCGCTGCCGCCGGACCCGCCGAGGGCATCCTGCGCCGGGGCGATCTCGGGGCCTTCCACGCGGCCGAAGCCGGCGCCCTCCTCGACATGGTGGTGGAGGCCGACGCCCCGAATTCCGGCCTGACGCTCCTCTCCGGGCGGGCCGGGCGCCTCCTCGTGCCGCGCCTCAATCGGGCGGTCGGCACCGGCATCCGCGTCCACGTTCCCGCCCGCGACGTCCTGCTCTCCCTCGACGAGCCCATCGGCTTGAGCGCCCGAAATCGCCTGAGCGGGCAAGTCCTTGCCCTGCATCCTCAGGCGGACGGCACGGTGCTGGTGGAGGTGGATTGCGGCGGCGCCGTGCTCTCCGCACGCCTGACCCGCGCCTCCGTGCACGAACTCGGCCTCGTCCCCGGACGGCCGGTCTTCGCCATCGTCAAGAGCGTCGCCTTCGATCCGCACGGGATGGGACGGGCGGCCGGCGCCGTCGAGATCTGACCGATCGTTAAGATTCGATGCATCGCCTTGGCATTGCCTTGAGCCTGTCGGCCAAGAAGCCGGTGGCGGAACCGATTCCTTAAGATCCCATTCACGCCGCAAGCCTTGTCTGGCTGGAGACCGCGAAAGCCGCGAACAGGAGCGTGCCATGTCGATCACTAGCCTCGGCGCCGTGCTTCCGGCCCGCGTCACCGGCGCCACGCCGGCTCCCAGTCCCCCGGTTCAGCCCGTTCAGGCCCCGGCGCCCCTCGCACCGGCCGTGCGGGTGGAGATTCGCAGCCAGGACCCGGGAGCCGATCCGCGTGCAGGCACCGTCCGGACACCCACGCCCGAGCAGGACGCGAAGGCGACCCAGACCGTGATGGAGCCACGCATCCGGATCGACCAGGACACCAAGGCGGTGGTCTACCAGGAGGTGGATCCGAATTCGGGCGACGTCGTGGTGCAGCTGCCCGACCCGGTGGTACTCAAGGCCCGCGCCTATGCGGAGGCCGCCGAGGCCCGCGCCAAGCCCGTGGCCCGCCCCTTCGACCGTACCGCCTAAGCTGCAGCGAGCGAAACGAAGAGAAGGCCGGGGCGGTGCGCCCCGGCCTTCTTTTTTGACGTCCACTCGAACCTGAAAAAAGCCGCCGGCCCGAAGGCCGGCGGCCGGCTTCCCCTTAGCGGAGGAGCTGCAGGATGCCCTGCTGCGCGGTGTTGGCGAGCGAGAGGGCCGAGATGCCGATCGACTGGCGGGTCGACAGGGCCTGCGAGTTGGCGGCTTCCTCGTTGAGGTCCGCGTTCGTCAGGTTGGCCGAGCCGGTGTCGAGGATGTTGATCAGGTTCTTCGAGAAATCCTGACGGTTCTGCACCACCGTGAGATTCGAGCCGAAGGTCGAGGACTGGGCGCGAAGCTGGCTGGTGGCGGCAGTGATGGCCGTCAGGGCCGAGTTGATCTCATCATCCGACTGGAAGCCGCCGGTGATGGAGTTGAGACCTAGACCATCGGCGTCGAGCTTCGCGCCGGCAATCGTGATACTCGAAGAACCGGTCTCATTGAAAGTAACCTTCAGCGAGTTCTCACTTGGATCGCTGCCCGAGCGGGACAGCAGATTGATACCGTTGTAGCTGGAGTCCTGGGCCTGCTGCGTGATCTGGGTCAACAGGTCGTTGAACTGCTTGGCCAGCGCAGTCCGGGTAGAGTTCGTACCACTGGCCGAACCAGAGCCCGAGGCGACGACAGCCTTGGTCGTGGTACCGGCAACGCCGAAGCCGAGGTCCGTGTTGCCGCCGGCGGAGTTGTCGATGGTGATCTTCTGAGATGAGCCGGTCGCAGTCGACGTGAAGGTCAATTTGTTGTTGGTGTCGAAGCTTGCAGTGACTTGGCCCTTGAAGCCAGTATCAGATGAAAGCTGGCTGTTGATCGAGGCAAGGATCTCGGTCTTCGTCGTCGCAGCGGGTGTCGCACCTGCCGCCACCGTGATAGTCTTGGTCGGACCGCTGCCCAACTGGATGTTGAACGCAGCCGTGTTGGCGCCGGAGAGATCAAGGGTCGTCGCTACAGCCGTATTGGCAACTGCGATCGCAGCGGTTGCCGTGCTCTTAGCAGCGGCACCCGTGGCAGTCTGCGCAGCGACCGCCGTGCCGAACCCAATATCCACTTCGTTGCCAGCGGTGTTGGTGACAACCGCGGAGGCTGCCGAACCCGTTGCCGTCGAGGTGAAGACAATACGACCGTCGGTGGTCTTGGACGCGGAGACCGCTGCCGGATTGGTCGTATCGTTGGCAAGCTGATTGTTGATCGCCTTCACGACGTCGTCGGCAGTCGCTTTCGCGACATTGCTGGTAACACCGCTCAGAGTCGTCGCATCAAGCGTGATCGTGGTGGCGTTGGTCCCGTCACCAAGAGTGAAAGTGGCGTTGCGGGTGCCCGAAAAGTCTTGCGTACCATCGGTGGCAGCCGTGGTGGTGCCCTGAAAGCCAGTCACCGCTGTGAGGATTGCGGCAGTAGCAGGGGTTCCACTGGAGACAGCACTCTTGTCGGCCAGTGCCTGGTTGGCGGTGGACTTTGCGGAGTCGACCAGCTTCTGGATCGAGGTGATACCCTGGTTGGCGGCCTGGATGGTCTGGACGCCGTTCGAAATGCCGTTGAGGAGAGAGCCGAGATCGCCCGAGCGGCCGGACAGCGACTGCGAGGTGAAGAAGCTCGTCGGGTCATCGAGGGCCGAGTTGACCTTCTTGCCGGTCGAGAGCCGGTTCTGGGTGCTGGAGAGAAGGTCGGCCGTGCCCTGCAGCGAGAGCAGGTTCTGGCGGGTCGCGGCGGTAAGGGTGATGCCTGAGGACATGCTGTTCGATCCATTCTGATCGGTGCGCCTCCGTTTTTGGAGGCAAGGTCACATGAGCACCCATCCGTTGCGATCGACTTAAGACACGCGTCGTACGAAAGCTTGACGGGAAAGATCAATTGCCATCGATTTTGAAAAAGATGTTTTTTATCAATATGTTGACGGTGTGGGTCGGGATCGTTATTGAGATCCTGTTAACCAAGGCCGGCCAATATGCCTGTGAGGTTAGCAACGAGGATCGCCATGCCCCTGAAGATCGAACTGAAGCCGTTCGAACGTCTGCTGATCGGGGGCACCGCGATTCGCAACGGCTCACGGCGTTCCAGCTTCGTCATCGAGACCGTGACGAAGTTTCTGCGCGAGAGCGACATCATCCTGGAGAGCGAGGCGGACACCGCCTGCAAGCGCCTCTATCTCACCCTCACGGTAATGTACCTCGCCGAGGTGACCTCGGAGACAGAGGATCTCTTCATCACGCAGGCCAATGCCC
This sequence comes from Methylobacterium sp. Leaf94, assembly GCF_001426045.1. Lineage (NCBI taxonomy): Bacteria > Pseudomonadati > Pseudomonadota > Alphaproteobacteria > Hyphomicrobiales > Methylobacteriaceae > Methylobacterium > Methylobacterium sp. Leaf94. The sequence goes on from NZ_LMRM01000012.1 coordinate 80,427, forward strand.
TGATCGCGGCAGCGCCCAGCATGGCGCCCTACCTGCGCGACATCCATGATTTCATCGCCGAGCGCGAACTTTATCGTGCTCTGAAGCGCTGCAAGGAGTTGATCCACTACGAGCAATCGCTGGCCGAGCGGCTGGCACCGCCCACGGCGTCCCGCGGTTGATGCAGGGATACCGAGGCTGAATCGAAAGAGCCCGCCGCTTCCCAGCGGCGGGCTCTTTCGATGGAGGCTTGTGGTTCGGAAGCTACATGCGCAGGCCGGCGGCGATGTTCTGATTGATGCTGATGAGGGCGGATAGCTTCTCGGCTCTCGGTTCGATCAGCGTGTCGATCATCCGCTTGAAGACGAAGGTCGAGAGTTCCGCGATGTTGTTCTTGATCTCGACCGGCAACGGGCTCTCGGGAGCCGTGGCCGCTCCGGCGATGATGGTCCAGACCTTCTGATTGAAGTTCAGGGCGTCGTTCAGGGCAGGGGACTGATTGGTCCAATCGGTCTGGATCGCCTGCAGACGTGTCGCAGCCTTGATCAAGACGGCAGCCTCTGCCTCGCGCGGCGACAGTGCAGTCTGTGCAACCCGGGCATAGGCGCTGGCCCCGTACGACATCGCTCGATCCTCCCTCAAGGTGTGCAGACCCGATTCGGGGCGCGGGCCGAACTTAGGCATCCGATTGTTAAGGGACCGTAATATCACGCCGTGCCGTAATCATGCCCGGATATGCGACGACGGAGAGCGCGCGCCCACGCGGATCACGCGCAGGGTGTTGGATTACCGCCACCATGATGAATTTCATTCTGGGCACTGTCGCGGGCGGATTGCTGGTCGGGCTCGTCACGATTTCCGCCGTCCGCCAACCGGTCGTGCAGGCCAAGCTGGGCCTTTTTCCCGTGTCCACTGCGCTGTTGATGCCATCGGCGAAGACGCCGGAGGCATCTCGCCTAGATCCGCCATGCCGTCAGACCGCGACGGTAGGACAACCGGACATGCTGTTCTCAAAGCGACGGTTCTGGTTCGTCGCTCCCTGAGCGAACGATCCGTAAGACTCAGAGGCTGCTGATCAGGAACATCACCATCGTGGTCGCCACGGTGGTGCTGACGAACCCGCAGAGGGCGGCCGCGAAGGAGGGGCCGGTGGAGAAGCTGCGATCTGTGGTCTTCAGGTCGAGGGCGGCGGTGGTGTTCATGATGGCTGACCTTAGCGGCGACTCATCTGTCGCGTGCGGGTTGACAGTGAAACGAAGCTTGGCGGGCGGGCGTGCGGGCCCACACCCCATCAATCGCAACGATTGGCGCGCTTGGCCGCCCGAAGAGCCCGCGACTCGCTGCGCAGATCGATGGCGACGACGCCAGCGCCGCAATCCTCGAAGGCATCACGCGCATCGGCATAACGGTCACCGATCTCGTCAAGAGTGTCACAGGCACGGTCGTGATGGCCGATCCGCGCCTCCTGACGGAACTGGTAGCGGAGGGCATTGGCCTCATCGATCTTGCGTTGCGCGTCGAGACAGGCGGGGGCGGCGAGGGCTGGCGTCACGAGAGCCATCACGAGGCCGGCGGCAAGAGTCAGTTGAAGGGGTTGACGCATGGGGACACCTGAGATGGGGACACTTGGACGTGCCGCCGGTGAACAGAATTCATCGAGCGTTCGAAAGTGTCCGCAAGATCAGTACTGAACTCTCCGATAATGCATCGGAGGAGCAGCACTCATATTGCGTGCAGGTTCCAGAAACGGCGAACCTGTCGTTAAGGTTCCACGCTGGCCCATGGCGTCGTCCGCCGGCGCCGGGAAACCAGAATTGCGGCCAGAGAAATCGGGGCGGGGCCCTGCGCATCGACACCGACATCGTACTGCCGGGGAATCGGTTTCAACTTGTTGTGCGAGTGACCGTGCAGGTTGACGGCACCGCGACCGATTCCGTTCCAAGTCCGGAACGCGTAGTGACAGAGTACCAAGCGCCGCGCATCGACGGTAATCTCGGCATAATGGGCGATCGTAGCCCATCCGGGCGCATGCAGTGTCCCGGCCCCGTCATTGTTTCCGATGATGAGGTGCTTGGTGCCTGACAGGCTTCCCAGGATCGCGGCAATGCGGCTGTCGGAGGAACCGAGGGCGAAGTCGCCGAGGTGCCAGACGTCGTCCTCGGGCCCGACGACCGCATTCCAGGCGGTGATGAGTGCGGCGTCGTGTGTCGCTAGATCGGCGTAGGGCCGCTTGTCGATCCGCAGGATGCGCGGATCGCCGAAATGCGTGTCGCTGGTGAACCACACGGCCACAGTTGGCTGCCCGCGCCGCGATCAGCGTCCGGGACTGAAGCGCAGCGGCACGGTAACGGCGAGGCTGCTCAGACTAATCCCGGCGGGTGCTGCGGGGAGTGAGCCACGAACGGTCGCCAAGGCCGCGCTATCGATGGCGCCGACGCCGCTGCTGCTCGCCAGCCCCGAACTCAGCACCTGACCGGAGCGGGACACCGTGAACCGAACGACGGCCACGCCGCCGCTGGTGCCAGCCGCCGCATTCGCGTTCATTCGCCCCCGGATCGCCGAGCTCAGCATGCCTTGCCATGCCCTGAGCGCATTCGGATCGTTCCCGCCAGCGGCTGAGCCCGCACTGCTCTGCCGCGAAGCGGAAGCCGAATTCTGCTGGGCACGCCCTTCGCTCGCCGCGGCCGCCGCGCGGCGTGCAGCCTCCTTGGCAGCCTTTGCCTTGGCTTCCTTGGCAGCTTCGCGACGGGCCTCGGCGATGGCCTCGCGGCGCTCCTCCTGTTCGACCTTCAGGCGGGCCTCGCGATCGGCCTTCCGCTTCGCCTCACGCTTGGCCTCGAGGATCTTGGCCATATCCGGCTTCGGCTTCTCCACCTCTAAAGGCTTGGGAGCCTCCGCGATCGTGGGCGGGGGCGGCGCCAGGGCGGGCGCTTCCTGTCCCGTCGAGGTGATGACCTGATCCTCGGGCGGCGGTTCGACGACCGCTTCGGTCGGAGGCGTGACCGGTGCCTCAGGCGGCTCGGCCATGGTGGTGGCTTCGGGGGCGATCGGTGCCGCGTCCGGCGGCGGCGGGACGGTGGCTTCGGGCGGCGCCACCTCGGTCGTCTCAAGAGGTTTCGTGACCGGAACCGCCTCTGGCGTTTCCACCGGATTCGCTTCAGGCGGGGCGGGTGCCTGGGCTGCCTGCTCGGCGGGCGCCTGGGTGTTCGCCTCTGTCATCTGCGGGGCGAGATCGATCGTCACGATATTCTCGCCCGGAGGCGCGGTTGGCGCCGTGCCGAACAGTGCCATGCCGACCAGCGCTGCGAGGTGCAGGGCCAGCGCAACGAGGAACGCCGCGGCGAGCCCGGACGGACCGCGCTGTTCCGGTTCGACCGGTGTCGCGAAGGCGCTGTTGGGATGCAGGGCGTTCATGGATTACTGCGGCGTTCCGCTGACAGGGGCCGGAGCGGCGGCCGGCGAAGCGGGCAGCGCACCGCCGGGCGATTGGGCGATCAACGAGACCTTCGTGAAGCCGGCTTGGCCGACGAGGCCCATCACCTCCATGATCTTGCCATAGGGCACGTCGCGGTCGCCACGCACCAGCATCACCTGGGTCGGGTCCTGGGCCGCCAATGCGCGCAGGCGGGGCAGGATCGCATCCGGCGTGAGTTCTTCCTTGGCGAGGTAGGGCCTGCCGTCCTTGTCGATGGAGATCTCGAGCGGCTTCTTGGCCTGGGCGACTTTCTGGGCGGTGGTCTTGGGCAACTGCACAGGCACGCCCGTGGTCATCAGGGGAGCGGCCACCATGAAGATGATCAGCAGCACGAGCATAACGTCGACCATCGGGGTGACGTTGATCTCGGACATCGGCGCTGCGTCGAGACCATCATCGTCATCGCCGCCGCCGGCGCGGATCGAACCCATTGCCATCGTGAAGCGGCCCTCCAGGGCCAGGGCGAAGGGCGATCAGGCCGGTCCGCCGCACAGGTTGCTGTCAGGAATCGGCGCTCGCGCGGCGCCGGAGCGTGCCTTGGTCAGATAGGAGCGTTCACTCGGCGGCGGCACGGCCATGCACGGCTCGGTCGCGGGCGAGGCGATTGCCGAGAATGCCGATGCTGGAGACGAAACTGGACTGGATCCGACTGACATCGTTGATAAGCTTGTTGTAGGCCATCACGGCAGGGATCGCGACGATGAGGCCGATGGCCGTGGCGAACAGGGCTTCGGCGATCCCTGGGGCGACCACCGCCAGCGAGGTGTCCTGGCTCTTGGCGATGGACGAGAAGGAATTCATGATGCCCCAGACCGTCCCGAACAGCCCGATGAAGGGCGCCGTCGAGCCAGCGGTGGCCAGGAGAGGCAGGCCGGTTTGCAGACGCTTGATCCGGCTGGTCAGGGCCGCGCGCATCGCGCGCTCGATGCGGTCGCGCCGCTCGGCCCGGGTCTCGCTGGAATCCTGATCCCGCCAAGCCTCTGCGGCCGCTCCCATGATCTGAGCGTCCATGCCGCCGCCGGATGATTCGAGCGCTCCACCGGACCGCACCAGCACGTCGAACGCCTTGGCTTGACGCTTGGCGGCGGCAATCCGGACGATCTTTTCGAAGACGACGGTCCAGCACGCGATCGAGGCGATCACGAGGAGGATCATCACGCCCTTCACGATCGGATCCGCCTGCAGGAACAGTCCGATGAAGGAAAAGTCGTGCGTGACTTCGGCCTGCGCTGCGGTCGGGTCCATGATGGTCTCTCTCAGTGCGTACGGTGTGCGGGCTTCGATATCGGATCTCGAATGCGCTGATCAGCGCACGAAGGCCGCGGAGGTCTTACTCTCGGTCTCAATGCGGTCGAGGCAGGTCTCACGGCTGGCCTCGCCGCCCTCGCAGGCCAGGACGTCGTTGAGGAGCAGGCGACCGATCTTTGGGCAGGCGATCCCCGGGAAGTCGAAGAGGCGGACCATCGTCTTGCGGTCTTGCACCGGTCCCAGCTCCACGGACAAGCGCTTCTGGGCGATGCCTTCGGTATCAAAGGCGAACAGGTCGACCTTCAGGGATTTCAACGCTGGGCCGCGGCTGTTGTCCACGAGAAGATAGGTGCGGCAGGCGTCGCCGGCGGGTTCCAGGCGATTGAGTTCCAGCTTGATCGGCGCGGTCTTGCCGTCCTGCGCGGTGACCGGTGCGGCAAGGCTCGTGAGTATCGCCAGGGACGCGAGGCCGGCAACGACATGCTTCGCCACGATGGTCTTATTCCTACGCAAGGACCCGTCTTCGCTCACGCCGCGCACTCCCGCTAAAGTACCGTCGCTCAGCGCGACGCAACCGGATTCCAGCGCGATCGCGTGTCTCGACAGGATGTCTCGACAGCCCTGCTTGGCCCGGCATCGATTTCGGTGAGCACCCCAGCGCGCGGTCTGAGAACCACGATCCAGGGACTGCCCTACGCGGGGTGGGCATATCCGAGGACGCGACCGCAGATCAAGCGCAGGGCGGAATATCAGAGGAATTCCAAACTGTTACTCGGGACACAGAAGCGGTCTAGCTTGCGATCTGCCGAACCGTCCCGCCTTTGGATGCCGAAAGCGCCTGAGCCCTCAGGGGCTAACGGGTGCTCGGAGGCTGATGGGGCAATGTGTCGGGGCGGCCTCGCCCTTGATGCGTTCCGAGCCCGCCTCCATATCGCGATGACTGGCGATCGAATGCCGGGAGGGGTGCTGCGAAGGCGGGCCCCGATCACCGAAGTGCCTCATGAAACTCTGTTTCGGGCTTCGCTGGAAGGATATGCGTTCGTGACGACTCGGCCCTCTCCGTTTGGACATCCCTTTCTCCTCGGATTCGATGAGATCGAACAGGCTCTCGACCGGGTGTCGAAGGCCGCCAACGATGGGTATCCGCCTTACAATATCGAGCGTCTGGCGCGGACCGAGCATCAGCCGGAGCGCCTTCGCATCACTCTGGCTGTCGCGGGGTTCACCCGCGATCAGCTCGACGTGATGCTCGAGGAGAGCCAACTGGTGGTGCGTGGCCGGCAGGTGGACGACAAGACCCGGCAGTTCCTCCACCGCGGTATCGCTGCGCGTCAGTTCCAGCGCGCATTTCTGCTCGCGGACGGCATGGAGGTGATGGGCGCCGATCTCTCGAACGGTCTCTTGTCGATCGACCTGACTCGGCCGGAGCCGGACAGAATCGTCCGCAAGATTGCCATCGCGTCCCGCGACGAGGCCTGATGCCAGGGCTTCGGCTCACATCGACCGCCGGGCCCGTTCCCGGTGTTCCGCTCTGCCAAGAAGGAGGGCAGTCCATGACCGAGTTCAACACCAATCCGCTCACCCAGGCCGATCTCGACCCGGCCGACTTCAATGTGGCTGATCTCGCTGCGCTCGGCGAAGGACATATCGCCTATGTGCGCGCGATCCGCTCCGACGAGGTAAAGCGCATCTTTCCGCAGGCACCTGACCTGACGCCTGGTCTTGACCTGTTCGCGCTTCTCTCGGCCAGCGGTGCACCGATCCTGCTCGCCGACTCTCGGGATGCCGTGGTGGCCAATGCGGCCGCCAACGACCTCTACACGGTCAGTCTGCACTGACCTGGAATTCGGTGACCGTCGTCAGAAGCCGTTGCAGATCCTGCGGCCGGGACAGACGATGGTCGCCGTCCGCGATGAGGGTGAGGAGGGTGCCGGCCTTCGGAAGTCTCTCCACCACGCGCAAGGCGTGCATATAGGGAACGTCGGGGTCGTCCATGCCCTGCAGGATATGGACTGGGCAGCCGGGATCGAAGTTCGCTCCGAGCAGACAATGGCGCTGACCGTCCTGGATGAGCGCGTGAGTGATCGGGACCGGCGTCGGATCATAGGCGCTTGGCCGAAGCCAGGCGCCGTCCCGTTCGATCTGCGCCCGGATTTCTGGCGTGAACCGGTCCCAGAGGAGGCTTTGGGTGAAATCCAGGGCCGGCGCGATGAGGACAAGGCCTGACGGCGCCGTCCGGCGGTTGCCTGCGCGCGCACAGGCCACCAGGCATGCGATCCAGCCGCCCATCGACGAACCCACCAGGATCGGGTTCTCGGGCGCGTAGGCAGCAACGACCGCCTGTGCATCCGCGAGCCAAGTTGAGATCGTGGCCTCGGCGAACACGCCGGTCGATTCGCCATGGCCAGTGTAGTCGAACCGAACCAGAGGTCGGCCCTGCCGCTTGGCCCAGGCATCGAGCGTCATCGCCTTGGTGGCGCCCATATCTGAGCGGAAGCCGCCGAGCCAGACCAGTGGAGGGCCTTCGCCGGCTCTCCGTCGCACTGCGATCTGCCGTGCCGCCGATCCGGTCCCGACCTCAAGGAACTCCAGCGCCCCATCCTGCGCAGACGTCATTCGTTAACCCTCACCCTGGGATGCATCGAACTGAATGCATCGCCTTTGCATTTCGTTTACCGGGCCGTAAAGCGCGGCGTTCAAGCTCACGGCCATGACCGACACGCAAGACGGACGCTGTTTTCCTTGGGTACGCGACCCGAGCTTCGATCCCGGGCCGTGGGCCATTCCGGCTTGCCCGTCATGAACGGCGACGTGCGCGGCAGCTTTCCGTCCGAGCGTGCGCCGCTCGCAGGGGCGACCATCTTGCAGATCATTCCGGAGCTCGATGCCGGCGGCGCCGAACGCACCACCGTCGATGTCGCCGCCGCCTTGGCTGCGGCCGGCGCCCGGGCGCTGGTGGCCACCGAGGGCGGCCGCTTGATCGGCGAATTGCAGGCCAAGGGCGGCATCTGGCTCCCGTTTCCGGCGGCTTCGAAGAATCCGCTTGCCATGGCCTTAAATGTGGGGCGCCTCGCCCGCCTGTGCCGACGCGAGGGCGTGCACGTCGTCCACGCTCGCTCGCGGGCCCCGGCCTGGGTCGCCCTGGGTGCCGCGCGCCGCGTGAAGCTTCCCTTCGTGACGACGTATCACGGCAGCTATTCCGGCCGTACGGGGGTAAAAGTCCTCTACAACTCCGTGATGGCACGGGGTGACGTGGTCATCGCCAACTCGCACTACACGGCCGACCTGATCCGCACCCTGCACCCGGAACAGGCGGGCGACCGGGTTCGGGTCATCCATCGCGGCACCGATCTGGCGCAGTTCACGCCCGCGGCGGTCTTGCCGACGCGGGTCGAAGCCCTGCGCCGTGCCTGGGGCGTCGCCCCGCATGAGCGCGTGGTGCTGCTCGCCGCGCGGCTGACGGGCTGGAAGGGTCAGCGGGTCCTGATCGAGGCGGCGGCGCTGATGCGCGATCGCGGCATCACCGACGTTGCCATTGTCCTCGCCGGCGATCCGCAGGGACGCGTCGCCTACGAGCGCGAACTCGACGCGTTAGTCGCGGCGCGCGGCCTTCAGGCGATCGTGCACCGGGTCGGGCACTGCACCGATATGCCGGCGGCCTTCCGGGCGGCCTCCGTCGTGGCGGTACCATCCGTGGAGCCCGAAGCTTTCGGCCGTTCCGCCGTGGAGGCCCAGGCCCTGGGCACCCCTGTGGTGGTGTCGGATCTTGGAGCCGTGCCGGAAACGGTGTTGGCGCCTCCCGAAGTTCCGCCGTCCCAGCGGACGGGATGGCGGGTTCCGCCGGGTGATGCCGGTGCTCTGGCCGACGCTCTGTCGGACGCGCTGTCCCTTGGGGCCAGCGCACGCGATGCGATGACCCGGCGCGGCCGAGCGCATGTCGAGGCGCACTTCTCCCTCGAAGGCATGGTCGGCGACACACTTGCCGTCTATGCCGACCTCATCGTCAGCCGGGCCGTGGCCGCACGCGGGTGATCGCTGCGTCCAATGAACCAAACTGCGACGACCGTGTTGACTTGCACGAGAGTTTAGCCAAGGTGTCGCACCGAATTTCGCGAGCGATGGGTGGCCAGGATCGACCCCAAACGGGGTTTGAGTTCGCGGGCTGCCGTTTCGTCGTTTCATTAGGAGACCAAAGCCATTCGTAGACCTATGAGAGCTATGCCGGCCCCGCAGAAGGACGGGCCGCGCGCCAACCGGGACATCCGCGGCGTCCGCGAAGTGCAGCTCATCGACGACACCGGACAGAACCGTGGCGTCGTCGCCTTCTTCGACGCCATCGCAATGGCCGAGGAGGCGGGTCTCGACCTCGTCGAGATCGCACCGAACTCCGTCCCTCCCGTCTGTAAGCTTCTTGACTACGGCCGTTTTCGCTTCAACGAACAGAAGAAGCAGAACGAAGCGCGCAAGAAGCAGAAGACGGTCGAGGTCAAGGAGATCAAACTCCGCCCCGGGATCGACAAGCACGACTACGATACAAAGATGAAGGCCGTAATCCGGTTCTTCGAGGAAGGCGACAAGGTCAAAGTGACTCTGCGCTTCCGCGGTCGTGAGATGGCCCACCAGGACATCGGCCTGCGCCTGCTCGAGCGGGTGAAGAACGAGACCCAGGAGATCGCTAAGGTTGAGAGCGAGCCGATGCTCGAAGGCCGCCAGATGATCATGATTCTGGCTCCGCGCTGAGCCGCTCCCGGTTGAGCGCCTGACGCAGAAAATGCACCGCCTTCCTCTCGGCAGGCGGTGTTTTTCACTTTCCACATCTGCATGGACCCGGTCGACGACGCGTCGGTGTGTCGACCGGTGGTCTTTCAAGTAGAGGGCGTTTTCGCCCAACGGGCAGCATCCCGCGCGCGAATGCTGCCCGCTCTTCGAGGCCTACTTCAGCAGAGAGATCTGCGCATCGCCGGTCCGCCGGAGGACATTAACCGTGACGTCCTCGCCGTAGCGCTGCAGGCGCAGGTCCACGCGTGAGGTGCCAATCTTCAGGTTGAAGATCGAGACGCCATCGAGGAACGGCGGCAAGGTCGGATTGCGGAAGCGGACCCGGTTACGGTCGTGGTCGATCTCCAACCCGAGGCAGGCCGCCAGGAAGGCGAACGGCGCCGCTGCGGCCCAGGCCTGTGGTGAGCAGGCCACGGGGTAGGAGACGGGGCCGCGCTGGTGGCGTCGCATGAAACCACAGAACAGCTCCGGCAGCCGCTTCTGATCCTGATAGAGAGCCGTGTCGAACATGCCCTCGAAGATCCGCGACGCTTCCGGCTTCAGGTTGTAACGCGCCAGTCCGAGGGCGATCAGTGCGTTGTCGTGCGGCCAGATCGAGCCGTTGTGGTACGACATCGGATTGTAGCGAGCTTCGCCGCGGGCGATCGTGCGCACGCCCCAGCCGTTGAAGCCGTCCTTCGACAGGAGGTTTGCGGCGACGCTCGCTGCGCGCTCCGGCCGCGCGATGCCGGTGAAAAGCGCATGGCCGGCGTTGGACGAGCGTACGGCGCATTGCCGCTTCTCGCCATCGAGGGCGAGGGCGTAGGTGCCGATCGCCTCGCACCAGAATGCCTTGTCGAAATTGTCGCGCAGGGTCTGCGCCTCCTCGCCGAGACGCTGCGCCAGGGTGTCATGGCCCAGAAGCGAGGCGAGCTTGGCCGCCCCGTTCTTGGCGGCATAGACGTAGCCCTGGACTTCGCAGAGAGCGATAGGGCCCTTCGCCAGATCGCCGTCGGTGTGGAAGATGGAGTCGTGACTGTCCTTCCAGCCCTGGTTCTCAAGGCCCTTGTCGGTGTCGCGGGCATACTCAACGAACCCATCGCCGTCCCGGTCGCCGTACTCGTCCATCCAGGTAAGGGCGAGTTCCAGAGCAGGCCAGATCCCCGAGATTGTCTCCAGGTCACCGGTGACGGCATAGTACTCCCAGGCCAGCATCACGAAGAGCGGCGTGCCGTCGATGGTGCCGTAGTAGTGCCGGAACGGCACCTCGCCGAGCATGGCCATCTCACCGCGCCGGGTTTCGTGCAGAACCTTGCCGGGCTGCGCGTCGGCGGCCGGGTCGACGGCCTGGGCCTGGGTCGAGGCGAGGTAGCGCAAGACGCCCTTCCCGAAGTTCGGGTCGATCCAAAGCGCCATCATGGCGGTGATGATCCCGTCGCGCCCGAATACCGTGGAGTACCAGGGAATGCCCGCGAAGGGGTAGATGCCTTCCGGCGTCCGGCTTGCCAGCATGTAGAGGTCAGCGGTGGCGCGACAGGCGGCTTCGTTGAACTGGTCGTTCGACGAAATGATCGTCGTGATGCCGGCAGTGAGCTGGCGCAGGTCGCGACGGGAGTCGCGATAGGCCCGAGCGAAAATGACACCCTCGGCGAGACCCTTCGGGTGGCGCGGAGCAGCGGAACTCCCTGCGGCGCGCGACAGGCCGGCTGCTGCATCCTCGCCGACCCGCTCGGCAGCGGGAGCGCTGGTGAAGGCGCGGTGTGATTCGAAGACCGCTCTCAGGAACAGCGAAGCGCGTCCGCCTGGCGGCAGGGAGACGACGAACTCGGCGCGGCCCGGCTCGATGTGCTTGGGCGTCGGCCCGAAATACAGGCTCGTGGTGCGCACGACCTCGTCGAGGCCGGCGTAGCGAAACTGGATCTCGGATTCGCTCGCCACCTGAACGCTGCGCTTGCCGCGCACAGGGCGGTCCATGCCGCGCACTTCGAAGAGATCCCGGAAATCGGCGTCGAAGGTGACGGCAACCTTCAGATGCCAGTGCCGGGAATCATAGTTGCGGAGGCCGATCCTATCGTAGCACGCGCCCTTGAAGAGAAACTTGGTGCGTTCGATCGCGATCAGTTCGCGGGGGATCGTGGTCTCGTCATGAGCGTCGATGCGGATGTCGGGCGTCGTCATGTCGACGCTGAGCGCGCCGTTGTCGTCCTGCATCACCGAGGACAGCAGCAGCGGTCGCTGGTCCTCGATGGTGACATGCAGACGTGAGAGGTAGCGCGTGTCTTGGAAGTAGAGGCCCTCGGGACCGGGGAGCACGCCGATATCGCCGTAGCTGTCGAGAACCGCGAAAGCCTCGCCGTATTTCAGCGAGCGCAGCGGGCGCTCGACAAGTGAGGTCTGCGCCTCGATGTGATATTGCGGCAGGACTTCGTCGGCATCCTGGAAGCCCCGGGGAATCCGCGTTTCGGTCGCGGGCTCGGAGGTCGCCTTCAGTGTATCCGCTGCCATGCCTGAGCGTCTCCGAAATGGGTGTCGAATCAAAAGGGCCGCCGGTCGCATGATGCGGCGCGGCGGCCCTCAGTGGCAGAGGTAGTGCGGCAATCTTGCGGCGCCAGCCTGCTCGGCGGCGAGCAAATCCGATGCCGGGCGGGGCCCGGCTCGGACAGTATCAGGCAGGCATCGCAGCGACGGAGATCTGGGGCAGGGCGGAGCCGTTCATCTCGCCATAGTGCGAGGAGAAAGCGCCGGCATGCGGTAGCTTGATCACCGAGTTCGCGCCGGCGAGCAATCGCTCGTAGGCGGCAACGTACTTACGCACCATGCACTCGGCGGTGAAATTACCTTCGAAGTGCCTGCGCACGCCAGTACGGCTCATCGACTTCACTGCGTGGACCGCCGCCACCGCGTCATCCATCGAGTCGCACAGGACGCCAGAGACACCATCCGCGATCACCTCCGGCACGGAACCGTTCCGGAAAGCGATGACCGGCGTGCCGGCCGACATCGCCTCGATCATCACGAGGCCGAAGGGCTCCGGCCAGTCGATCGGGAAGGCAAGGGCGAGGGCGTTGCCGAGGAAGTCCTTCTTCTGCTCCTCGTTGATCTCGCCGATGAACTCGACGAGGGGATGGTGGATCATCGGCTCGATGACCTCGTCCCAATAATCTTGGTCGGCCTTGTCGACTTTTGCGGCGATTTTCAGCGGTATGCCGGAACGGATCGCCATCTCGATCGCACGGTCGGGACGCTTTTCCGGGGAGATGCGGCCGAGGAAGGCAAGGTAGCCGCCTTTCGACTCCGGATAGAACGGGCAGTTCTGGGCCGGAAGACCGTGGTGGATGGTCGAGAGCCAGTTGACGTTCTCGGGCATCGGATCACGCTGATTGTCCGAGATCGACACCAGAGGCATACCCGTGAAGGTGCGGTAGACCGGCATGAAGTCCGGCACGTCGAGGCGCCCGTGCATCGTTGTGAGGCATTTGTGATTTAGATCTTCGAACATCGGATACTGAAGCAGATCGATGTGGAAGTGGAGGATATCGAACTCGTGCGCTCGCTTGTGCACGTGGTGCAACATGGCAAGGTGGCTCGCAGTGTGATCCCGATAGCCGAGGAGGCGCAGGCCCTCGGGCGTGCAGGCTGCAAGCTTGGCCGAGGTCTCCGAATCACCGCTAGCGAACAAAGTCACATCGTGGCCCTGGCGGACCAGTTCCTCGGTGATCCATGACACCACGCGCTCGGTACCACCATAGAACTTCGGGGGTACGGCCTCCGAAAGCGGAGCAATCTGGGCAATGCGCACGAAGCGTCTCCTATGAGGTCGAATGTTGCGCCGACCTAACGCGATCCGGCCTGAGTGGGACATGAACGAAACGGACGGCCAAGGTTATGGTTCCCGGCCCTTGAGCTACGCCAGAACTCTCTGACAAACGGACTAAGATGTCCCCGCTATCCCCGCGTTCGATGCCGTCTGGCATGCCAGACAAGTCCATGGCAGGAATTGTAGGAAACCGGCCGAACGACCCCCTGCGCGCATCGGTCGTGTTGTTCGGAACGGGGGAAGAACTACCTCAGGCGCATGGCCGATTTTGTGCGACGCACGATGCCCTTGTTTCACTCCGGGGGGTCGTCTAAGCCTCGCGCCGGCGCAGTCTGGCATTGGAGCAATTCCATGTGGCCTAAGGCGTCGAAGGCGTCCCAATCGCCTGCCAATACGAGAGGTCCCGCATGTCCGGCCTGATGGCAGACTATCTGCCCCTCATCGTCTTTATCGGCGTCTCTGTGTTCATTGCTGCGGCCCTGCTGGTTGCGCCCTTCCTGGTCGCCTACAATAGCCCCGATCCGGAAAAGCTGTCGGCCTACGAGTGTGGCTTCAATGCTTTCGACGACGCGCGCATGAAGTTCGACGTGCGCTTCTACCTCGTCGCGATCCTCTTTATCATCTTCGACCTCGAGGTCGCGTTTCTGTTCCCGTGGGCAATCTCCTTCGGTGAGCTTGGATGGTTCGGCATGTGGTCGATGATGGCTTTCCTCGGCGTTCTGACCGTCGGCTTCGTCTACGAGTGGCGCAAGGGCGCCCTCGAATGGGACTAGTGTTCCCGAATCGCGCCGTCCACGAAGTCCGCCCATCCGAAGCCTGATCCCGAGAAACCGATGGCCTTCAGCCCCGACCTCTCCCGCGCCCCGGCGATCGCCCAGGCCCCCAAGGGCATCATCGATCCCAGCACGGGCCTTCCGATCGGCGCCAATGATCCGACCTTCCTGTCGATCAACGACGAACTCGCCGATCGCGGATTTCTCGTCACGTCCACGGATGATCTGATCAACTGGGCCCGCACCGGCTCGCTGATGTGGATGACCTTCGGCCTCGCCTGCTGCGCCGTTGAGATGATGCAGATGTCAATGCCGCGCTACGACTGCGAGCGCTTCGGATTTGCGCCACGCGGGAGCCCGCGTCAGTCCGATGTGATGATCGTCGCCGGCACGCTGACCAACAAGATGGCTCCGGCTTTGCGCAAGGTCTACGACCAGATGCCGGAGCCTCGCTACGTCATCTCGATGGGTTCCTGCGCCAACGGCGGAGGCTACTACCACTATTCCTACTCGGTGGTCCGCGGCTGCGACCGGGTGGTGCCGGTGGATATTTACGTCCCGGGCTGCCCGCCCACGGCCGAGGCGCTGCTGTATGGCGTGCTCCTGCTCCAGAAGAAGATCCGCCGCACTGGTACGATCGAGCGCTGAGGAAGGACGCCCGGCATGACCAATGGCATCAGCATCCTTGCCCATACCGCGCCGGAGTCCGGCGTCGGCGCCCTGCAGCGGATCAGCGACCATGTCGCCTGTGCGCTCGGGCCCGCGATCGTCTCCCGCACCATCGCCTTCGGCGAACTCACCCTCGTGGTGCAGGCCAGCGACATCGTCTACGCGCTGACCTACCTGCGCGACGACCCAACCTGCGCCTTTCGCTGCTTCATCGACATCTGCGGCGCCGATTATCCGGCCCGGGAGAAGCGGTTCGACGTGGTCTATCACCTGCTCTCGCTGCGCCATAATTCCCGGATCCGCTTGAAGGTGCAGACCGACGACCAGACGCCGGTGCCCTCCGTAATCGAGGTCTTTCCGGCCGCGAACTGGTTCGAACGCGAGACCTACGACCTCTACGGCATCCTGTTCTCGGGCCACCCGGACCTGCGTCGGCTGCTCACTGATTACGGCTTCGAAGGGCACCCCCTGCGCAAGGACTTTCCGCTCACCGGCTTTGTCGAGGTCCGCTACGACCAGGACGAGGCGCGCGTGGTCTACGAGCCGGTCAAGCTCACCCAGGAATTCCGAAACTTCGACTTCCTTTCGCCGTGGGAGGGCACCGAGTACGTGCTCCTGGGCGATGAGAAGACGTCGGCTTGAGCAGCGGAGCGAGGCCATGACCGAGCACAACATCCGCAACTTCGCGATCAATTTTGGACCGCAGCATCCGGCGGCTCACGGCGTGCTGCGTCTCGTGCTGGAACTCGACGGGGAGATCGTCGAGCGGGTCGATCCCCACATCGGCCTGCTCCATCGCGGCACCGAAAAACTCATCGAGCACAAGACCTACCTCCAGGCGACGCCCTACTTCGACCGGCTCGACTATGTTTCGCCGATGAACCAGGAGCACGCCTTCTGCCTCGGCATTGAGAAGCTGCTCGGGCTCGAGGTGCCGCGGCGGGCGCAGCTGATCCGCACGCTGTTCTGCGAGATCGGGCGCATTCTCTCCCACCTTCTCAACGTCACCACGCAGGCCATGGATGTCGGCGCCCTGACGCCGCCGCTCTGGGGCTTCGAAGAGCGTGAGAAGCTGATGATCTTCTACGAGCGTGCATCGGGCGCAAGGCTCCACGCCAACTACTTCCGGCCCGGTGGCGTCCATCAGGACCTGCCGCCCGCACTGATCGACGATATCGAAGCGTTCATCGATCCGTTCCTGCAGGTTGTCGATGATCTCGACAACCTCGTCATGGGCAACCGCATCTTCAAGCAGCGCAACGTCGACATCGGCATCGTCACCGTGGACGAGGCGATGGCCTGGGGCTTCTCCGGCGTGATGGTCCGTGGTTCCGGCATCCCGTGGGACCTGCGCAAGTCGCAGCCCTACGAGGCCTACGAGGAGATGGATTTCGATATCCCCGTGGGGAGGAACGGCGACACCTACGATCGCCAGGTCATCCGCATGGAAGAGATGCGCGAATCGGCCAAGATCATGAAGCAGTGCTGCATCAAGCTGCGCCAGCCGGCGGGCCAGGGGCCGATTTCAGCTACGGACGGCAAGATTGCTCCGCCGCCACGCCGCGAGATGAAGCGCTCGATGGAAGCGCTGATCCACCACTTCAAGCTCTACACTGAGGGCTTCCACGTGCCGGCCGGCGAGGTCTACGCCGCCGTCGAGGCACCCAAGGGCGAGTTCGGCGTCTATCTCGTCGCCGACGGCACCAACAAGCCCTACCGCTGCAAGATCCGCGCTCCGGGTTTCGCCCACCTTCAGGCGATGGACTGGATGTGCCGCGGCCACATGCTGGCCGACGTGTCCTGCGTGCTTGGCACGCTGGACATCGTGTTCGGCGAAGTGGACCGGTGAGGATCAAGGTTCGAAACTGATGGCCAACCGCAGACTCGCCTCCGCTGCCGAGCAGCCCGCCACCTTCACGTTCTCGTCCGAGAACGCCGATTGGGCGAAGGGCCAAATCGAGAAGTATCCTGAGGGCCGTCAGGCCTCGGCGGTAATCCCGCTGCTCTGGAAGGCGCAGGAGCAGAATGGCGGCTGGCTGCCGCAGAAGGCCATTGAGGCGGTGGCCGACGAACTTGGCATGCCCCATATCCGCGTGCTCGAAGTCGCGACCTTCTACACGATGTTCGCCTTGGAGCCTGTCGGTAAGTTCTGGATCCAGCTTTGCGGAACCGTGCCGTGTGATTCCTGTGGCGCGCGCGAGTTGAAAGACTACCTGCACCACCGTCTCGGAGCGCCCGGCCACGTGAGTGCTGACGGTGACTTCTCTTGGCTCGAGGTCGAGTGCCTGGGCGCCTGCTGCAATGCTCCGATGGCGCAGATCAATCAGGATTACTACGAGGACCTGACACCCGACCTCCTCGGCAAGCTGATGGACGACCTCGCCGCTGGCCGGCCGGTGAAGGTCGGCTCGCAAGTCGGACGGACCTCGTCCGAGCCGCTCGGGGGCGCCGATACACTCACCGATGCGAACCTATTCGACGGATCGCGCGTGGGAACCTGGCGCAAGCGCTTCGAGCAGAAAGAGGCCGAAGGTGGCAGCGAGCAGGGCAAGGCCGAGGCGGCTTCGTCCGAACAGCGCGCCGCCGGGGACCCGAAGCCCGCCCGTCCCGATGCGGGTCGGGCCGTTGGGACGTCGGCGACCGACGGGCCTGCCCAGCGGGCTGCGGCCGGAGAGTCTCCCGTGAAGGCGAGCGATAAGATGGATGCCGCCGACGGGACGAACTCAACGGCGCAGCCAGCCTCGCCGACCGCGCCGGCTCCGGAGATGATCGCGAAGTCGGAAGCCGCAGGTGCGGAAGCCGGTACCCAGTCGAGCCTGCCGCGCAACGAGCCACCGCCCCAGCCAGCGGCCACGGGTGCCAGCGCGGACGTCAAAGACCCTCAGTCGGCCGGCACCGAGGCCTCATCGACGAAGGCTTCAACGACGAGGCCGGAGACACCCGGGTTTTCCGCCCCAAAGAAGGGGAACTGACATGCTCGCCGATCAGGATCGCATCTTCACGAACCTCTACGGCCTGCATTCTCCCGGGCTCGAGGCCGCCAAGCAGCGCGGCGCCTGGGATGGCACCAAATTCCTGCTGGAAATGGGCCGCGACTGGATCATCGACGAGATGAAGCAGTCGGGCCTGCGGGGCCGTGGCGGCGCTGGCTTCCCCACAGGCCTTAAGTGGTCATTCATGCCCAAGAAGTCCGACGGGCGTCCGCACTACCTCGTGGTCAATGCCGACGAGTCCGAGCCGGGCACCTGCAAGGACCGGGAGATCATGCGGCACGATCCGCATCTCCTGATCGAGGGCTGCATGCTGGCATCCTTCGCGATGGCCGCGCATGTCTGCTACATCTACATCCGCGGCGAGTACGTCGCCGAGAAGCACGCCCTCCAGCGGGCGGTGGACGAGGCTTACGAGGCCCGCCTCGTCGGCAAGGACAATGTCCACGGCTATCCCTTCGACATCTACGTCCACCACGGCGCCGGCGCCTATATCTGCGGCGAGGAAACGGCGCTGCTGGAGAGCCTCGAAGGCAAGAAGGGGATGCCGCGCCTGAAGCCTCCATTCCCCGCCAATATGGGTCTTTATGGTTGCCCCACGACGGTCAACAACGTCGAATCCATTGCGGTGGCGGGCACCATCCTGCGCCGCGGCGGCGCCTGGTTCGCCGGCCTCGGTGGCAAGAACAACACCGGCACCAAGCTGTTCTGCGTCTCGGGCCACGTCAACAAACCCTGCAACGTCGAGGAGGAACTCGGGATCACCTTCCGCGAACTCATCGACAAGCATTGCGGCGGCATGCGTGGCGGGTGGGACAACCTGCTCTGCTCGATTCCCGGCGGCTCCTCGGTGCCCCTGGTCCCGGCCGAGCAGATCATCGATGCCAAGATGGACTTCGACACGCTTAAGAACCTCGGCTCCGGCCTCGGCACGGCGGCGGTCATCGTGCTCGACAAGTCCACCGACATCGTCTCGGCAATCGCCCGTATCGCCTACTTCTACAAGCACGAGTCCTGCGGCCAGTGCACGCCCTGCCGCGAAGGAACGGGCTGGATGTGGCGCGTGATGCTGCGCATGGCGGAGGGCCGGGCCCAGCGCCGCGAGATCGACATGCTCCTCGACGTGACGAAGCAGATCGAGGGTCACACCATCTGCGCGCTCGGCGACGCGGCCGCCTGGCCGATCCAGGGTCTGATCCGGCACTTCCGTCCTGAGATCGAGAAGCGCATCGACCGCTACAGCGCCAACCCGCATTCCGATCCGGTGCCGATGGCGGCGGAGTGATCCGCCCCTCGCGCCGCCCTTAAGTTTCGAGACCGAGACCCACGCATGACCAAGATCGTCGTCGACGGCACCGAGGTCGATGTTCCGGCGGAGTACACGCTGCTCCAGGCCTGCGAGGCCGCAGGCGCGGAAATTCCGCGCTTCTGCTTCCACGAGCGGCTGTCCATCGCGGGCAATTGCCGGATGTGCCTTGTGGAGCTCAAGGGCGCTCCGAAGCCGGTGGCCTCCTGCGCCTATGCGGTGAAGGATTGCCGGCCCGGACCCAACGGCGAGCCGCCGGAGGTGCTGACGCGCTCGGGCCAGACGAAGAAGGCCCGCGAGGGGGTTATGGAGTTCCTCCTCATCAACCACCCGCTCGACTGCCCGATCTGCGACCAGGGCGGCCATTGCGACCTGCAGGACCAGGCAATGGCCTACGGCGTCGACTCGACCCGCTACGGGGAGAACAAGCGCGCCGTCGAGGAGAAGTACATCGGCCCGCTGGTGCGGACCGCCATGAACCGCTGCATCCACTGCACCCGCTGCGTCCGCTTCCTGGCGGAGGTCGCCGGCGTGCCGGATCTCGGCGCCATCGGGCGCGGCGAGGACATGGAGATCACGAGCTACCTCGAATCCGCCATGGGCTCGGAGCTTCAGGGCAACGTCGCCGACCTCTGCCCCGTGGGCGCCCTCGTCCACAAGCCGCAGAGCTACGAGGTGCGGCCGTGGGAGCTGTCGAAGACCGAATCCGTCGACGTGATGGACGCCGTCGGTTGCGCCATCCGGGTCGATGCCCGCGGGCGCGAGGTCATGCAGATCGAGCCGCGCGTGCACGAGGAAATCAACGAGGAGTGGATTTCCGACAAGACCCGCCACGCGGTGGATGGTCTGCGCACCCAGCGCCTCGACCGGCCCTACCTGCGGGAGAACGGCCGCCTGCGCCCTGCGTCCTGGGGTGAGGCGTTCGCCGCCATCGCGGCGAAGGTGAAGGGCACCGACCCCAAGCGCATCGGCGCGGTGGTGGGCGATCTCGCCGGCGTCGAGGAGATCTACGCGCTGAAGGCGCTGATGACCTCCCTCGGGGTGACGAGCCTCGACTGCCGCCAGACCGGCGAGGCGATCGACCCGGCCTGGGGCCGGGCCGCCTACACCCTCGGCACCGGCATCGCCGGGATCGAGGAGGCGGACGCGATCCTCCTCATCGGCACCAATCCGCGCCTGGAGGCCTCGCTGCTCAACGTGCGCATCCGCAAGCGCTGGCGCATGGGCCCCCTGGCGGTCGGCCTCATCGGCGAGCCCGTCGACCTGACCTATCCGCATACCTACCTGGGCGCCGGACCCGAGACCCTGGCCGACCTCGCCTCCGGCCAGCACAGCTTTGCCCAGGCGCTGAAGGCGGCGAGCCGGCCGCTCGTCATCGTAGGCACCGGCGCGCTGGCGCGGCCGGACGGCGCCGCGATCCTCGCGGCGGCGGCGGCGCTCGCCCGGGACATCGGCGCCGTGACGCCCGAGTGGAGCGGCTTCGGCGTGCTCCAGACCGCGGCGGCCCGGGTCGGCGCCCTCGATCTCGGCTTCGTGCCGGGGGAGGGCGGGTTCGACTTCGCCGGGATCGCGAACGGCGGCAATCTCGACGTGGTATACAACCTCGGTGCCGACGAGGTCGCGGTGGGACCGGGTGCGTTCGTGATCTACCAGGGCACCCACGGCGACCAGGGCGCCACCCGGGCCGACGTCGTCCTGCCGGGGGCGGCCTATACCGAGAAGAGCGCCACCTACGTTAACCTCGAGGGACGGGTCCAGACCACGAATCGCGCCGGCTTCCCGCCGGGGGATGCCCGCGAGGATTGGGCGATCCTGCGCGCCCTGTCCGACGTGCTGGGCAAGCGCCTGGCCTTCGATTCGCTGGGGGCCCTGCGCCGGGCGCTCTATGCCGAGCATCCGCATTTCGCGGCCCTCGACGCCATCGCCCCGAACGATGCGGTCGCCACCCTGGAGACCTTGTCGACCTTGGGCGGCGAGCCGACCCGCGCGGCCTTCGCGTCGGCGGTGCCGGACTTCTACCTCAGCAACGCGATCGCCCGCGCCTCGCGGGTGCTCGCCGAGTGTTCGAGCCTCGCCCGGGTGCGCGGCCTCGAAGCGGCCGAATAAGGATCTCCTGCGATGACCTTCTGGGAAATCCTCGGCACCGTCCTGCTGCTGGCGCTCAAGAGCTTCGTGCTCCTGGCGCTGCTGCTCGTCTTCATCGCCTATGCGCTGCTGGCCGACCGCAAGATCTGGGCGGCGGTTCAGCTCCGGCGCGGCCCGAACGTGGTCGGGCCCTGGGGCCTGTTCCAGTCCTTCGCCGATCTCCTGAAGTTCGTCCTGAAGGAACCGGTCATCCCGGCCGGCGCCAACAAGGCGCTGTTCCTGCTGGCGCCCCTGGTCTTCGCCACCCTGGCGCTGGCCGCTTGGGCGGTGATTCCCCTGGCCGAGGGCTGGGCCATCGCCGACCTCAACGTCGGCATCACCTACATCTTCGCGATCTCGTCGCTGGGCGTCTACGGCGTCCTGATGGGCGGCTGGGCCTCGAACTCGAAATACGCCTTCCTGGGGGCGCTGCGCTCGGCGGCGCAGATGATCTCCTACGAGGTCTCCCTCGGCTTCGTCATCATCTGCGTGCTCCTGTGCGCCGGCTCCCTGAACCTCTCGCGCATCGTCATGGCGCAGGACACCAGCCTCGGCATCCTGGGCTGGTACTGGCTCTGGCTGTTCCCGATGTTCGTGGTGTTCTTCATCTCGGCCCTGGCCGAGACGAACCGCCCGCCCTTCGACCTGCCGGAGGCCGAATCGGAACTCGTGGCCGGCTACATGGTCGAGTATTCGTCGACGCCGTACCTGCTGTTCATGCTGGGCGAGTACGTGGCCATCATGACCATGTGCGCGCTGGGCACGGTGCTGTTCCTCGGCGGCTGGCTCTCGCCGATCCCGTTCGCGCCCTTCACCTGGGTGCCGGGCCTGATCTGGTTCGCCCTGAAGGCCAGCTTCCTCTTCTTCATGATCGCCATGGTGAAGGCCATGGTGCCGCGCTACCGCTATGACCAGCTCATGCGCCTCGGCTGGAAGGTGTTCCTGCCGCTCTCGCTCGTCTCGGTCATCGTCGTCGCCTTTGTCCTCAAGCTCACCGGCCTCGCGCCGGGCGCCTGAATGTGGAAGAAATTCGGGCGTCTGGTCTTTCCGCTTCTGGCCTTCGTGGCGATCGCAATTCAGATTCGCGAGCGCTGGACTGGAAGTTTTTCTCTGACGGGATTTCTCATCGGATTGATTGTCAGTGGTGCTCTCTTGTTCGCAGTCCGGGCCGCCACGCAGCATAAGATGCGTGAAACCAGCACGGACGTCCGCGAAATCGAATTCTTCAAGCGTTGGTTGATGTGGGTGTCTGCAGGACTCGTTCTCCTTGTGTCATTTGCGTTAGCTTTCACGTATCCGACCACCAAGTCATGATGACAGGCATGTAACGACCATGAAGCTCGATCAGGTCGCTCAGGGTCTGCTGCTGAAGGAGTTCGCGTCCGGGTTCATCCTGGCGATGAAGTACTTCTTCAAGCCGAAGGCCACGATCAACTACCCCTTCGAGATGGGCCATCGCGGCCCGCGCTTCCGGGGGGAGCACGCCCTGCGCCGCTACCCCAACGGCGAGGAGCGCTGCATCGCCTGCAAGCTGTGCGAGGCGATCTGCCCCGCCCAGGCCATCACCATCGAGGCCGGTCCGCGCCGCAACGACGGCACCCGCCGCACGACCCGCTACGACCTCGACATGGTCAAGTGCATCTATTGCGGCATGTGCCAGGAGGCCTGCCCGGTGGACGCCATCGTGGAAGGGCCGAATCTCGAGTTCTCGGTCGAGACCCGCGAGGAGCTCCTCTACGACAAGGAGAAGCTCCTCCTCAACGGCGACCGCTGGGAGCGCGAGATCGCCCGCAACCTCGCGGTGGACGCGCCCTACCGCTGAGCGCGCGCTCCCGCCGGGCGGATCCTCTTGCCGGGCGCATCCTTCGCGCGGCCCGTGGATGAGACATCAGGGGCGATTCCGTTCCCACGGAGTCGGCCGGACCCCGCCGAGGCGGTTGTGCGCCGCAGGGGCGGGTTCTATAGACGGGCGGCCGGTGGGCCGTGGCACAATTTCGGCAGAAGGGGCCGTCCTC
Organism: Methylobacterium sp. Leaf94; assembly: GCF_001426045.1. NCBI lineage: Bacteria > Pseudomonadati > Pseudomonadota > Alphaproteobacteria > Hyphomicrobiales > Methylobacteriaceae > Methylobacterium > Methylobacterium sp. Leaf94. The sequence continues at coordinate 103,581 of NZ_LMRM01000012.1, forward strand.
GGGACGGCTGATCTCTAGAATCGCATGAGTGCAGCCGCTGCCTTCTTCTACCTGTTCGCAGGTGTGACCATCGCCTCGGGCTTCATGGTGATCGCCTCGCGCAATCCCGTGGCCTCCGTGCTCTTCCTCATCCTGGCCTTCGTGAACGCCGCCGGGCTGTTCGTGATGATGGGCGCCGAGTTCCTGGCGATGATCCTGGTGGTCGTCTACGTCGGCGCGGTGGCGGTGCTGTTCCTGTTCGTCGTGATGATGCTCGACGTGGATTTCGCCCAGCTGCGCCAGGGCTTCCAGCAATACCTGCCCATCGGCGCGCTGATCGGCGCGGTTTTCCTGATCGAGCTGCTGCTCGTGGTGGGCTCCTGGACCATCGATCCGGGCCTCGTGCAGGCGCCCCTCGGTCCGGTCGCCAGCGCCGAGGCGGTGACCAACACCCAAGCGCTGGGCCGGGTGCTCTACACGGACTACGTCTTCTTCTTCCAGCTCGCCGGCCTGATCCTGCTCGTCGCGATGATCGGCGCCATCGTGCTGACCCTGCGCGACCGACCGGGCGTCAAGCGCCAGAACATCGCCGTCCAGAACGCGCGCACGCAGACCATGGCGGTGGAAACCCGCAAGGTGCCCTCGCGCCAGGGCGTGGAAGTCTGATGGCCGGCGGACCTCGAACGGCAGAGACCGGGAGCCACATCCGATGATCGGCCTGAGCCATTACCTGACGGTCGCCGCGATCCTGTTCACGCTGGGGGTGCTCGGCATCTTCGTGAACCGCAAGAACGTCATCGTCATCCTGATGTCCGTTGAGCTGATCCTGCTGGCGGTGAACATCAATCTCGTCGCCTTCTCCACCCACCTCAACGACATCACCGGCCAGGTCTTCGCCCTGTTCGTGCTGACGGTCGCGGCGGCGGAGGCGGCCATCGGCCTCGCCATCCTCGTCGTGTTCTTCCGAAACCGTGGTTCGATCGCGGTGGAGGACGTCAACATGATGAAGGGCTGACGCGGGACCGCGACGCCACCCGATTCGACGCCCGGCAGCGCGGTGCGCGCGCCGCCGGGGCGGTGACACGAACCCCACAGGGCGCCGCTCGGGCTCCCCGCGCAGCGCGCGGGGACCGGGCGCACCCAGGAGGCCGGACAAGCCAGCGATGTATCACGCGATCGTCTTCCTCCCGCTCGTCGGCGCGCTGCTCGCCGGCCTGTTCGGCCGCCAGCTCGGCCCGAAGCTCAGCGAGGGCATCACCACCGGCCTCCTCGCCTTCTCGGCGCTGCTGTCCTGGGGCGCCTTCCTGGAGGTGCCCGGCACCGAGCACGCCACCCGCGTGCAGGTGGCGACCTGGTTCACCGCCGGCGACCTCGTGGTCGACTGGGCCTTCCGCATCGACACCCTGACGGTGATCATGCTGGTGGTGGTGACCTCGGTCTCGACCCTCGTGCACCTCTATTCCATCGGCTACATGGAGGAGGATCCGCACCGGCCGCGCTTCTTCGCCTACCTGTCGCTCTTCACCTTCGCCATGCTGATGCTGGTGACGGCCGACAACCTCGTGCAGATGTTCTTCGGCTGGGAGGGCGTCGGCCTCGCCTCCTACCTGCTGATCGGGTTCTGGTACGAGAAGCCTTCCGCCAACGCCGCGGCCATGAAGGCCTTCATCGTCAACCGCGTCGGCGATTTCGGGTTCTCGCTTGGCATCTTCCTCGTCTTCGTGCTGACGGGCTCGATCGCCTTCGACGGCATCTTCGCCCGCGCGCCCGAGATCAAGGACGCGACCTTCCACTTCCTGGGCTACGACTGGAACGCCCTGACCCTCGCTTGCCTGCTGCTGTTCATGGGCGCCATGGGCAAGTCGGCCCAGTTCCTGCTGCACACCTGGCTGCCGGACGCGATGGAGGGGCCGACCCCCGTCTCCGCGCTGATCCACGCCGCCACCATGGTGACGGCCGGTGTCTTCATGGTGGCGCGCCTGTCGCCGCTGTTCGAGCTCGCCCCCAACGCCCTCGTCGTGGTCACGGTCATCGGCGGCATCACGGCGTTCTTCGCGGCCACGATCGGCCTCGTGCAGAACGACATCAAGCGCGTGATCGCCTACTCGACCTGCTCGCAGCTGGGCTACATGTTCGTGGCGCTCGGCGTCGGCGCCTACTCGGCGGCCGTCTTCCACCTCTTCACCCACGCCTTCTTCAAGGCGCTGCTGTTCCTCGGGGCCGGCTCGGTCATCCACGCGATGCACCACGAGCAGGACATGCGGAACATGGGGAACCTGCGCCGCTACATTCCCTTCACCTCGGCGATGATGACCATCGGCACCCTGGCGCTGATCGGCTTCCCCTTCACCGCGGGTTACTATTCGAAGGACGCCATCATCGAGGCGGCCTACGCCTCGACGCGGCCCGGGCACACCCTGGCCTTCATCTGCACCGTCGTCGCCGCGCTGATGACCTCGTTCTATTCCTGGCGCCTGTTCTTCATGACCTTCGAGGGACCGGCCCGCTGGGCCGGCCACGGGGCGCACCACGACGACGCCCACGCGGTGGCGCATGCCGCCGCCTCGACCCAGGCCGACGGCGCCCCGGGCCACCACGAGGGCGTCGCCCACGACGATCACGGCCACGACGTCGAGCCGGCCTCGCACAGCGCCATCGAGCACCACGACCATGCGCACACCCCGCATGAGAGCCCGCTGGTGATGACGATCCCCCTCGGCATCCTGGCCTTCGGCGCGCTCTTCGCCGGCCTGATCTTCAAGAACCGGTTCATCGGTGAGGGCATGGACTCGTTCTGGGGCCACGCCCTCGGCCACGGCCCCGACAACCACATCATGCACGACATCCACGCGGTGCCGGCGCTGGTGGTCTATTCGCCCTTCATCATGATGCTGATCGGCTTCGTGCTGGCCTACTGGATGTATATCCGCCGGCCGGAACTGCCGGGCCAGCTCGCCGCCCAGCAGCCGAGCCTGTACCGGTTCCTCCTCAACAAGTGGTACTTCGACGAGCTCTACGACCGGATCTTCGTCCGCCCGGCCAAGGACTTCGGCAAGTTCCTCTGGAAGGAGGCCGACGGCCGCGTCATCGACGGCATGGGCCCGGACGGCATCGCCACCCGCGTCCTCGACGTGACCCGCGGCGTGGTCCGCTTCCAGACCGGCTACGTCTACCATTACGCCTTCGTCATGCTCGTCGGCGTCGCCGCCCTCATCAGCTGGTACATGCTGACCGGCTTGCCCAAGGTCGCCCATTGATGGCCGCCGTCACGTATCGGAGCGCCCGCTCATGTTAGGCCTCGGAATCCTGTCCGGCCTGCTCATCGTGCCGCTCTGCGGCGCGGCCTTCATCCTCACCCTGGGCGAGGAGACGGAAGCCGCGAAGCGCAACGCGCGCTGGGCCGCACTCATCACCACGCTCGCCACCTTCCTGCTCTCGCTGGTGGCCTGGGGCCGCTACGACGCGACCACGGCGAACTTCCAGCTCGTCGAGACCCATGCCTGGCTGAGCGAGGCCACCCGGTTCAAGCTCGGCGTCGACGGCTTCTCGATGCCGCTGATCCTGCTGACCACCTTCCTGATGCCGTTCTGCATCGGCGCCTCGTGGCTCTCGGTGAACGTCCGGGTGAAGGAGTACTTCGTCGCCTTCCTCGTCCTTGAGACGACGATGATCGGCGTGTTCTGCGCCCTCGATCTGGTGCTGTTCTACCTGTTCTTCGAGGCCGGCCTGATCCCGATGTTCCTCATCATCGGCATCTGGGGCGGCAAGCGGCGCATCTACGCCAGCTTCAAGTTCTTCCTCTACACCCTGCTCGGCTCGGTGCTGATGCTGCTCGCCATCATGGCGATGTACTGGCACGCCGGCACCACCGACATCCCGACCCTGCTGCACACCCGCTTCCCCGTGGAACTGCAGACTTGGCTCTGGCTGGCTTTCTTCGCCTCCTTCGCGGTGAAGATGCCGATGTGGCCGGTCCATACCTGGCTGCCCGACGCGCACGTGGAGGCGCCCACCGCCGGCTCGGTGATCCTGGCGGGCATCCTCCTGAAGATGGGCGGCTACGGCTTCATCCGGATCTCGCTGCCGATGTTCCCGGACGCGAGCCACGCCTTCGCCCCGATGGTGTTCGCCCTCTCGGTGATCGCGATCATCTTCACCTCGCTGATCGCCCTGATGCAGACCGACATCAAGAAGCTCATCGCCTACTCCTCGGTGGCGCATATGGGCTTCGTGACGCTGGGTCTCTTTACGATGAACGAGCAGGGCATCCAGGGCGCGCTGTTCCTGATGATCTCGCACGGCATCGTGTCGGGCGCGCTCTTCCTCTGCGTCGGCGTGGTCTACGACCGGATGCACACCCGCGAGATCGCGGCCTATGGCGGCCTCGTGAAGCGGATGCCCCTCTACGCGGCGGCCATGATGGTCTTCACCATGGCCAATGTCGGCCTGCCCGGCACTTCCGGCTTCGTGGGCGAGTTCCTCGCCATGATGGGCGCCTTCCGGGCCAACCCGACGGTGGCGTTCTTCTCGGTCTTCGGCATCATCCTGTCGGCCGGCTACGCCCTCTGGCTCTATGCCCGCGTGATCTACGGCAAGCTCGAGAAGCCCAACCTGCAGGGCATCCTCGACCTGGACCTGCGCGAGAAGATCATCATCGCGCCGCTCGTCGCCCTGACGATCTATTACGGCGTCCACCCGGCCCCCGTGCTCGACACCTTCGCGCCCTCCACGGACGCGTTGATGCAGAGCATGCGGACCGCGCTCTCGAACACGCAGACCGCCGCGGCCACCCTGCCGCCCGCGTCGCGCTGAAGGCTTGACCCGATGAACGCCGCTCAGATCGTCCTGCCCGCGCTCGGGCCCGCCCTGCCGGAGCTGATCCTCAGCGTCGGCGTGCTGGTGCTGATCCTCTACGGTGCGTTCCGGGGCGAGCGCTCCGCCGAGGGCGTCAACGTCGGGGCCCTGATCCTGCTGGTGGTGGCGCTGTTCGCGGTCATGTCCCAGTCGGGCGCCAAGGTCACGACCCTGAACGGCTCCTTCATCGTCGACAACTTCTCCAAGGTGATGAAGGCCCTGATCCTGCTGGGCTCTGCGGCCACGATCCTGCTCTCGCGCGACTATTTCCAGCGGGAGCGCATCGACCGGTTCGAGTTCCCGATCCTGCTGATCCTCTGCACCATCGGCATGATGGTCATGGCCTCGGCCAACGACCTGATCGCGCTCTATCTCGGCCTGGAGCTGCAGTCGCTCGCCGCCTACGTCATCGCGGCCTTCCATCGCGACAACCTGAAGTCGACGGAAGCCGGGCTGAAGTACTTCGTCCTCGGCGCGCTCTCCTCGGGCATGCTGCTCTACGGCGCCTCCCTGGTCTACGGCTTCACCGGCACCGTCTCGTTCCCCGGCATCGTCGCGGCGCTGGACGGCACCGCGGGCTTCGGCATCGTGCTCGGCATCGTCTTCGTGGCGGCCGGCGTCGCCTTCAAGCTCGCGGCGGTGCCGTTCCACATGTGGACGCCCGACGTCTACGAGGGCTCGCCGACCCCCGTGACCGCCTTCTTCGCCTCGGCGCCCAAGATGGCCGCCATGGCGATGACGGTGCGCCTCTTCATCGGCGCCTTCCCGGACGTGACCGCGATCTGGCAGCAGATCATCGTCTTCGTGGCGATCGCCTCGATGGCGCTGGGCTCCTTCGCCGCCATCGGCCAGCGCTCGCTCAAGCGCCTGATGGCCTATTCCTCCATCGGCAATGTCGGCTACGCCCTGGTGGGCCTCGCCGCCGGCTCGCAGGAGGGCATCAGCGGCGTCGTCGTCTACATGATCATCTACCTGGCGATGACGCTGGGGGCCTTCGCGGTGCTGCTGTCGCTGCGCCGCGGCGGCCGGATGTTCGAATCCGTCGACGACCTCGCCGGGCTGTCGCGCACCCATCCGGTCATGGCCTTCTGCCTGGCCGCGATGATGTTCTCGCTAGCCGGCATCCCGCCGCTGGCCGGGTTCTTCGCCAAGTACTACGTCTTCCTCGCGGCCATCAAATCGGGCCTCGTCGCCCTGGCGATCATCGGCGTGGTCACCAGCGTGGTGGGCGCGTTCTACTACCTGCGCCTCGTCAAGGTGATGTATTTCGACGAGCCGGTCGCCGCCTACGAGCCGATGCCGCCGGGGGCCCGCATCGTCCTCGCCCTGGCGAGCCTGGTCGTGGTGCTGCTCGGGATCGTGCCGGGTCCCATCGTCGGCGCCGCGGGTGCCGCCGCCAAGTCGCTGTTCTAGGTCCTTGAGCGGCTACGTCCTCGGCACCCGGGCGCGGGGGGAGGGGCACCGCCTCCACGTCCACGAAAGCCTCGGCTCCACCAACACCGAGGCGCTGGCGCGCTTCCGCGACGGCGAGGCCGGCCCGCTCTGGGTGGTGGCGCGGCGGCAGGAGGCCGGACGGGGCCGGCGCGGCAACAGCTGGCTGTCCGAGCCCGGAAACCTGACCGCGAGCCTGCTCTGGCCCGTGGACGACGTGGAACCCGGCCAGGTGCCGACCCTCGGCTTCGTCGCCGGCCTCGCCCTGGTCTCCGCCCTCGCGGCGGCCGGCGTCACCGGGTGCCGCCTGAAGTGGCCGAACGACGTCCTGGCCTCGGGCGCCAAGCTGGCGGGGCTCCTGCTGGAGGCCGAGAGCCGGCCCGGCGGGCGCCGTGCGGTGGTGATGGGCTTCGGTGTCAATGTCGCTGCGACGCCGCAGGGCTTGCCTTATCGCGCCACGTGCCTCAGGCAGATGCGGTACGACACGCGCGCCGAGGATCTGTTCGTCCACCTGACGGACGGAATCGTCGACGCCGCGCGGCTTTGGGCGTGTGGCCACGGATTCGCGAGGATCCGCGAGCGCTGGATCGCGGACGCGGCCGGAATCGGCGCGCCGGTTTCGGTGCGCCTGGGCGACACGTCCGTACAAGGAATTTTCGAGACGATCGACGAGGCAGGGCGGCTCGTGGTCCGATCGGAGGATGGGACGCGACGGACCGTGACGGCGGGCGAGGTGCATCTGGGAACGGCCGCGACGGCGGCTTGAGGTTTGGACGGACAATGACGACAGGGCAAGACGAACTCGTCTTCGTGCCGCTCGGCGGCGTGGGCGAGATCGGCATGAACGCGGCGCTCTACGGCTTCGGCCCCCCGAAGCGGCGCAAATGGATCATGGTCGATTGCGGCATGGGCTTCGCCGGCGAGGAGGGATTCCCCGGCATCGACCTGATGTTCCCGGATCTCAGCTTCATCGAGGAGCGCAAGGACGACCTCCTCGCCATCTTCATCACCCACGCGCACGAGGACCATATCGGCGCGATCGGTGAGCTGTGGCCCAAGCTCAAGGCGCCCGTCTACGCGACGCGCTTCGCCAAGAACCTTCTGGAGGCCCGCCGCCTCAGCGAGCCGGGCGCGCCCAAGGTGATCCTCAAGGAGATCCAGGCCGGCCGCCGGGTGCAGGTCGGTCCGTTCGAGATCGAGTACGTGCCGGTCTCGCACTCGATCCCCGAGTCGAACGCGGTCGCCATCCGGACGCCGCACGGCCTCCTGCTCCACACCGGCGACTGGAAGCTCGATCCAACCCCGATCCTCGGCGACGTGACCTCGGAGACCGCCTTCCGGGCGCTCGGCGACGAGGGCATCCTGGCGATGATCAGCGATTCGACCAACGTCGTGCGCGAGGGGCGTTCCCCGAGCGAGGCGGAGGTCGCCGCCACCCTGCGCGAGCTCATCGCCGACGCCCCCCACCGGGTCGCGGTGACGACCTTCGCCTCCAATGTCGCGCGCATGCGGGCCGTGGCCGAGGCCGCCCAGGCCTGCGGCCGCGAGGTCGTCGCGGTCGGCCGCGCCATGGACCGGGTCATCGCGGTCGCCCGCGAGTGCGGCTTCCTCGACGGGCTGCCCGAGTTCCGGTCGTCGGACAGCTACGGCTACCTGCCGCGCGACAAGGTCGTGGCCCTGCTCACCGGCTCGCAGGGTGAGGAGCGGGCCGCGCTCGCCCGCGTCTCGCGCGACGACCATCCGGACATCACCCTCGCCGCCGGCGACCGCGTCATCTTCTCCTCGCGGGCGATCCCCGGCAACGAGCGGGCGGTGGGCGCGATCATCAACGACCTCGTCAATGCCGGCATCGAGGTGGTCACCGACCGCACCAAGCTCGTCCACGTCTCGGGCCACCCCCGGCGCGACGAGATGGCGGAGATGTATGCCTGGACCCGGCCGCAGACCGCGATCCCGGTCCACGGCGAGGCGCTGCACCTCGACGAGCACGCCCGCTTCGCCCGGGACCAGGGCGTTCCGAACATCGTCAAGGCCCGCAACGGCAGCGTCGTGCGCCTCGCGCCCGGCACGCCGGAGATCGTCGACCACGTCAAGGCCGGGCGCCTGTTCAAGGACGGCAACGTCCTGATCGACGCCAAGGACCGGGCCATCCCCGAGCGCCGCAAGCTCTCGCAGGCCGGCCTCGTCTCGGTGGCCATCGCCATCGACGTCCAGGGCGAGATCCTGGGCGAGCCCGCGATCGACATCATCGGCCTGCCCAATCGCGGCCGGACCGGCCAGGCGATGCTCGACGTCGTCGTGGAGTGCGTGTCGCGCACGCTCTCGGGGCTGTCGAAGCCCAAGCGCAAGGACGCCGAGGGCGTCGAGAAGGCCGTCGACCGCGCGATCCGCTCCGCGGTGAACGAGGTCTGGGGCAAGAAGCCCGCCTGCCACGTGCAGGTGGTCGAGGTCTAATGGGCGAACCTTCCCCCCTCTGCGGGGGAGGGGTGTCGCCGATGCGGGTGGGTTGCGCGGGACGTCGGCGCGCAGCACACCGTCATCCCGGGGACGCGCAGCGGAGCCCGGGATCCAGAACCATAGGTTTCGTCGCGTCCGGCACCGTCGGCGGCTCTGGATTCCCGGGCTCGCCTGCGGCGCCCCGGAATGACGCCGCGGTGCCATCGATATCGCCCGCTTCGACGGGGGAGGGGTGGCGGTCGGGATTGAGGGAAGGAAGGGGAGGACACCATGATCGGACGCCTGAACCATGTCGCCATCGCGGTCCGCGATCTCGACGCTGCCTGCGCCATCTACCGAGACACCCTCGGGGCCACCGTGACGGAGCCGCTGCCGCAGCCCGAGCACGGCGTCACCGTGGTGTTCGTCAACCTGCCCAACAGCAAGGTCGAGCTGATGGCGCCGCTGGGCGCGGGCTCGCCCATCGAGAGCTTCGTCGAGCGCAACCCTAACGGCGGCGTCCATCACGTCTGCTACGAGGTCGACGACATCATCGCCGCCCGCGACAAGCTCAAGGCCCAGGGCGCGCGCGTCCTCGGCACCGGCGAGCCGAAGATCGGCGCCCACGGCAAGCCCGTTCTCTTCCTCCACCCGAAGGACTTCCTCGGCACCCTCGTCGAGCTGGAACAGGTCTGAGCCGGATGGGCGCCGTCCTCCAGGCCCTGGCAGCCTCCACCCTGCGCACCGTCGGCGTGATGGTGGTGGTGCTCGCCGGGGTGGTCGCCCTCGCGGTGGGCCTGTTCAAGCTCTCGGTGTTCGGCGCGCTCGCCCTCTACTTCGTGGTCTGGTGGACCCTGCTCTTCGTCATCCTGCCCCTCCGCAACCAGGTGGAGACCGACCCGGAGCGGATCGTGCCCGGCCAGGATCCCGGGGCGCCCGCCGTCCCGCGCCTGCGCGAGAAGGCGATCTTGACCTCGCTTCTGGCGAGCGTCGTCTTCCTGGTGGCGATCCAGGTCTTCGAGCTGGCCGGCCTCTGAGGGGGTTCGGCGTGGTCCGGTCGAACCGGACGTGAGCCCGCGCACGGACGTAAGGTCACGCCGCCGTCGTCTTCCAGACCGGGCGCGTCGCTGCCCCCGCGAAGAACGGACGTCGCGCACGCGGGACATCGAACCACGGCCGCAGTGACAGCACCGCGTCATTCCGGGGCGCCGCAGGCGAGCCCGGAATCCAGAACCGCCGACGGTGCAAGGTCTTGCGCCACCTGTGTTTCTGGATCCCGCGTTCCGCTGCGCGGCCCCGGGATGACGGCGCGTCGGCGTGAGACGTCGGTCGGACCGCGACGCAGTGGCGACAGCCTCGCGCAAGCGTCGAGACATAAAAAAAGCAAGGCCTAAGCCTTGCTTTTATGAAGATGGTCGTTTGCTCAGCCTCGATTGTCTCACGCATTGCTGACGGCGTGGCGGCTGAAATTCCTCCCGAGACTCGGACCGTGTGGCGCCACTGCTTGGGCGGCGCATCCATCACGGACGCGCTTATAGGAACAACAATTCTCATTGTCACCTGCTTCGTGAGACATTCCTGCGCTTTTCTACCGGAATGGGAGGTGGCGCTTGCGGGCGGAGCCTGGCTCGCGGGCAACGTTCGGCCGGACCACCCTGCCTCCTGAGGGCGAAACGCCACGCGGCGGACCCGTGTCACCCCTCCGCGCTTGTGTTTTCCCGATGCAATGTGTTGTGTGCCCCGGCGTACCGCCGACCCGCTGGCACGCTGTTTCCAGGGCCTTTCATGCGTCTCTCCCGCTACTTCCTGCCGACCTTGCGCGAGACGCCCAAGGAGGCCGAGATCGTCTCCCACCGCCTCATGCTGCGCGCCGGGCTCGTGCGCCAGGAGGCCGCCGGCATCTATGCCTGGCTGCCGCTGGGCCTGCGCGTCCTGAACAGGGTCTGCGCGGTGATCCGCGAGGAGCAGGACCGGGCGGGCGCCATCGAGATCCTGATGCCGGCAATCCAGTCGGCCGAGCTCTGGCGGGAATCCGGCCGCTACGAGGCCTACGGCAAGGAAATGCTCCGCATCTCCGACCGCCACGACCGCGAGATGCTGTTCGGCCCCACCGCCGAAGAGGTCGTCACCGAGATCTTCCGCGGCAGCGTGCGCTCCTACAAGGACCTTCCGAAGAACCTCTACCAGATCTCCTGGAAGTTCCGCGACGAGGTCCGGCCGCGCTTCGGCACCATGCGCTCGCGCGAGTTCCTCATGAAGGACGCCTATTCCTTCGACATCGACCAGGCCGCCGCCCGCCACGCCTACAACCGGATGTTCGTGGCCTACCTGCGCACCTTCGCGGGCCTCGGCCTGAAGGCGATCCCGATGCGGGCCGACACGGGTCCGATCGGCGGCGACCTCAGCCACGAGTTCATCATCCTGGCCCAGACCGGCGAGAGCGAGGTCTACTGCGACAGCCAGTACCTCGATTTCGAGGTCCCGCCGGTGACCACCGACTTCGAGGACGTCGCCGCGCTCCAGGGCACCGTCGACCGCTGGACCTCGCTCTACGCCGCCACCTCCGAGATGCACGAGCCGGCGGCCTTCGCCGAGGTGCAGGCCGACAAGCAGATGGCCGCGCGCGGCATCGAGGTCGGGCACATCTTCTACTTCGGCACCAAGTATTCCGAGCCCATGGGCGCCAAGGTCACCGGTCCCGACGGCGTCGAGCGCCCGGTCCACATGGGCTCCTACGGGATCGGCCCGAGCCGCCTCGTGGCGGCGATCATCGAGGCTTCCCACGACGAGGCCGGGATCATCTGGCCCGACGCGGTGGCGCCCTTCGACGTGGCGCTGATCAACCTCAAGACGGGCGATGCCGCCACCGACGCCGCCTGCGGCGAGATCCAGGCCACCCTCGAGGCGGCCGGCCTCAGCGTGCTCTACGACGACCGCGACGAGCGCCCGGGCGCCAAGTTCGCCACGGCCGACCTCATCGGCCTGCCCTGGCAGGTCATCGTCGGCCCCCGCGGCCTCGCGGAGGGCAAGGTGGAGCTGAAGCGTCGGGCCGGCGGCGAGCGCGAAAGCATCGCCCCGATCGATCTGCTCGCCCGCCTGAAGCGGCTCTGAGGCGCCCCATGGCGGCGACCCTCACGGACAGGCTTGCGGGCCTTCGCGCCCGGTTCCGGCGCGGGAGCACGCCCCCCTTCGCCGGGTTCGAGTGGATCATCGCCGGGCGCTACCTGCGGGCCCGGCGCCGGGGCGGCGGCGTCTCCGTGGTGGCGTTCTTCTCGCTCCTCGGCATCGCCCTGGGCGTCGCCACGCTGATCATCGTGCTCTCGGTGATGAACGGTTTCCGCACCGAGCTCCTGTCGAAGATCGTCGGCATCAACGGCCACGTCTTCGTCGCCCCGATCGACAAGCTCTTCACCGACTATGCCGACCTGTCCGAGCGCCTGTCGAAGGTCGCCGGGGTGCGGGCGGCGATCCCCCTGGTGGAGGGGCAGGCCTTCGCCTCCTCGCCCTATGGCGGCGCCGGCAGCGGCGTGCTGGTCCGCGGCATCCGGGGCGAGGACCTCGACAAGATCGGCGCCATCGCGAGCAACATCAAGGGCGGCAGCCTGGAGGGCTTCGACGACGGGTCGGGCGTCGCCATCGGCCGGCGCCTGGCCGAATCCCTCGGCGTCCAGGCCGGCGACCAGATCAACCTGCTGACGCCGAAGGGCGCCTCGACGCCGTTCGGCACGGCGCCGCGCACCAAGGGCTACACCATCAAGGCGATCTTCGAGATCGGCATGACCGAGTTCGACTCGACCTTCGTGTTCATGCCCCTGACGGAGTCCCAGGCCTTCTTCAACCGGGACGCCGATGTCAGCCTGATCGAGATCTACCTCGACAATGCCGAGGCGGTGGGCACGATGCGGCCCGACCTCGAGATGGCGGCCGAGCGCCCGGTACTCCTCACCGACTGGCGCCAGCGCAACCGGACCTTCTTCGGCGCCCTGGAGGTGGAGCGGAACGTGATGTTCCTGATCCTCAGCCTGATCGTCGTGGTCGCGACCCTGAACATCATTTCGGGACTGATCCTGCTCGTGCGCGACAAGTCCAGCGACATCGCCATCCTGCGCACCATGGGGGCGACCCCCGGCACCATCATGCGGGTGTTCCTCATCAACGGCGCGCTGATCGGCGTGGTGGGGACCCTGAGCGGGCTGGCCCTCGGCATCCTGATCACGATGAACATCAAGGGGATCCAGCGGGTGCTGTTCCCCTCCGCCTGGGACCCCACGGTGCGCTTCCTGGCCGAAATTCCGGCCGAGATGAACGCCAACGAGATCACCGTGGTGGTCGTCACCTCCATCGCCCTGTCGCTGATCGCGACGCTGTATCCCTCGTGGCGCGCCGCCCGGCTCGATCCGGTGCAGGCCCTGCGCTACGGTTGAGGCCCGAGCATCCATGACCACGACAGCCGAGGCGCCCGGCGCGCAGCCGGTCCCGGCCCTGTTCTTCGCCAAGGTGGAGCGGCGCTACGCCCAAGGGGCCGGCGCCCTCGAGATCCTGCGCCAGGCGGATTTCGCGATCTGGCCGGGCGAGCTCGTCGCCCTGGTGGCGCCCTCGGGGGCCGGCAAGAGCACGCTGCTGCACCTCGCCGGCCTGCTGGAGCGCCCCGACGGCGGCGAGATCTACATCGGCGGCCGTCCGACCGCCGCGATGGTGGATGCCGAGCGCACCCGCCTGCGGCGCGAGGAGATGGGCTTCGTCTACCAGTTCCACCACCTCCTGCCGGAATTCTCGGCCCTGGAGAACGTGGTGATGCCGCAGCTGATCCGCGGGCTCTCGCAGCGCGAGGCGCGGGCGCGGGCGGACGAACTCCTGAGCTTCCTCGGCCTCAAGGAGCGCCTCCAGCACCGGCCGGCCGAACTCTCGGGCGGCGAGCAGCAGCGCGTCGCCATCGCCCGCGCGGTCGCCAACGGCCCGCGCCTGCTCCTGGCCGACGAGCCCACCGGCAACCTCGATCCGCACACCGCCGCCCACGTCTTCGGCATCCTGGTGGCGCTGGTGCGCGCCTCCGGCCTCGCCGCGCTGATCGCCACCCACAACATGGATCTCGCCGCCCGCATGGACCGGCGCGTGACGATCCGGGACGGGCTGATCGAGCAGCTGCCCTGAGGGCCGGGCACGGGTATCAATGGCGGCGGATCGCTGGGCCGCGGAGGTCCGACGCCTTCGCGTGAGCACGCGGAGCCGGTCCGCGACCGCTGGCCAAGGCGACGGGATTTACCGGGCCGTAACCACGATGCGGTGCGCCGACCAGTTTCGCTTTACATAGAACAAAACAAGAACAAAACTCGGGGCGTCAACGAAAGGCGAGGCCCATGTTCAAGCGGATGATCCTGACGGGTGCGGTCGAGTTCACGGCCTTCGGGCTCCTGGCGATGTCCATCGCCGCCTGGGCTGTCGCACTGGCGCCCTTGCGTTAGCGTTGCGACGAGGTCACAGGGGTCGCGCGGTCCACAGGGAAACGCGTCCGGGCCCCGAATTCTCATGGATTGGAAACCACGACTCGGGCTGGTGGTCTCATGGCGCGCATCCTGAAAGACCCGGCTTACGTCCACCTCCACGTTCACTCGTCGTTCTCCCTACTGGAAGGGGCCCTGAAGGTCGGGGACATCGTGAAGGCGGCGCTCGCCGACCGGCAGCCGGCCCTGGCGCTCACCGACACCAACAACCTGTTCGGGGCGCTGGAATTCTCCGAGAAGGCCGCCGGCGCCGGCCTCCAGCCGATCCCGGGCCTCCAGCTCACCGTCGCCTTCGAGGCGCCCGATCCGATGGCGCGCGTCGGGCAGGGCCAGGCCGGCTGCGCCAACATCGTCGTGCTGGCGAAGGACGAGACCGGCTACGGCAACCTGCTGCGTCTGGCGAGCCGCGCCTATTTCGACGGGGCGCTGGGCGACGCCCCCCGGGTCGGCGTCGAGGCCCTGGCCGAGTCGAGCGCCGGCCTGATCGCCCTGACGGGCGGTTCCACCGGGCCCCTCGACAGCGCCCTGCGGCAGGGCCGGGCCGAACTCGCCGCCGGCCGCCTGGCGCAGCTGCGCGCGGCCTTCGGCGAGGATGGCCTCTACGTCGAGATCCTGCGCCACGGGCTGCCCGACGAGCGCATGGTCGAGCGGGAATTGCTGCGGCTCGCCGACACGAACGGCCTCTCGGTGGTGGCCGCCAACGAGCCGTTCTTCGCCCGGGAGGGCGACTACGACGCCCACGACGCGCTGCTGGCCATCGCGGACGGCCGCCTCGTCTCGGACGACCGCCGCCGCAAGCTGACCCCGCGCCACGGCTTCAAGACCCGCGCCGAGATGGCCGCGCTCTTCGCCGACCTGCCGGACGCCCTGAACGCCACCGTCGAGATCGCCATGCGCTGCGCCTACCGCGTGCGCACCCGCAAGCCGATCCTGCCGAATTTCGGCGTGGTCGCCGCCCTCGACGCCGCCGCCCCCGAGGGCACCCCCGAAGTCGCGGCGGCGCCCCCCCTCGACGAGCCGGCGGAGCTGCGCCGGCAGGCGGAGGCCGGCCTCGAACGGCGCCTCGCCCAGCACGGCACCGCGCCCGGCATGTCCGAGCAGGTCTATCGCGACCGCCTCGCCTTCGAGCTCGACGTCATCGTCGGCATGAAGTTTCCCGGCTACTTCCTGATCGTGTCGGACTTCATCAAGTGGGCCAAGGACCACGACATCCCGGTGGGGCCGGGCCGCGGCTCCGGCGCCGGCTCCCTGGTGGCCTGGTCGCTCCTCATCACCGACCTCGACCCGCTGCGCTTCGGCCTGCTGTTCGAGCGCTTCCTCAACCCCGAGCGCGTCTCGATGCCGGATTTCGACATCGACTTCTGCGTCGAGGGCCGCGAGCGGGTGATCAATTACGTGCAGCAGCGCTACGGCGAGCGGCAGGTGGCGCAGATCATCACCTTCGGCACCCTGCTGGCCCGCGGCGTGCTGCGCGACGTTGGCCGCGTGCTGGAGATGCCCTACGGGCAGGTCGACAAGCTGACCAAGCTCGTGCCGCAGAACCCGGCCAATCCCGTCACTCTGGTCCAGGCCATCGAGGGCGAGCCGAAGCTCCAGCAGGCGATCGAGGAGGAGCCGATCGTCGCCCGGCTCATGGAAATCTCGAAGAAGCTCGAGGGCTTGCACCGGCACGCCTCGACCCACGCCGCCGGCGTGGTCATCGGCGACCGTCCCCTCGAACAGCTGGTGCCGCTCTACCGCGACCCGAAGACCGGCATGCGGGTGACCCAGTTCAACATGAAGTGGGTCGAGGCCGCGGGCCTGGTGAAGTTCGACTTCCTCGGCCTGAAGACCCTGACGCTGCTGCGCTGCTGCACGGACTTCCTGGCCCGGCGCGGCATCATCGTGGATCTCGCCTCGCTGCCCCTCGACGACCCGGCGA
The DNA here is from genome assembly GCF_001426045.1 of Methylobacterium sp. Leaf94. Lineage (NCBI taxonomy): Bacteria > Pseudomonadati > Pseudomonadota > Alphaproteobacteria > Hyphomicrobiales > Methylobacteriaceae > Methylobacterium > Methylobacterium sp. Leaf94. Next base: position 119,703 of record NZ_LMRM01000012.1, read on the forward strand.
CCTACGCGCCGATGAAGCGCGGCGAGACGGTGGGCGTGTTCCAGGTGGAATCGGCCGGCATGCGCAAGGCCCTGGTCGAGATGCAGGCCGACCGCTTCGAGGACATCATCGCCCTGGTGGCGCTCTACCGCCCGGGCCCCATGGCCAACATCCCGGTCTATTGCGAGCGCAAGCTCGGCCGCGATGCCGGCAACGAGGCGAGCTGGTACCCGCACGAGAAGCTGGAGCCGATCCTCAAGGAGACCTTCGGCATCATCGTCTACCAGGAACAGGTGATGGAGGTGGCCAAGGTCCTGGCCGGCTACTCGCTCGGCGAGGCCGACATGCTCCGCCGCGCCATGGGCAAGAAGATCAAGGCCGAGATGGACGCCCAGCGCGACCGCTTCGTGAAGGGCTGCATCGAGCGCGACCTCACCAAGGCCAAGGCCAACGAGATCTTCGACCTGCTCGCCAAGTTCGCCGATTACGGCTTCAACAAGTCGCACGCCGCCGCCTACGCCCTGCTGACCTACCAGACCGCCTACCTCAAGGCGAACCATCCGGTGGAGTTCCTGGCCGCCGCGATGCAGCTCGACATCGACGTCACCGACAAGCTGGCGGAGTTCCGCCAGGACGCCCAGCGCCTGAAGATCACCGTCGAGCCGCCCTCGATCAACACCTCGGGCGTCGGCTTCGAGGTGCGCGAGGGCCGCATCCACTACGCGCTCGCGGCGATCAAGGGCGTGGGCCGGGGGGCGGTCGAGGCCCTGATCGAGGCCCGGGGGGACCGGCCCTTCAAGGATCTCGCCTGCCTCGCCCGCCGCCTCAACCCGCGCATGCTCAACAAGCGCACCCTGGAGAACCTCGTGGCGGCCGGCGCCATGGACACCATCGAGCCGGATCGCGCCCGGGCCTGCGCCGCCATCGAACCGATGATGAAGCTGGCGCAAGGGGCGGCCGAGGCGGCCAGCACCGGCATCGAGGACATGTTCGGCGGCATCACCGCCGCCGACGTCACCCTGCGGGTGCCGCCCTACGACCCCTGGCCGATGGCCGACAAGCTGAAGAAGGAATACGAGGCGATCGGCTTCTTCCTGTCGGGCCATCCCCTCGACGAGTACGGCGACCTCCTCGGCAAGCTCCGGGTCCAGACCTGGGCCGAGTTCTGCCGCGCCGTCCGGGCCGGCACCACCAGCGTCGGCCGCGTGGCGGCCTCGGTGCTCGACCGCTCGGAGCGCCGGACCAAGACCGGCAACAAGCTCGGCATCGTCATCCTGTCCGACCAGACCGGGCATTTCGAGGCGATCATCTTCTCGGAGGGCCTCGGCCAGTACCGCGAGATCCTCGAGCCGGGCCGGCCGCTGGTGCTCCAGCTCCAGGCCAACCTCGAGGGCGAGGACGTGCGCGCCCGCATCATGACCGCCGAGCCCCTCGACGTGGCGGTGGCCCGCCACCAGAAGGGCATGCGCGTCTACCTGCAGGACGAGCGCCCGATCCCATCCGTGCAGCAGCGCCTGCAGGTGCGGGGGGAGGGCGAGGTCTCCCTGATCCTCCTCCTCGACGGCGCCCGCGAGGTCGAGGTCAAGCTGCCGGGCCGGTACCAGGCGACGCCCCAGATCGCCGGAGCGCTCCGGGCGGTGCCGGGCGTGGTGCAGGTCGAGGTGAACTGAGGCGCCGGCCCGGCCCTCGGGCACGGGGCCTCGCATCGGCCGGGCCGGGAGCCCGACCGACGCTTCCGCTCATCCGGTCTTGGACGGTCTTCGGTGGATTCCTCCGGCGCCTCTCGCGCAGGTCCCCCTCCTGGAGGGAGAGGAACAGGGTAAGGCGCGTGACCACGTCGGAGGGGCGAACCCCTCACCCCAACCCTCTCCCGGATGAAAGCGGGGGCCTGTTTCGACCCACCCCACCTGAGGGATCGCGCGGACGCCCTCTCGCATCGGACCCGATCGATCCCTTCGGCATGCCGGGCTTCGGGAGGCCGGATCCGGGCTCCGATCAGGGGGTGCGCGGGCCTGTCCTGCGCGCCTCCGACTTAGCCCGATCGAGGCCCCGGTTTGAGTAAGCGGAGCCGTCTCACGCCGCGCGGATGGCGGCGAGGAAGCCCTCGACCTCCTGGCGCACGGTGACCGACTGGACCGAGAGTTCGCCCGCCGCCATCAGCACCTGCTGGGCCGCGGAGCCGGTGTCGCCGGAGGAGGCGAGGACCTGGGCGACGTTCGTCGAGACGTCCTGGGTTCCGCGGGCCGCTTCGGCCGCGTTGCGGGAGATCTCGCCGGTGGCCGCCGTCTGCTCCACCACCGTCGCGGCGATGCTTTCCGTGATCGCGTTCACCGACACGATGGTCTGGCCGATCTGGCGGATGGCCGCGACGGCCTGGGCGGTGGCCTGCTGGATCGCCGCGATCTGCCCGCCGATCTGGTCGGTGGCCCGGGCGGTCTGGCCGGCGAGCTCCTTGACCTCTGCGGCGACCACCGCGAAGCCGCGTCCCGCCTCGCCGGCCCGCGCCGCCTCGATGGTGGCGTTGAGCGCCAGCAGGTTGGTCTGGCTGGCGATGCCGGAGATCATCGTCACGGCCTCTCCGATCCGGTCGGCGGCCTGGATCAGGCTGCCCATGCTGGCGTCCGTCGCTTCCGCCTCGCGGGCCGCGGCACCGGCGGCGGCGTTCGATTGCTGAACTTGGCGTTCGATCTCCTGCAGGGAGGCGACCATCTCCTCGGCGGCCGCGGCCACGGTCTGCACGTTCGTCGCGGTTTCCCGCGCGGCCGCGCTCGAGGCGAGCGCCTGCCCGCTGGTGCTCTCCGCCACCTGGGTCATCGACCGGGCCGTGGCGTCGAGTTCGGTCGCCGCGGAGGTGACGATGCCGATGTTGCCCGAGATGGTCTGCTCGAAGCTCTGGACGAGCTCGTCGACCCGGTCCGCCCGGCGCTGGCGCGCCGACAGCGCGGCGACCTGCTGCGCCTCCAGTTCGATGCGCGCGATGGCGTTCTGGCGAAACACGTCGACGGCCTTGGCCATCGCGCCCATCTCGTCCCCCGCCGTCTGCGAGGGGACCGTGACGGCCGTCTCGCCGGCGGCCAGGCGGCTCATCGCATCCGTCATGCCGGAGATCGGCCGGATGATGCTGCGGGCGATCAGGACGGCGAGGGCGCCGCCGAGCGCCAGCGCCAGGCCGACGAAGGCCATCTGCAGGACGCGGGCCCGGCTCACGCTCGCGTCCGTGCCGGCGATGATCTCGCTCACGGCCGACTCGATCTTCGCCCGGACTCCCAGGCCAGCCTGCATCAGGGCCGCCGCATGCGGTTTGAGCGTGTCGTCATGGGCCGCCCGCGTCGCCTCGATGGCGGCTGCCGCCGCGTTGAAGGCGTCGATGTAGGCGGCGACCGTGTCCTGCAACCGCTTGATCGGACGCGTGAACGCGCCGCCCGTGTCGAGCTCCTTCAGCGTCCTGATGGCGGTGTCGGCCTTGAGGCTGTTCGTGGCGAAGGTCGCGGGACCCTGGGGATCGCGGGTGGCCAGGAAACGCCAGTTCGCGACCCGCATCAGCAGCACCGCGCTATCGACCGTCGCGACCTGAGCGATCTGCGCCGCAGAGCCGTTCTGACGGATGTCGGAGATCAGGAGGCCGGCCACGCGCGTCAGCTCGTCGCCGGTCCGGAACAGCTTGGTCTTGCTGTCCGTCAGCGCCAGACCGGCTTGTCCGAGGCGCTGGATATCGTCCTTCAGGGCGGCAGACTGGTCCCGCATGCTGGCGTAGATCGCGCGCCGCTCCTCCGACACCGCGATGTCGACCTGGCGCTGGAGCACCGTGGTGATGGCCTGGCGTGTCTGCTCGACCTGCTCGATCTGATCGGGCGTCTGGCTCGACTGCAGATCCAGAGCCTGCCCGGACAGCCGCTCCGCGAGGCCGTTCATCGCGAAGACGTTGCGTGCCCCCTCCTCGAGGCGAGCGACCCGTGCGTATTCGGCCACGATGGAGCCGAGTTGATACTGCGCGGTCAGGCCAATTCCGCCGGTGATCAGGATCAGGCTGCCGAATCCGGCGTAGAGGCGAGCGCGGATACCGTATGTCATCGAGAGGCCTGATCCGTTGCGTGGTTTGTGCATGTCTCCTAGGTGTTGACCAATAAAAATGTCTTAAATTACATTATCTATCTAAATCGTCAGATCTATCTGAACTAATATTGTCCATCTATACAATCGAGGTGAGCATTTTTGGGCCAGCAACGTCACGCGGATCACCGATCGCGGGCATGTCCGGTCGATCGGGGTCGAACGAACGGACCGCCCGACGTCCCACCCGCGCGCCACGCCCCGTCGTTCCGGCGGAACCCGCGCGTCGAGGGTCCGAAGGGCGCGTCAGGCGCCGGCCGCCGACGGGCCGGCGGTGCCGGCCCGGACTCGCGCCCGCAGGCGCTCCGCCACCATCGCCTGCAGGGTGAGGAGGTGCGGGCAGCGGATGCCCGCCTCGAGGCAGGCGGCCACCGTGCGAAACAGGTACTCGGCGCTCGGCCCGAGATGGCCGGCCCCGGCGGCGATCTGGTCCGCGATCGCGTCGTCCGGGATCGGGCCGGTGTAGCGGTCACTCTCGGGGTTCACCAGGAAGGTCAGCGCCTGGATCGTGCCGGCGGCCGTCTCCACCGGGACCCAGCGCCCGAGATAGCCGTTGCCGCGCATCTCGCGGCGCCAGACCGGCAGCAGGGTCTCGGCGGCCTCCGCACCGGTCAGCCGGAAGGCGACCCCCTCGCAGGAGCCGCCCGCATCGAGGGCCAGGACGAGGCCGGGATTGTCCACGCTGCCGCGGAACCGGCGCTGGAGGAGGCAGAAGCGCCGGTGATAGCCGTGCACGGTGCCGACCCGGCGCTCGGAATAGGCGAATTCCGGCTGCCAGATCAGCGAGCCGTAGCCGAACACCCACAAGCCCTCCGCGGGCATCGGCCGGGCGGCGAGGGCGGCGGCGAGGCCCGGGGCCAGTTCGGCATCGCTCAGCAGCGCGAGGGCCGTCGCGTCGTCCGCCACCGGCGTCGGATGGGCACGGGCGATGAGGGCGAGGGTCAGGGCGAGGGGCTGGTCGGGCATGGGGCCAGCGAACCACCGGGCAGGCCGGGGCGCAAGACCGGCTGCGCCGAAGCGCCAGACCGGCCGCGCCGAAGCGCAAGACCGGCCGCGCCGGGGGGCGTGCCTCAGCCCCGGCCGGCCGCCAAAGCCTCCAGTTCCGGCAACGGCTCGGTCCGGTGCCCCTCGCAGATCTCCGGATCCTCGTCGACGCGGGTAAGGACGCCGCCGGCCTCCTGCACGACGATCTTCGGCCGCTCGGCGCGGCCGAAGGTGCGTCCCGTCATCCGGCTCGAGAGGCAGTAGAGCGTGCGGCCGGCGTCTTGGAACGGCTGCGAGACCCGGCTGTGCGCGAACCGCACCGGGATCAGCGAGACCGCGCCGAACGCGGCCTGCCCGAGGGCGAAGGCGGCGAGCCGTTCCCGCAGGGGCGCGGTCGCGGCGGGCGTCGGGATGCCCGCCCGCGGCCCGCAGGCCGCGAGGGGCAGCAGGGCGGCGAGGACCAGGGCGGGGCGGCGGCGGGCCGCGCGCACGGGCAGGGACATCGGGGCAGGCTCGATTCGGAGTAATTGCAAGCCTATCGGATTCCCCGCTTCGAGGGAAACCGCGTTCACTTGCAACCGGAATGGACGCAGCGCGCTTGCATCGCCTCGACGGCGCCGTAAGACACGGGCATGCAATGGACCGACGAGGCCCTGGTGCTCGGCCTGCGCCGCCAGGGCGAGACCAGCGTCATCCTCGAACTCATGACCCGGACCCACGGCCGCCACCTCGGGCTCGTGCATGGCGGGCGCTCGCGCCGGATGCAGCCGGTGCTGCAGGCCGGCAACCGGGTGCAGGCCACCTGGCGGGCGCGCCTCGACGAGAGCCTGGGCGCCTTCGCGGTGGAGCCCGTCGAATCCGTCGCCGCCCGGCTGATGGGGTCGGGGCTCGCCCTCTACGGCATGAGCCATCTCGCGGGCCTGCTCCGCCTGCTGCCCGAGCGCGACCCCCATCCCGAACTGTTCGAGGCGGCCGGCCTCCTGGTGGCGCACCTGCACGACCCGGACATCGCCCCGCCGCTGATGGTCCGCTTCGAACTCGCCATCCTGGCCGAGCTCGGCTTCGGGCTCGACCTGGCGGCCTGCGCCGCCACGGGGGGCAACGACGCGCTGATCTACGTCTCGCCCCGCAGCGGGCGGGCGGTGAGCGCCTCGGCCGGCGAGCCCTATCGCGACCGGCTCCTGGCGCTGCCGGACTTCCTGCGGGCCCGGGCGCCGGGTGCGTCCCTGCCGATGACGCCGGACGTCCGGGACGTTACCGCGGGGTTTACCTTGACGGGGTATTTCCTCGACCAGCACATCTGGGGACCGCGCGCGATCCCCGTGCCCGAGGAGCGCGCGCGCTTCGTTGCATTGGGCACGGGAAGCGCCTAAATTCCGTTCGTGTTTTGTTCTGAATTGGGTCGTCTGAGGCCCGGGAGTTCGTGATGGGCCAGCCCTTCGAGCCGCCATCGAGTCCCGATGGCATCGAGAGCGTCGAGCTGAAGACCGCGCTCGAGGATCGCTACCTCGCCTACGCGCTGTCGACGATCATGCACCGGGCGCTGCCCGATGCCCGCGACGGGCTCAAACCCGTCCACCGCCGCATCCTGTTCGCCATGCGGCTCCTGAAGCTCGATCCGACCTCGGCCTTCAAGAAATGCGCCCGCATCGTGGGCGACGTCATCGGCAAGTACCATCCGCACGGCGACACGGCGGCCTACGACGCCCTGGTGCGCATGGCGCAGGACTTCGCGCAGCGCTACCCGCTGGTCGACGGGCAGGGCAATTTCGGCAACATCGACGGCGATAACGCCGCCGCCCAGCGCTACACCGAGGCCCGGATGACGGAGGTGGCGCGCCTCCTCCTCGAAGGCCTCGACGACGATTCGGTGGATTTCCGCCCGAACTACGACGGGCAGGAGGAGGAGCCGGTGGTGCTCCCCGCCGCCTTCCCGAACCTGCTGGCCAACGGCTCCCAGGGCATCGCGGTGGGCATGGCGACCTCGATCCCGCCCCACAACGCGGCCGAGCTCTGCGACGCGGCGCTCTACCTGATCGGCCATCCCGAGGCGACCTCCGCCCAGCTCCTCACCTTCGTGAAGGGACCGGACTTCCCCACCGGCGGCATCCTGATCGACAGCGCCGAATCGATCACCGAGGCCTACCGCACCGGGCGCGGCGGCTTCCGCGTGCGGGCGCGCTGGGCCAAGGAGGATCTGGGGCGGGGCACCTGGACCATCGTGGTCACGGAGATCCCCTACGGCGTGCAGAAGGCCCGCCTGATCGAGAAGCTCGCCGAGCTCCTGCAGGAGCGCAAGCTGCCCCTGCTCGCCGACGTGCGCGACGAATCGGCCGAGGACGTCCGCATCGTGCTGGAGCCGCGCGCCCGCAACGTCGATCCCGTCATCCTGATGGAATCGCTGTTCCGGCTCACCGAGCTCGAATCCCGCATCTCGCTCAACATGAACGTGCTGGTGGGCGGGCTGGTGCCCCGCGTCATCGGCCTCGCCGAGGCCCTGCGCGAGTGGCTCGACCACCGCCGCGTCGTGCTCCAGCGCCGGTCGCGCCACCGCCTCGGCCAGATCGACCGCCGCCTGGAGATCCTGGGCGGCCTGCTCATCGTCTATCTCGACCTCGACGAGGTGATCCGCATCATCCGCGAGGAGGACGAGCCGAAGCCCGCCCTGATGAAGCGCTTCGAACTCACCGAGGTGCAGGCCAACGCCATCCTCGACACGCGCCTGCGCTCGCTGCGCAAGCTCGAGGAGATGGAGATGAAGCGCGAGCTCGACGCCCTGACCCTGGAGAAGGAGGGGATCGAGGGGCTGCTCGGCTCCGACAAGCTGCAATGGGCCGACATCACCAAGCAGATCCGCGCGGTGAAGAAGACCTTCGGTCCCGAGACCAAGATCGGCGCCCGGCGCACCACCCTGGAGAACCCGCCCGACACCGCCGGCATCGACTTCGCCGCCGCCCTGGTGGAGCGCGAGCCGATCACCGTCATCGTCTCCAACAAGGGCTGGATCCGGGCCCTCAAGGGCCACGTGGCCGACCTCTCGGGCGTCGCCTTCAAGGGCGACGACGGCCTCAAGCTCGCCTTTCCCAGCGAGACCACGGCCAAGATCCTGGTGCTGGCCTCGAACGGCAAGGTCTTCACCCTGGAGGCGGCCAAGCTTCCGGGCGGGCGCGGCTTCGGCGACCCGATCCGCCTGATGGTGGATTTCGACGACGGCACCGAGATCGTCGCGGCCATCCCCTACCAGCCGGGCGCCAAGGTCCTGGTCGCGGCCACCGACGGGCGCGGCTTCCTGGCGCCGGCCGATGCGCTCGTGGCCAACACCCGCAAGGGCAAGGGCATCATGGGCCTCGACGCGCCGGCGACGGCCGCCGTGCTGGTGCCGGCCACCGGCGACCACGTGGCGGTGTGCAGTGCCGACCGGCTGATGCTGGTCTTCCCCTTGAGCGAATTGCCCGAGATGGTGCGCGGCAAGGGCGTGCGCCTGCAGCGCTGCCGCCAGACCACGCTCACCGACGCCCATGTCTTCCCCCTGGCCGAAGGGCTGCCCTGGCGCGAGGCGGGCGGCGAGGCGCGCCTCGCCAATGCGGGGATTCTGGAGAAATGGCTGGGCCACCGCTCGGACGCCGGCGCCCTGATGACCCGGAGCTTCCCGAAGTTCGAGCGGTTCGGGAAGTAGAAGGCGCGGTCGGCCCCTGGCGCCTGGACGCGAATTTCAGGGCGTCTGGCCGAGCGTTTCCTCGACGAGGCGCGGGTTTCGCTGGAGGAGCGCCAGGAGCATGCGGGCCGGTCCTTCGGGCTGGCGACGGCGCTGTTCCCAGTTCCGCAGGGTGCCGACGGCGACACCGATCCGACGGGCGAAGGCATCCTGTGAGAGATCCGTCGCCTTTCGTATCGCGGCGACGTCGATGTCCTGCGGGACGTGGATGCCGAACCCGGCTCCGATGTCCCCGCGCGCATGGGCGACCGCCTGTTTCAGGCTCAGCGTCAACTCGGCGAACATCGCGTCGTCCCTCGCTCATCGCCCCCAGAGAACGAGATCACGCGGGCGCCGCCGCGCTTGCCGCGCCCGGTCAAGGGAACGCGAACCTTTCGAAGGCCGCTAGGTCCCGGAATCACCTCGCGCGCCTGCGGATGGGCCGCGAGGAAATCCACCACCGCACTTCGCGCGACGTCGGTCATGACGCGTTCGGCAGAGCGCAGATAGACCTCGTCTCGATGACCGTAGGGAGCACGCTGGCCATGCCCAAGACCGCGCCGTTGGCGCATGTCCGTCAATGGCAGGAGACAGGTCGAGGAGCTCGGTGGAGATCCGTCAAGGACCGGCAGACAGTCGTCAACCGGGCCAAACACAGACGGCAAGGCCCGGGAAACCGAGTCTTGCCGCACAGGAATCCCTACAAGTCGAGAAGCCGGGTCGCGCCGCTTGAGTCAGCGGCGGCGGAACTGACCCCGCATGGGCGGGCGCGGACCGGAGGAGCGCTCGTCCTTGTGCCGGAACACGAGGCGGCCCTTCTCCAGGTCGTAGGGCGACATCTCGACGGTGACGCGGTCGCCGGCCAGAGTCTTGATGCGGTTCTTCTTCATCTTGCCGGCCGTGTAGGCCACGATCTCGTGCCCTTGGTCGAGCTGCACGCGGTAGCGCGCGTCCGGCAGGATCTCGATCACGAGACCGTCGAACTGCATCAACTCTTCTTTCGCCATCCACACTCTCCAGCCGGACGGCCTGAAAAGGGGCGACCCGGGACACAAAACGAAGCCGTTCGGCAAAACGCGGCGGGCGGCGGGTCCGATCCCATCGGATGCGCAACACCGGCGAGCGTTGCCCCGACATAATGTCCGGATCGGCCGGAAGCAAGCTTTTCCCGATGCAGGCCGGTGATGAACCCGGCACAAGTCGCGCGCGGATCCGACGTGGATTCGGAAAGATCAAGATTTGGCCCGCGATTTCGCTCCGTCGCGCTTCCGGCCGGACGCGCGACGGCGGCGGCGGGCAGACTCGACTCACGGGGTGACGTCGTTGCCCGCAAAGTCGATCCGCCCATCCGGCATCCGCTTCCAGGCCTGCAGGACCGTGGCCGGGCGGCGGGGATCGGGCTTCAGGTCGCCCCGGGCATCGTAGGCGAGGTCGCCGAGAACCGTCCGCAGGGCCCGGCCCTCATGCAGGTAGGCCGCCACCGCCCGGCCCTCCGCCGATCCGGCGCCGAGGACGCCCTGGCGCAGGACCTCGACGGCCGCATAGGCCTGGGCGGCCACCGCGTTCGCGTCCGGGCTGCGGGGACCCTTCGTCGCCTTCGCATCGGGTGTCTTCGGCTCGGGCAGCCGCGGCGGGTCGGCGGTGAGGGTCATCACCGTGCCCTCGGCCGCCGGGCCGGCCGCCTGGGGAAAGGCCGGATCGAGGAGGCCGTCGCTGCCCACCAGCGGCGCGGTCACGCCGGCGTCGCGCAGGCCGCGCAGGAGCACGGCCGCCTCCGGCGCGAGGCCCCCGAAATACACCACCTCGACCCGCGCCCGCTTCAGGCGCGCCACCAGTCCGGAGACGTCGCGCTCGCCGCGGGTCAGGGTCTCGAAGGCCGCCTCCGGCTGGTCCGCGGCCTTGAGCACGCGGCTCACGCCCTCCGCGAGGCCGCGCCCGAACGGGCTCTTGTCGTGCACGAGGCCGATGCGCTGGCCGCCGTGACGGCCGAGGAGGTAGGCGCCGGCGAGCCGCCCCTGCTCGGCCTCGTTCGGCACGGTGCGGAACACGTTCCAGAGGCCCTTGGCCGTCAGCGCGGCAGAGCCGGTGCCCGGCGTCACGGCGACGATGCCGGCCTCCTCGTAGACCGGCATCGCCAGCCCCGCGACGCCGGCATTGAAGGGGCCGACCACCAGGCCGACCCGCTCGGCGGCGAACCGCCGGGCGACGGCGAGACCCTGCTTGCCCTCGCCGCCATCGTCGGCGACCACCAAGACCAGGCGCTGCCCGTCGACACCGCCGGCCCGGTTGAGATCGGCCACCGCCTGCTCGGCGCCGAGGCGCAGGCCCTGTCCGAAGGCGGCATCCGGGCCGGTCAGCGGCGCCGACAGCCCGATGCGGACCTGGGCTTCCGCGGAGCCGGAGGCCGAACCCATCAGCAGGCCGGCGAAGGCGAAGGCGAAGGCGGTGGCGCGGAGGCTGGGCATCGGGGCAGGGCTCCATCGAGGCGGGTGAGGCGGCCCCACGATAGGGGCGCCCGGTCGGTGCGGGAAGACACGCCCCGGTGGCCGCGCCGCCCGGTGCGCATTGCCACGGCGGCGCGGGACCTTACCTCGGTCTATCGGGTTTTCATTTCAGTTCCACGCAGCGGGCCGGATCCCGCGCCGGAGTTCGCCAGGACCATGCTTTCCACCGACAACGACATTCTCGGCGCGGCCGAAGCCTGGCGTCGCGAGGGGCGCGCGGTGGCGCTCGCCACCGTCATCGAGACCTGGGGCTCGGCGCCGCGGCCGGTGGGAAGTCACCTCGTGGTCGACGGCGAGGGCAACTTCCTCGGCTCGGTCTCGGGCGGCTGCGTCGAGGGCGCGGTGATCACCGAGGGCCTGGAGGCGATTGCCGACGGGCAGGCGCGCATCATCGAATTCGGCGTGGCCGACGAGACCGCCTGGCGGGTCGGACTGTCCTGCGGCGGGCGCATCCGCGTCTTCGTCGAGTCCGTGGCCTGAGGCGCCGGCATGCAGCTCGAGACCCTCGCCATCCTCAACGCCGAGCGCGCCGCGCGCCGCGCCGCCATCCTCGTGACCGACCTCGACGGCGGGGCCCAGCGGGTGGTGCGCGAGGCCGAGATCGCCGGCGATCCCCTGGGCGACCTCCTCGCCCGCCACCTCGCCTCCGGCAAGAGCGGCCTCGCCGAGGCGGGCGGCCGCTCGGTCTTCCTCACCGTGCAGGCGCCCCCGGTGCGCCTGGTGGTGATCGGCGCCGTGCACATCAGCCAGGCGCTGTGCCCGATGGCGCGCGCCCTCGATCTCGCCGTCACCGTCATCGATCCGCGCACCGCCTTCGCGACGCCGGAACGCTTCCCCGGCATCGACCTCGTGGCCGAATGGCCGGACGACGCCCTGGCCGGTCCGGTCCCGCCCCTGGACCGCTACTGCGCCGTGGCGGCCCTGACCCACGATCCGAAGATCGACGATCCGGCCTTGGCCGCAGCCCTCCGGGCGGGGTGCTTCTATGTGGGAGCCCTCGGCTCGCGCAAAACCCACGCGGCCCGCGTCGGCCGGCTGACCCAGGCGGGGTTCGCGGAGGCCGAGATCGGCCGGATCGCGGCGCCGATCGGCCTTTCCATCCAGGCCGTCAGCCCGGCCGAGATCGCGGTCTCGATCCTGGCGCAGATCATCGCCGCGCAGCGCACCCCCCGCACCGGAGCCGCCGCGTGAAGTTCGGGGCCGTCCCGACGCGCGAGGCTGCCGGGCTGATCGCCGCCCATACGGTGCGCTCCCACGACGTGACCCTGCGCAAGGGCCGGGTCATCCCGGCCGAGGACGCCGCGCGCCTCGCGGCCGCCGGGCTGTCCGAACTCGTGGCCGTCACCCTCGAGCCGGGCGACGTGGCCGAGGATCCGGCGGCCGAACGCCTCGCCGCGCATCTCGCCGGTCCGCACCTGCGCCGCGAATTGCCCTTCACCGGCCGCTGCAACCTCCATGCGGCGACCGCCGGGCTCCTGCACATCGACCGGGCCGCCGTCGACGCCGTCAACGGTGTGGACGAGGCGATCACGGTGGCGACGCTCGCGCCCTACAAGCCCGTGGTGGCCGGCGAGATGGTCGCCACGGTCAAGATCATCCCCTATGCGGTTCCGGGCGCGGCCCTCGACCGGGCCTGCCGTGCCGCGCCCGCGGGGGCGCTCGCGGTGGCGCCCTACCGGTTGACCCGGGTCGCCGTCGTCTCGACCCTGCTGCCCGGCCTGAAGCCCACGACCATCGACAAGACCCTCGCCAACCTGCGCCACCGCCTCGCCCCGACGGGCGCCGCCCTCGTCACCGAAGCCCGGGTGCCCCATCGCCGCGAGGCCGTGGCCGAGGCGATCCGGGCCGCGGTCACGGAGGATCGCGCCGAGCTGGTGGTGGTGTTCGGCGCCTCGGCCATCGCCGACCGGCGCGACGTGATCCCCGCCGGGATCGAGGCGGCGGGCGGCCACGTCGCGCATCTCGGCATGCCGGTGGACCCGGGCAACCTCCTCCTGGTCGGACGGGTCGCCGCGGTGCCGGTCATCGGCGCGCCGGGCTGTGCGCGCTCGCCCAAGGAGAACGGCTTTGACTGGGTGCTGCACCGGCTGCTCGCCGGCCTCGAAGTGACCCGGGCCGACATCGTCGCCCTCGGTGTCGGCGGGCTCCTCATGGAGATCGGGTCGCGGCCCCAGCCCCGCTCCGGCGGCGACCCGGCCGAAGACGATGCCTGAGAACGATGCCTGAACTCGGTCTCATCCTCCTGGCGGCCGGGCGCGGGACGCGCTTCGGCGCGGAGCCGAAGCTGCTGCAGCCGCTGGCCGGGCGGCCGCTCGTTCGCCACGCCGCGGAGGCCGCGATCGCCTCCGGGCTTGGCCCGGTGGTTGCGGTCCTCGGCGCCCATGCCGGCCGGGTCGGCGCCGCCCTCGACGGGCTCGACCTCGCCCGGGTCGTGAACCCGGCCTATGCGGACGGTCTCGCCACCTCGCTCCAGGCCGGACTCGCGGCCCTGCCGGCGGGGGTTGGCGGCGCGCTCGTGCTGCTGGGCGACATGCCGCGGGTGACCGCCCGCCACCTCCAGGATTTGGCCGACGCCTTCCGCCGGGCGGAGCCGGCCCCCGCGGCGGTGGTGCCGATCCATGCGGGCGTGCGTGGCAACCCGGTCCTCCTGAACCTGGGTCTCCTGGCTCCCGCCCTCGCCGGTCTCTCGGGTGACCAGGGCGCCGGACGGCTGCTCGCCGGACGCGCCGACGTGCTCGAATGCGCGATGGATGCGGGTGTGCGCCTGGACGTCGACACGCCGGATGGTCTCGCGGCCCTCCGCTGAGGGGGCTCCTACAAATCCGTTTGATCCCTTCGGGATGGCGGATTTGGGCCTCGCTCAAGCGCCGCGCAGGCTGGCCGAGACGGGCACCGCTCCGATCGGGCGGAGCCCGTATCAGTCCTGCGCCGCCCGTGCCGGCGCGCGCTTGGCCTCGGCCCGGCAGCGGTCCGAGCAGTAGCGGACCTCGTCCCAGACCCGCTCCCACTTCTTGCGCCACGCGAAGGGCTTGCCGCACTGGACGCAGATCTTGGTGGGAAGATCGGCCTTCTTGCGCATCCGCGCCATGGGGTCTGCTCGATCGCTTTCGTGGAGGGGTCGCTCCGATATAGGGCAGCCTACCGCCCCAGCTGTCCGGCCTCGCTGACCGGGACCGGGCTCCAGCGGGTGAGCTGGATGTAGCCGTCGCGGGCGGCGATGACGACGTGGCGGCGGTAGCGCTGCACCACCGTCCCCGGCGCATGCCGATGCGCCTCGCGCCAGCCCTCGGCCGCCGCCACGTAGACCCGGGACTCGCCGACCCGGGCGATCGTCTCGATCGTGCCGAAGGCGCGGACCCGGCGCAGGATCGCCTCGACCTCGGCGCGGAAGTCGAGGGTGCGATCCGCATCCGTCACCCGCGGCCAGTAGGAGCCGGTGCCCTGGGGAGCGGGCGTCCGCCACAGGGCGGGCAGGTCCCGGGCGATCGGGCCGGCGGCGATGCGGCGCGCCGCCATCTGGCACTTGGCCAGCAGGGTCTCGTGCGATTCCAGGGCGGCGAGCGGGAAGCGCTCCTGGGCCAGGATGTCGCCGGTGTCGAAGCCGTCCTCGGCCAGCACGTGGGCGGTGACGCCCCAGTCCGGCTGCCCGTCGGAGATCGCCTTGAAGAGCGGGTAGGGTCCGCGGCCCAGGGGAAGCGGGGAGGGGTGGAAATTGAGCGCGTAGGTGCACCGCCCGCGCCAGCCCCGGATCAGCCAGGGATAGCCCGCCACCACCAGGGCCCAGTCCCCGCCCTGCGCCTCCGCGAGCCCGGCGAGGTCCTCCGGCCGCATCCGCGAGATCTGGATCGGCACGCGGTGGCGGCGGGCCTGCGTCACCACCGCCTCGTTGTGGTCGTAGATCCCGTCGCAGGGCCGGGTGAACAGCTTGATCGGCGTCCAGCCCGCCCCGATCAGGGCCTCGAACACGCCGCCGAGGAAATCGATTCCGGCAAAGGCGAACTTCATGCGGCTCCCGACGGTCCTGCGACGTCACGGATCGGTCGATCCCGCGCGGGGACGGCTCCCCGTCCCCGGCATCCGCCATACCTACCGCATCGGGAGCGAATTGGGAGCGGGCATGAATATGGGAGCGCGCAGGAGGCGGGAGATCGTCATCGGCGACGCGGGCGGACGAGCGCCCGGCCGGCGCCCGCCGCGGGACGCCCTGCGGGCCCTTCGGCAGGCCGAGGGCTGATCGCCATCCGCACGCTCCGCTTCCTCCTCGGCGACCAGCTCACCCGCCGCATCGCCACCCTCACCGATCTCGATCCGGACCACGACGTCGTCCTGATGGTCGAGGTGCGGGCCGAGGCCACCTACGTGCGCCACCACAAGCAGAAGATCGCCTTCCTGTTCTCGGCGATGCGCCACTTCGCGGCGGAGCTGGAGGCGGAGGGCATCACCGTCGACTATGTCCGCCTCGATGCCCCGGGCAACACCGGCAGCTTCACCGGCGAGCTGGAACGCGCCGTCGCGCGCCACGCGGTCGACCGCGTCGTCGTCACCGAACCCGGGGAGTGGCGGGTCTGGACCATGATGGAGGGCTGGCGCGCCGATCTCGGCCCGCCCGTGGAGATTCGCGACGACAACCGCTTCCTCTGCCCCCGCGCCGACTTCGCCGCCTGGGCCGGCGACCGCCGGAGCCTGCGCATGGAGACGTTCTACCGCGGCATGCGCCGCCGCACCGGCCTGCTGATGGAGGGGACCGAGCCGACCGGCGGCCGCTGGAACTTCGACCCCGAGAACCGCAAGGGGCTGCCGAAGGGCCACGGCGTGCCCGAGCGCGTCGGCTTCCCGCCCGATGCCGTGACCCGGGAGGTCATCGCCCTGGTCGAGCGCGACTTCGCGGATCACTTCGGCGAGACCGACGCCTTCGCCTGGCCGGTCACCCGGGCCGAGGCCATCGCCGCCTTCAAGCACTTCCTTGCCGTCGGCCTTCCGGCCTTCGGCGACTATCAGGACGCGATGCGCGCGGACGCGCCGTTCCTGTACCACGCGCTGATCGCGCCGGCGCTGAATGCCGGGCTGCTGACGCCGGAGGAGGTCTGCCGGGCGGCGGAGCGCGCCTATCGCGCCGGGGAGGCCCCGCTTCACTGCGTCGAGGGGTTCATCCGCCAGATCCTCGGCTGGCGCGAATACGTGCGCGGCCTGTACTGGGCCCGGATGCCGGACTACGCGGCGTCGAACGCCCTCGAGGCCACCCGCGATCTGCCGTGGTTCTACTGGTCCGGCGAGACCGCGATGAACTGCCTGGCGCAGTGCATCGGCGCCACCCGCACCCACGCCTACGCCCATCACATCCAGCGCCTGATGGTGACGGGCAACTTCGCCCTGCTCGCCGGCCTGGCCCCCGAGCAGGTGGAGGAATGGTACCTCGTCGTCTACGCCGATGCCTACGAATGGGTCGAGCTGCCCAACGTCCACGGCATGGTGCTCTGGGCCGATGGCGGCGTGATGGGCTCGAAGCCCTACGCGGCCTCGGGCGCCTACATCAACCGCATGTCGGATTACTGCCGTGGCTGCGCCTACGACGTGGCCAAGAAGACCGGTCCATCGGCCTGCCCGTTCAACTATCTCTACTGGAACTTCCTCATCCGGCACGCGGAGCGCCTGGCGGGCAATCCGCGCCTCGCCATGCCCTACCGTACCCTGGCGCGGATGGACCCGACGAAGCGCGCCGCGATCGTCGACGACGCGGCGCGCTTCCTCGACGGGCTCGATGCGGCGCCGCCGGCCGCCCCGGCCGACCAGGGCACCCTCGCCCTGGCGCCGCCCCGGTCGAAGCCGGCCCGCCATCCGGCCCGGGACACGGTTACCAGGGCGTCCAGACGGAAAGGCTGAGATAGGGGCCGGGGTCCTGATCGTCGGCGAGCTGCAGCCCGGCCGAGAGGCGCAGGCTGAAGCGGCCGAGGGCGAAATCCGTCGCGTGCAGGCCGACGTTCCACTTCCGGTAGCCGGTCCCGTCCCCGGAGAAGGCGATCTCGGGTCCGAGATAGGCGCCCCAGTGCCGATAGCCCCAGGCGAGGCGACCCCAGGTCCTCATGCGGGTGGTGCCGGTGACCAGCGTGGCGGCGAACAGGGTCGCGTCGGTGGGGTGGGCCCACACCTCGCCGTGGAGGCGCAGGCCGAAGCGGGGCGGCAGGGCCTGCACGCAGCCGCAGCCCGACACCACCTCCATCGATCCCTCCGGCCCCGCATAGGCCGCCACGACACCCCAGTCGCGAAACCACTGGTAGCCGAGCACAACGGCGCCGATCGCGGTGTCGCGCGTGGCGGCGCCCTCGCGGCGGCGCTGGCCGCCGAGGCTCCCCAGGGCCACGAATCCCTCCCGGTCGACCCGGTCCAGCGCCAGCTTCGCCCCGGTGGTCACGAAGACGGAGGGGCTCGCCTCCAGGCTTCCGAACAGGACGAGCGAGGCCGGCGAGGAGGACAGGGCCGGCGTGCCGAGGAGACCGGCGGCGCAGGCGGCCGGCACGACGAACCGCCTGGGCTTTCGCTTCGCCTCGGACAGGGCTGTGGTCGTCGCGCGCACGGGCGTCCCAGGTTCGACCCCGAGGACACCCTGGCGGTCATGGCGCCGGGCCCCGGAATCAATCTAGAATCGACATATCACAGAAATTATAAGCTTCTGATTGTATTCTCGACCCATTGCACAGAACACATCCCGGTCAAGATACCTCATCGAAACTATAGAGATCTTTCGCAACCTGAGATTGATTATCTGGGTGCGAGTCGATTTCCAGGACCGGGTGGATCCGTTCGAGGACCGCATTTCGGGGCCTTCCCGGCGCGCGGATGCGCCGCTTGGCCTCGGCGCCCATCTCGGCTACAGCCCGGCTCAGGACCGTCGCCAATGGCCGAGCTTTCTTGTCACCAGCTGCCAGAACTTCCGAGGTTCTCACCGTGCTCGCCGAGCAGGAAGGGGAACGGCTGACCGTCGGCGAGATCGTCGCCGTCCTGAAGGATCGCGCCTTCGCGCTCCTCATCGTCATACTCGGATTGCCCAATTGCCTGCCGATGCCGCCGCCGATCCCCCTGGTCTGCGGTCTTCTGCTGCTGCTGGTTGCGATTCAGATCACAGCCGGCATGGCCTCGCCCTGGCTGCCCCGCGCGCTGCTGCGCCGGTCCGTCGCCCGCAGCGACGTCGAGCGGGCCGCCAGCCGGGCCGTGCCGCTGCTGCGCCGCCTCGAGCACTGGTCGCGCCCGCGCATGAGCCTGTTCGAGACCGCCCTCGGCATGCGCGGCGTCGGCCTCATCCTGCTCACCCTGTCGCTGGCCCTGATCGTGGCCGCGCCGATCGTGGGACAGATCCCCCTCGGCCTCGCCATCTGCCTCGTCGGCCTCGGCCTCGTCGAGCGCGACGGCGTCGTGGTTCTGGGGGGCCTCGCCATCGGCGCCGTGGGTGTCCTCCTCAATGCCGGCTTCGTCTATGCGATCATCTCCGGCCTCATGAGCCTGTTCGCTCTCTGACGGACGGACCGCGCCGAGGATCGCCGCGCTCCGAGGGTCGCTGCGCCCGTCAGGCTTCGAGATGGCGCGCCCGCACCAGTCGGCGGACCAGGCCGCCCCGGCGCCCGATCAGCATCGAGACCAGGTAGAAGCCGCCCGCCGCGAGTACGATCGCGGGCCCGGTCGGGAGATCGGCCTGGTAGGACACGCTGAGCCCGACCACGCTCGACAGCATCGCGATCAGGACCGAGACCGGGATCATGCCCGACAGGTCCGCCGCCCAAAACCGCGCCGCAATGGCCGGCAGCAGCATCAGCCCCACCGCCAGCAGTGTGCCGAGGGCCTGGAAGCCTCCGACGAGGTTCATCACCACGAGGCCGAGAAAGGCGTAGTGCACCGGGCCGCCGGCCCGGCTGACCGTGCGCAGGAACAGCGGATCGACGCATTCCATCACCAGGGGCCGATAGATCGCCGCCAGCCCGAACAGCGTCACGGTGGCGATGCCGCCGAGGAGCCAGAGGGCCGGGTCGTCGAGGGCGAGGACGCTGCCGAACAGGATGTGCAGCAGGTCGATCTGCGAGCCGCGCAGGGAGACCAGCAGGACGCCGCCGGCCAGCGAGATCAGGTAGAAGGCCGCGAGGCTCGCATCCTCCTTGATCACGGTGGATCGGGTCACGAAGCCGGCCAGCAGCGCCACCGCGAGGCCGGCGGCCAAGCCGCCCAGGGTCATGGCCGGCAGGGACAGCCCCGCCACCAGGAAGCCCGCCGCCGCCCCGGGCAGGATCGCGTGGCTCATGGCGTCGCTCATCAGGCTCATGCGCCGCAGCATCAGGAACACGCCGACGGGCGGGGCCGAGAGCGACAGGGCGAGACAGCCGACCAGGGCCCGGCGCATGAAGCCGAATTCGACGAAGGGACCGAAGAGGAGGTCGATCACGCGGCGTGCCCCCGGTCGCGTACCGCCCCATGGTCGTGGGCATGCGGATGCGCATGGCGCCCATCGGGGCCGTGGTCATGGTCGGAACTGTGGTCGTGGTCGTGGTCGTGGGGCGGGCCCGGCTCCTCGTGCCGGCCGCAAACCGCGGCATCCTCGTCCCAGGCCTCCGACAGGCTCTGGGCGCGGGCGAGGTTCTGGGGCGTGAGCACCCGCTCGGTCGGTCCCCAGGCCACGCGCTCCCGCGCGAGCAGGAGCGTGTGCGGGAAGTGGCTCCGCACCTGTCCGAGATCGTGGAGGGCGGCCACGATGGTGCGGCCCTGCCGGTGCCAGGCGCGGACCAGGGCCAGGAGGTCGGCCGTGGTGCGTCCGTCGACCCCCGTGAACGGCTCGTCGAGGAGGAGGACGCGGGCCTCCTGCACGATCAGGCGCGCGAACAGGGCCCGCTGGAACTGGCCGCCCGACAGGGTGCCGATCAGGCGCGCCTCGAATCCGGCGAGGCCGACGGCGGCGAGGGCGTCCAGCAGCGTCGCCCGATGCCGGCGCGCGCTCCGCCAGGGGCCGAGGCGCCGCCACAGGCCCATGGCCACGAGATCGAGGACGCTGAGGGGGAAGCTGCGGTCGATCTCCGCCGCCTGCGGCAGGTAGGCGATGGCCTCCTCGAGACCCGGACGGGCGATCCGGCCCTCGAGACACGGAATCTCACCGACGATGCCCTTCAGGAGGGTCGACTTGCCGGCCCCGTTCGGCCCGACCAGGGCGAGGAGGGCCCCGGGCGGAATGACCCCGTCGAGGTGGTGGACCGCCGGGTGGCGGTCGTAGCCCAGGGTCAGCCCGTGGAGCGTGATGGCGCCGGGCAGATCACAGCTCATGGTCACGACTCATCGGGAGGCCCACAGGATGGCGGCCCAGAGCAGGAGGGTCAGGACCAGCGCCACCGCGAAGCGCAAGGACGCGCCGGCCTGGAACAGCGAGCGGCGGAGGGCGGCAGGGGGGCGCGGGGCTTGGATCACGGCGGGGCTTGGGTCACGGCGGGGCTCGGGTCACCGATGGATCATTTGCCCGAACGGGAGCGCCGGCTTATGTTGGCGGTGATACACTGTAACACTCGGGCAGTTCAACGGGCCGGGTTCACGGGGCAGATCATGCACGACCATGCGGCGACGCATGACCACGGTTGCGGCGGGGCGGAAGAAGCGATCGCCCGGGCGGAGCGCCTGTGTCGCGAGCGCGACCTGCAATTCACCCGCCTGCGTCGCGACGTGCTGGCGGCCGTGGCGGGGCAGACGCGGCCGATGGGCGCCTACGACATCGCCGAGACCCTGAGCGAGCCGGGGCGGCGCGTGGCGGCGGTCTCGGTCTACCGCGCCCTGGATTTCCTCACCGAGCACGGACTCGTGCACCGGATCGCCAGCCGCAACGCCTTCGTGTCCTGCGGCCACGCCCACACCGAGGGCGCCGGCCTCGTCTTCCTGATCTGCCGGAACTGCGGCACCATCGACGAGACCACCTCGCCGGAAGTGGAGGATCAGCTCGGCCGGACCCTGGCCAAGGCCGGCTTCAAGCCGACGAGCCGCATCCTTGAGGTCGAGGGCGAGTGCGGTGCCTGCCTCGGCCGGACTACCGCGGAGTGAGCGGGCACGCCCGCGGCCTCGCGCCGGGCCGCCCGTCGGCTCAGCACGCGTTCTCGTAGGCGCGGGGCGAGAACACGGTCATGAACAGGATCCGCAGGTCGAACCAGATCGACCAGTTGTCGATGTAGTGCAGGTCGTGCTGGACCCGCCGCTGCATGTCGAGGTCGGTGAGGGTTTCGCCCCGGAGGCCGTTCACCTGCGCCCAGCCGGTGATGCCCGGCATCACGTTGTGGCGTCGCGCGTAGAGGGCGATGCGGTTCTCGAAGCTGCGGTCATGCGCCAGGGCGTGGGGGCGCGGCCCCACGAGGGACATCTCGCCGAGCACCACGTTGATGAGCTGAGGCAGCTCGTCGATGTTCGAGCGCCGCAGGACGCGGCCGATCGGCGTGATGCGGCTGTCGTTGCGGGTCGCCTGCTTGAAGACCTCCTCCGGAGCGGCCTTCATGCTGCGGAACTTGAAGACGCCGAAGGGCTGCTGGTTGAAGCCGTACCGCCTCTGCCGGAAGAACACCGGCCCCGGGCTGTCGAGCTTGATCAGCGCCGCCACCACGAGGAAGAGCGGGCTCAGCAGCACCAGGGCGATCAGGGCCAGGGTCAGGTCCAGGCTGCGCTTCAGGAACAACTCGCCGGCCTGGAGCGGGCGACGCCCGATATTGATGCCTGAGAGGCGGCCGACCCGGGCGAGGGCGAGGTCCGGAAAGCGATCCATCACCGAGCCGGGGCGCAGGTGCAGGGCCGCCGGCACCCGCAGGAAGGCGTCGATGCAGCGCTCGATGTCCGAGGCGTCCGACCAGGGCAGGAGGATGAACACATCGTCCGGGCGCAGGAAGCGCACCACGGAGACCGCGAGATCGAGATCCTCCGATCTCTGGGCGTGCCGGGCCGCCGCGTCGCCGGTCGGGTCGACCTGACGCAGATAACTCGTGCCGATCACGCGCAGGCCGAGGGCCTCGGGGTCGTTGTGGGCATAGAAGCGCGCGATATCCTCCTCGTAGCCGACCAGATGGACCCGGTTGGTGTTGCCTGATGTCGATGTCGCCGCGCTGCGGACGAGGCGCAGCATCGTCGCGCGGGCGAACAGCATCGCCGGGAGGCCGCCGGCGAACATCCCCAGGGACACCAGGCGCGAATACTCATGGGTGGTCTTCGTGGCGAAGCCGATCAGCAGCACGACGGCCCAGGCCCCGATCCAGACCGTCGTCGCCCGCCGCAGGTGCGGCCGGCGGGCGAGCAGCGTCTCGATATGGTAGTCCTCGCGGACGAGGTTCGTCAGCAGCACGAACAGGGCGACCAGGGCGGCGAGCTCGAAGCTGCCGCTGTGTCCCGCCACCGGCCCGGTGACGTCGAAGGCCGTCCGGTAGGCGGCGTCGATCCCCGCGGCGACGCTGACGATGACGAGGATATCGGCAATGGCGGTCGCGGCCGAGAGCCCGATCCGAAACGCGGTGCGGCTGCGTCGGGGGAGAAGCGCCGCCCAGACATCGTGGCGCGCCCGCGACACCGGAAGCTTATCGAGAGCGGCTGGGATTCGGTCATGAAACATCTGGAGCGCTCTGTCCCGTCCTGATGCGAAGACTGTCCGAAACTAAACCGAAATCACGGATCAGTTAGGGATGCCGAGACGATCGGTGCAAGACACGGGCCCGGAGTCCGTTGCTCTCGTCCGACGGCGCGGCGCGGGGTCTCGACCGCGACGGGGTCGCGCGTTCGACAGGTTGCTTCGCGAAGGACCTCTTCCGGTGGACCCTTGAGGCGTCGTCCCGCGACCTGCGGATCCGTCCGGTCGCGCATACCGCCCCACAACGTCGGTCCCGCGCAGAGGGTTGCGCACGACTATCGTTCGACCCGGAGCGCCCTGGCGCTGGGGATCGATCCCGGCCTCCGCCCGACGCCCCTGGTTCAGGCGCGGCCGGCGCGGCGGGCCGGCCTCGCCTCGCCTCGCCGGGTTGTCCCGTCACGTCTCGACCCGGGACACGTCACGCCGGGTCGATCCGATCGGCCTCGCGGCTGCCGCGAGAGGTCCCCACGCATCAGGCGGCGGCGTCCGAATCGGGCCGTGCGACGGTCTGGATCGTCTCGAACCCCTCGAACTGCGGATGGCCCAGGTAGAGGGGCTTGGTCGACGGCACGCGGCCGTGGGCCTTCCGGAATTGCTCCGAACGAGTCCAGGCCTCGAAATCCGCCTTCGACGACCAGATGGTGTGGGAGGCGTACAGCACGTGGTCCTCGCCTTCAGGACCGCGGAGGAGATGGAACTCGACGAAGCCCGGCATCTCGCCGAGATGACTGTCGCGGCCGAGCCAAACCTGCTCGAAGTCTTCCGTCGCGTCCTTGACGACTTTGAAGCGATTCATTGCGATATACATGATCCACCTGGGTTTTTCGGCGTCTCGGACGATCCCGTGCGACACCTCTAACCTGGGGCATAGGGGCACGAAAAGCCATCCGGTGCGGCGGATGCGCCGCGCTCCGGCCCGGCGCGGACCGCCCGATGAAAGCCGGGCCGCGCCCGGTTCGTCAGGCATTCGGAGCCGTGGGTGCGTTCGCGGTGCAGCGAAACTCGCGAGGGACGATCGCAACGTCGCGCTTGCAATCCGTGCCAGCTTTGTGGTCAAGCTCTCAGAACGGTCACCTCCGATGCTCATGCGGAGTAAACATCTAGTGGCGTTCGACTGCAGACAAGGATAGTCTCTACCACCACGTTCAATCGTTGATCGACTGCCTTGGTTTCGTGGCGAATGAACTTAAGGAATCCTGCACGCCTTCGTACGAAAGCGCTCCAACCTCATCGTCCCCGGGGCTGGTCCGGGCGGGGGCTGAAAATTTCTATAGGGACTGAATCGAGAGATGATGCCTAAGCAGACTACCGACGTCGATCGCCTCGTCGGATTGAGGATCACCGCTTTGCGCAAGGCGCGCGGCCTGAGCCAGACCGCGCTCGGGACCGCCGTGGGCGTGACCTTCCAGCAGGTCCAGAAGTACGAGAAGGGGCAGAACCGCGTCGGTGCCGGGCGCCTGCGCGAGATCGCCCGTCTTCTCGAAGTTCCGGTCTCGGCCTTCTTCGAGGAAGACGAGGTTGGCGGCACCCAGTCCGATGTCTTCGGCTTCCTCAGCGCGCAGGGCGCGATCGAGTTGCTGCGGGCCTACGCGCTGATTGAGGACGATCAACTGCGCCGCGACGTGCTCGCCATCGTGCGGACGGCCGCGAAGATGGGCAAGCAGGCACCCGAGCCCGCCGCCGCCGGTTAGGGGCTCGCCGAGCCCCTAACCGATCCAGTGGAAGAAGCTGCCCGTCACGGCGCCGCGCCGGTGTCCGGCGTGGCCGAGGGGTACGCCCTCCGCATCGGTCACCGCCGCGAGCCCCGTCTCGGGGGTCGGCGGCGCACTCGTCTCGCTGGCATAGTGGAACTCGTGCCCGACGAGGCGTGCGCCCGCGCCCCCGAGGGGGCCCTCGGCCAGCAGCGTCGCGACGCGGTAGCCGAGGTGCAGGCGGCGGGTCTTGTAGGAGGTCGCCACCGGCAGCAGGCCCGCCATGGCGTGGGTGACGCCCTGCGCATCCTCCAGGCTTTCGCCCAGGACCATGTAGCCGCCGCACTCCCCGTGCACCGGCTTTCCCCGGGCGAACACCCGCAATCCGTCGAGGAAGCGCCTGGCCTGCGCCAGGGCGCCGGCATGGAGCTCGGGATAGCCGCCGGGCAGCCAGCCGGCATCGCAATCGGCCGGGGGCGGCTCGTCGGCCAGGGGCGAGAAGGGCACGAGTTCGGCGCCCGCCGCCCGCCAGCCCTCCGCCATGTGCGGGTACAGGAACGAGAAGGCCGCATCCGACGCGATGGCGATGCGCTGGCCCGGCGGCCGGGGCAGGATGCCGGCGCCCGGGGCGGGGGCCGCGCCGGCCGCGGCGGCCAGGATCGCGTCGAGGTCGAGGCCGGCCTCGGCGAGGTCGGCGAGCCGGTCGAGCCGGGCCTCGAGGTCGTTGGTCTCGCGGGCCTGGACGAGGCCGAGATGGCGCTCGGGCAGGACGAGGCTCGCATCCCGCATCAGCGCCCCGAGCACCGGCATGCCGATGCGGCTGAGGCCTGCCTCCACGAGGCGGCGATGGCGGGCACTCGCGACCTTGTTGAGGATCACCCCGGCGATGCGGATGCGCGGATCGTAGGATCGGCACCCGAGGGCGAGGGCGGCGGCCGATTGCGCGGCGCCGGAGACGTCGAGGACGAGGATCACCGGCCAGCCGTAGCGCGCGGCAATGTCGGCATTGGCGCCCGTGCGCCCCTCCGGTGCCACGATGCCGTCGAACAGCCCCATCGAGCCCTCGGCGATCACGAGGTCGGCGCCCAGAGCCGAGAGGGCCGCCACGGCGTCGAGCATCGGCCCCGGCATGGCGAAGCTGTCGAGGTTGAAGCTCGGATGGCCGGTGGCCGCCTGGTGGAAAGCGGGGTCGATGTAGTCCGGCCCGCACTTGGCGCCGCGCACGGCCAGGCCCCGCCGGGCCAGCGCCCGCATCAGCGCCAGGGTCACGGTGGTCTTGCCCGAGCTCGAACGGGGCGCGGCGACGAGGAGACCGGGCACGCTCACGGTCGGTCTCCGTTTGCGCGCTCGCCCGTCGGCCGGAAGCGCCGGTCGTAATCGGTGGAATAGAGGGCGCTCTCCCGGAACTCCGCCGGGTCGAGGGCGGGCCCCACCAGGATCAGCGCCGTGCGCTCCAGCCCAGCCTCGGCCACCTGGCCGGCGATCGTCGCCAGGGTTCCGGTGAGCACCCGCTCGTCGGGCCAGGTGGCGCGGAACACCACCGCGACGGGGCAATCGGCGCCGTAGAACGGCGTCAGCTCGGAGACCACCGCGTCGACGACGTGGATCGAGAGGTGCAGGGCGAGGGTGGCGCCGGTGCCCGCGAAGGCCGCCAGGGTCTCGCGCGCCGGCATGGCGCTGGCGCGCCCGGAGGTGCGGGTGAGGACGACGGACTGGGCGAGGCCCGGAACGGTGAGCTCGCGCCGCAGGAGCGCGGCGGCGGCGGCGAAGGACGGCACGCCCGGCGTCACCGTGAAGGGGATGCCGGCCTGGGTGAGGCGGCGGGTCTGTTCGGCGAGGGCGCTCCAGATCGAGAGGTCCCCCGAATGCAGGCGCGCCACGTCCTGGCCCGCCGCGTGGGCGGCCGCGCATTCGGCCACGATGGCGTCGAGGTCGAGGGGGGCCGTGTCGACGATGCGGGCGCCCGGCGGGCACCAGCCCAGGATCTCGGGCGCGACGAGGGACCCGGCATGCAGGCAGACGGGGCAGCGCGCGATGAGGTCTCGGCCACGGACGGTGATGAGGTCGGCGGCGCCCGGGCCGGCGCCGATGAAGTGTACGGTCATGGCTCCTGCGTGACGGATTGTGCGCGAAGCGCAAGGGCGCAGGTCGCCCCGGCACTGGCGATTCGCCGCAGCAGCAGCGTCGCACCCGGTCCGGCGGCGGCGAGGGCGGCGGCCTCCGCCACCGAGCCGACCCGGCGCGAGGCCTCGATCCGGTGCGAGCGGGTGGCCACTTCGGCGTCCACGGCGATCAGGGCCTCGGGCGGGACGGCCTCCAGGGGACAGCCGAGCGTCTGGGCGACGGCGCGGATCGCCGGCTCCCCGGCCCGGTCGCCGGCGGTGGCGAGGCGGACGACGCGGGCGCGCGGCAGGCCGGCGGCGTCGCAGGCCTGCGCGACCAGGGCGAGGATCTCGGCGGGCGCGGTCGCATGGCGAAACCCGATTCCTGCGACGAGGTCGCCCGGTCCGGGTTCCACCGGCGCCGTGCCATCCCCCCTCATGCCTTCACCCAGGCCCATTGCGTCACCGGCATCGCCCCGCGCCAGCCGTGCAGGTGCCCGACCGGATCCGCATGGGCGACCGTCAGGCGCTTGAGGCTCCCGCCCTGCTGCGCGAAGGCCGCGAGCAGCACGGCTTCGCCCTCCAGGGTCACCACGTTGGCGACGAGGCGGCCTCCCGGGGGCAGGGCGGCGACGGCCGCGTCGAGGACGCCCGGCGCGGTGACGCCTCCGCCGATGAAGACGGTGTCGGGGGCCGGCAGGCCGGCCAGCGCCGCCGGGGCGGGACCCTCCACCACGCGCAGGTCGGGCACCCCGAGGCGGGCCGCGTTGCGGGCGATGCGGGTGGCCCGGGCCGGGTTGCCCTCGACGGCGATGGCCCGCAGGCTCGGGTGGCGCAGCATCCACTCGATGGAGATGGAGCCGGCCCCGGCGCCGATGTCCCACAGGGTCTGGCCGGCGCGGGGGCGCAGGGCTGCCAGCGTCACCGCCCGGATGTCGGCCTTGGTCAGCTGGCCGTCATGTTCGAACCAGGCGTCGTCGAGGCCGGGGCTCACGGTGACCACCTGGGCCGCGGCCGCGCCGACGACCTCGATGCCGAGGGTGTTCAGGGGGTCGATCCCCACGAGGTCGAAGCCCGCGGCCGTCGCGCTGCGCCGGCGCTCGCGCGGGCCCCCCATGGCCTCCAGGACGGTGAGACGGGATGCGCCGAGGCCGCGCTCGGCCAGGAGCGCGGCGACCGCCGCCGGCGTCGTCTCGTCCCAGGTCAGGACCAGGAGGCGGGCGCCGGGCTGGAGATGCGGGATCAGCCGGGGCAGCGCCCGGCCGTGCAGGGTGAGGCAGCCTGTCTCCGCCAGGGGCCAGCCGAGGCGGGCGCAGGCGAGGCTGAAGGCGGAGGGTTGGGAGAAGACCCGCATCTCCGCGGCCGGGACGAGGCGGGCGATCTCGGCCCCGATGCCGTAGTGGAACGGATCGCCGGTCGCCAGGATGCAGGTGGGCGTGCCGCGCCGGGCGAAGAGTCCCGGATAGGCGTCCGCCATGGGGCTCGGCCAGATCCGCGTCTCGGCGGCGAGCGGCGCGGCCAGCGCCAGGTGCCGGCGTCCGCCATAGACGAGGCGCGCGCCGTCGAGGGCGGCGGCGGCGGCGGGGCTCAGGCCCGCGCGTCCGTCCTCGCCGATGCCCACGATGGTGAGCCAGGGGGCGGCCGGCGGGCTGGTGGACACGGCGTTACCGGTCATGGAGAACGGCCCCGAGGGTGGGGGGAGCATGCGGATACTGATCCTGGGCGGCACCGGCGAGGCGAGCGCCCTGGTGCGCGGGCTCCTGGCCATGGGCCGGCGCGATGCCGTCACCCTGTCGCTCGCCGGCCGCACCAGCCGGCCGAAGCCGGAACCCGTGCCGACGCGGATCGGCGGGTTCGGCGGCGTGGAGGGGCTCGCCGCGTGGCTGGCCCAGGACCGCACCGACCTCGTGGTTGATGCGACGCATCCCTTCGCGGCCCGGATGAGCGCCAACGCCGCCGAGGCCTGCACCCGGACCGGCACGCGCCTGCTGGCGATCCGCCGTCCGGCCTGGAGGCCGGTGGCCGGCGACCGCTGGACGACGGTGCCCGACATGGCGGCGGCCGCCCGGGCGCTCGGCCGCGCGCCGCGCCGGGTCTTCCTCACCATCGGCCGGCAGGAGGTCGGGGCCTTCGCCGGCGCGCCGCAGCACGACTACGTCGTGCGCGCCATCGAGGACATCGCCCTGGCGGTCCCGCGGCTGACTTCGGTCCAGGCGCGCGGCCCCTTCGACGCGGCCGCCGAGGCGGCGTTCCTGGCCGAGGGCGCGATCGAGGTCCTGGTCAGCAAGAATTCCGGGGGCGGCGCCACCTACGGCAAGATCGCCGCGGCGCGGGCGCTGGGGCTGCCGGTCGTGATGGTCGACCGCCCGGAGAAGCCGGACGTGCCGAGCGTGCCGGACGTCGCGGCGGCCCTCGCGGGGATCGCCGCCCTCTGAGGCCCGCGCCGACCCGCGCATCACGCCGCCGGCACGCTGCGCGGCGTGTAGACGAACGGCGTGGCGTCGCCGCGCGGGATCAGGCGGGTGGCCGAGGCGCCGATGATCACCATTGTGGCCATGTCGGCCGTGGTCGTCCGCGCTTCGTCGAGGGTGAGCACTCGGATCGCCTCGTCGGGCCGCGAGACGGCGCGGGCGAAGATCACCGGCGTGTCGCCGCGCCGGATCTCGGCGGCCAGATCGAGGGCCTTGCCGAGCTGCCAGGGCCGGGCGGAGGAGATCGGGTTGTAGAGGGAGATCACGAAATCCGCCCGCAGCACCGCCTCCAGCCGGGCGGTGATGACCTCCCATGGCTTGAGGTTGTCCGAGAGGGACATCGCGCAGAAATCGCCGCCCAGGGGCGCGCCGAGGCGGGCGGCGGCCGCCAGCATCGCGGTGATGCCGGGCTCTACCGTGATGGGGAGCCGGGCCCAGGCCGGATCGCCGGCCTCCACCGCCTCGAACACCGCCGCCGCCATGGCGAACACGCCGGGATCGCCGCCGGAGACCACCGCGACGCGCCGGCCGGAGGCGGCGAGTTCGAGGGCGTGGCGGGCCCGGTCGACCTCCACCCGGTTGTCGCTGGCGTGGCGGACGAGATCCGGCCGCTCGGGCACGCGGGCGACGTAGGGAATGTAGCCGATGAGATCCTGCGCCTGGGCCAGGGCCTCCTGTGCGGCCGCCGTCAGCAGGCGCGGATCGCCGGGGCCGAGGCCGACGATCGCGACGGACCCGGAAGCCGAGGTCGGGCCGCTCACGGCCGGCGTCCCTCGCCGGGCAGGAGCACCATCGAGAAGTAGGGCGCCTCGTCGTCGGGCTTGTCCTTGAGGGCGATCACCCGCTCGCCCGCCATGGTGCCGCGCTCCACATAGACCGCGCGCTCCAGCACGCCGGCCTCGGCGAGCGCCGCCCGCACCTTCGGCAGGTGGCGGCCGAGCTTCATCAGCACGGCGGCGTCGGTGGCGCGCAGGCGCTCCACCAGGGCGGCGTGCGGCAGGGTGGCGGGCAGCACGGTCAGCACGTCGTCGCCCCAGGTGATCGGGGTGCCGGCGCGGGTCCAGCAGCCGGACATCCCGGTGACGCCGGGCACGACCTCCACGGGGAAGCGGTCCTTCAGGCGCCGCCACAGGTGCATGAACGAGCCGTAGAAGAACGGATCGCCCTCCGACAGGATGGCGACGTCCCGGCCCGCACCGAGATGGTCGGCAAGGCGCCCGGCCGCGTCGTCGTAGAAGGCGGCGAGGGCCGCGACGTAGTCCGGGTGCTCCGGGTGGAGCTCGGTGGTGTAGGGGTAGACCAGGGGGCATTCGCGCCCCGGCTCGGCGGCGAGCACGGCGTCCGCGATGGTGCGGGCGTTGCCGCGCCGGCCCTTCTTGCAGAAATGCACCAGCACCGGGGCCCGCTCCAGCACCCGCATGGCGCGCACGGTGAGGTAGTCCGGCTCGCCCGGGCCCATGCCGACGCCGAACAGGGTGCCGGTGCTCACCGCGCGCGGGATCTCGGTCCGCTCCGCCGCATCGGGGGGAAGGCGCTCGCCGGAATCCATCACTCGATCTCTTGCGCGAGCGCGTTGATGGCCGCGGCCGTCATGGCGCTGCCGCCGCGCCGGCCATGGACCACGATGAAGGGCACCCGACCGTCGCGGGCGAGGGCTTCCTTCGACTCTGCGGCGCCGACGAACCCGACCGGGATGCCGATGACGGCGGCGGGGGGCGGCACGCCCTCGTCGAGAAGCTCGAGGAGGCGGAACAGCGAGGTCGGGGCGTTGCCTACCGCCACGACGCTGCCGGGCAGGTGCTCGCGCCAGAGCTCCATGGCGGCGGCCGAGCGGGTGGTGTTCATGGCGGCGGCGAGGTCCGGCACGCGCGGATCGCTCAAGGTGCAGATCACCCGGTTGTCGGCGGGCAGCCGCGCCCGCGTGACGCCGTCGGCGACCATGCGGACGTCGCACAGGATCGGCGCGCCGGCCTTCAGGGCCGCCTCGCCGGCTTGCGCGAAGTCGGGGGAGGCCTCCACGTCGCGCGGCAGGTCGGTCATGCCGCAGGCGTGGATCATCCGCACCACGACCCGTTCGGCGGCGCCCTGGAAGCGCGCGAGATCGGCCTCGGCCCGGATCATCGCGAAGGAGCGGGCATAGATCGCCCCTCCGTCGCGCAGGTAGTCGAGGCGGGAACTCATGACGGTCGCGGTCCTGGCGGGTGTTCTGGGAAGATACGGGCGAGGGAATGTGCCGAATCCGCCCTCCTTACGCGCTCCAGCGCGGCCTCGAAAGGGAGGCGCGTCGCCGGCGAGGCATCCGGCCGCCCGGACAGCACCACGTCGTACCACCCGTCCCGCCCGACGAGGGTGAGGTCGGCGGCGCCCGGATGGGCGCAGCCCTTGGGGCAGCCCGAGACATGGGCGCGCAGGCCGCGCGCCGCGAAGGGCCGGAACGCCTCGGCCAGGCGGGCCGCGTCGTGCAGGGTCGGGGTCGAGCCCGACGCGCAGGCCGGCGCGCCTGGGCAGGCCGCCACCGCCCCGCGCGGATCGTCGGCCCGCGTCAGGAAGCCGGCCCCGGCCAGGGTTTCCCGCGCGGCTTCGGCAACGGCGGCGGCGGCGCAGACGAGGAGGAGGCCGCGGGTCGGCGAGAGGCGCAGGTCCGCGCCGCCGACGGCGTCCGCCGTGTCGGCGAGCGCGTTGAGGGCGTCGGCGGTGCAGCGGCCGAAGGGGGCGTCGACGAGGAGGGCGACGCGCCCCTCCGCCCTCGGGGGCGGGGATCGCCGGGACTCGCTGTCCGGGAGAGTTAGGGGTGGCAGGGCCAGCAAGCCCGGGCTCAGGGCGGCCGACTCGGCCGGCCCGGCGATGCGCTGCAGGCCGAAGCGAGCCAGGGTCTCTGCCCGGGCCGCTGCCGGAACATCGCGGATCCGCCGTTGCCCGCTCGCCGCCAGCAGGCGCAGGGCCGCCTCGATGATGGTCGGCGCCGCACCGTCGGGCAGGCGCCACCAGGCCGCGTCGCCGGCGAGGCGCAGGGCAAAACCCGCGCGCGTGACGACGGCGTGAAGGTCGGCCTCCGCCGAACCGAGGCTGATCCCGTGCGTGGCCGCCTCGACGGCCACCAGCGACTTCGGCGGCAGGCCCGGGATCACCCGCCCGATCGCCTCGATGGCCTGGGCCAGGGCCGGGACCGCCTCGGGTTCGAGCCCGGCCAGCGGCGTGGTCAGGGTCAGGCGTTGCGGGCCCCCGTCGTGGCGGACATCCCCGAGACCGATGGCCGCCAGCGCCTCGGCGAGGTCGCAGCGGGTCGCCTCGGTGACCCCGCGGATCTGCAGGTTGGCCCGCGCTGTGACGTCGACATGGCCGTTGCCGAAGCGGCGCGCGCCCGCCGCCACCGCCCGGGCCTGGGCCGGGGTGAGGCGCCCGAGGGGCGGGTGGACGCGGGCGAGCAGGCCGTCGCCGGTGGGCATCGGCCGGGCGAGGCTGGGGCACCAGCCGCGCCGGCTCGGCGCCTCCGGGGCGACGCGGCGGGGCGCGGTCATTCCGCCGCCTCGCGCAGCAGCTCGTCGGCCGCCATTTCGTCGGCCGCCATGGCGTTGCGCCGGGTGGTCCAGAGGCCGCGCCGGCGGGCCTCGTCGAAGCGCTCGAGGATGGCGCGGGCCGCCTCCGGATTGGCCGCCCGCAGGGTCTCGAAGGTCTCGAGGTCGGCGATCATCGCCCCGTAGAGCCGGTCGAGGTCGGCGTCGCAGACCGCGTCCGTGGTGGCGGCGAGGACGAAGACCGCGTCGATCCCCTGTGCCAGTTCCTGGGCGCCGCGATAGCCGTGCCGGAGCTGCGCCGCGATCCAGCGCGGATGGGCGAGGCGGCCCCGGATCAGACGGGCGGCGTCCTCGCGGGCGGTGCGCGCCTTCGGGCTCTCGGGCGTGGCGACGTCGAGGCTGTAGAGGGCGGGGCTCGCCCCCGTCAGGGCGGCGGCGGCCGAGAAGCCGCCCATCGCCTCCACGGCGGCGTCGCCGTCGAGAAGGTCGCGCTCGGCGACGTCGAAGGCGTGCACGTAGGCGTCGGCGCCGGCCACCCGGGCGGCGAAGCCCGCATCCTCGCTGTCCGCCGCGCCCCCATAGGCGTGCGACGTGGCGGCGAGATAGGCCCGCCCGAGATCGTCGCGGCTGTCCCAAGCCCCGTCGAGGGCGAGGCCGCCGGCCCCCGCGCCGTAGCGCCCGGGCGCCGCGCCGTAGACTCGGGCCGGCGCCTCGCCCCGGCGGCGGGCGGCGGCCAGCGGATTCTCGTCATCCTCTTCCTCCCGCGCTGCCACTGCCTCGGCGGCCCGGGCGAGGAGCGACAGGGTCTCGGGAAAGGTATCGCGAAAGGCGCCCGAGACCCGCACCGTCACGTCGATGCGCGGCCGGTCGAGGAGCGCCAGCGGCAGCACCTCGAAACCGGTGACCCGGGTGGAGGCGTGGTCCCAGACCGGGCGCACGCCCATCAGGGCCAGGGCGTGGGCGATGTCTTCGCCACCGGTGCGCAGGGTGGGCGAAGCCCAGAGATCCATGACGATCCGGGCCGGGTACTCGCCCTCGTCCTGCAGGTAGCGCAGGACCACGGCGTCGGCGGCCCTGGCCCCCAGGGTGGTGGCGGCCCGGGTCGGCAGGCTGCGCGGGTCGAGGGTGGCGAGGTTGCGGCCCGTGGGCATCACGTCGGTGCGCCCGCGCGACGGCGAGCCGGCGGGACCGGGCGCCACGAAGCGGCCGTCGAGGCCACGCAGCAGGCCGAGGCGCTCGCCCTCCGCGCAGGCGGCCACCGCCTCCGAGGCCTCGGCCCCGGCCCGGCCGAACACGTGCAGCCCGTCGCGCGCGGTCACCTCGCCGAGGTCGCAGAGATGCGCGTCGAGGGCCGCGAGCGCGTCCGGCATCGGCGTGTCGGCGTCGATCCCGGCACCGGCGAGCAGCCCGGCCGACATCGCCTCGTCCAGGATGGTGCGCGCCAGGATCGCGGCGCGGCGCGGGTCGAGGACGCTGGCGGCGGAGTATTCCTCCACGAGCGCGCGCAGGCGCGCCGCGTCGGGGTCGAGCCCCGTCACGCCGGTCTGCGGCGTCAGGTGTCCGAGGGCGACGCCCCCGAGGCGCCGCTTCAGGGGCGCGGCCTCGCCCGGATCGTCGACGATGAAGGGATAGACCACCGGGAGCGCCCCGACGGCGCGGGCCGGCCAGCAATCCGGCGAAAGGGCGACGGCCTTGCCC
The DNA here is from genome assembly GCF_001426045.1 of Methylobacterium sp. Leaf94. Taxonomy (NCBI): domain Bacteria; kingdom Pseudomonadati; phylum Pseudomonadota; class Alphaproteobacteria; order Hyphomicrobiales; family Methylobacteriaceae; genus Methylobacterium; species Methylobacterium sp. Leaf94. The sequence goes on from NZ_LMRM01000012.1 coordinate 154,065, forward strand.
GGCAGCCACTCGGCGGTGCCGTGGGTGCCGAGGTGAACGAGGGCGTCGAACCGGCTGCGCAGCCCGAGGTGGAAGGCCAGATAGGCGTGGGTCGGCACCGCGTCTGGGTCGTGATAGGCGGCCTTGCGGTCCGTCGACCGCCCGCGATCGGGCTGCAGGAAGACCGCGAGGCGCCCGCCCGCAGGGGCCACGCTCGCGAAGCGGAACGCGCCGTCCCGGCAGACCGGGTCGGCCTCGGGCGGACCCCATTCGGCGTCGAGGGCCGCGCGCGCGGTCTCGGGCAGCGTGCCGAACCAGTCCCGGTAGGCATCGAGGTCGACCGCGAAGTCCTTCGGCCCCTGCGTCAGACCCCGCATCAGTGCCTCGGCGTCCGGCAATGCGCCGATGCCGTAGCCGGCCTGCGCCAAGTCCGCGACGATCGCCCGCGCGCTCTCCGGCGTGTCGAGGCCGACGGCAAAGCCCGCGCGGCCGCCGCGGGCGGGATAGTCCGAAAGCACCAGGGCGAGGCGGCGCTCGGCCCGGGGGAGCCGGGCAAGGCGGATCCAGGCGGCGGCACGCTCGGCCAGGGCCGCGATGCCCTCCGGGTGCGGCACGGCACGGCGCTCGGCGAAGCCCTCGGTTTCCGGACCCTCCTCCTTGAACGAGATCGGAAACCCGGAGAGCCGGCCGTCGAATTCCGGCAGGGCGACCTGCATTGCGAGGTCGGCCGCACCCATGCCCCGGGCGGAGGCGGCCCAGGCGTCCCGCGCCGCGCCGATGCTGAAGGCCTGTAGGACCGGGCAATCGGCGGCATCGAGGACGAACCCGGCATCCTCCCGCGCCGAGAAGGCGGTGGCGGCGATGACGATGGCGGGCCGATGCGCCGCGATGGCCGCCCGGAGGGGCGCGATCGCGGCGGGGTCCTTCAGGCTCGACACCGCCACGGCCAGCACCGCAAGGCCGCGCGCCTGGAGCGCGGCGCCCAACGCGGCGATCGGCGCGGTGTCGCCCGAGAGCACGCTGGACCGGTAGACCACGACCAGCGCCAGCGGCGCCTCGGCCGGGGCGGTCTGGAACGGTCGTCCGGCGGCGCGGGCCTGCCCGTCCGCGACGGGGCCGCAGCCCGGGCAGCAGACGAAGCCGCGGGGTAGGGGCAGGGGCGCCTCGACCGCCGCGGGATATCCGATCGCGGCGGCCATGCGCCCGACCAGGCGGCGCAGGTTCGCCGTGCCTCCGGCCCGGAAATAGGCGTCGAAGTCGGGGGCGAGCTCCGGCTTCGTCGAATAGGCGTCGAGGCGCGGGTCGGGCCGGTCGTCGCCCGGCAGCACCACGAGCGCCACCCCGGCGGCGCGGGCGGCCGCGCTGGCGCGCTCGATGCCGTAGCGCCAGTAATCGAGGCCGCCGAGACAGCGGATCACCACCATCCGCGCCTGGGCGATCACCGACTCGACGTAGAGGTCGACCGACATCGGGTGGCGAAGTTTCGCGAGCTTGGCGAGCCGCAGGGTCGGGCCTCCGGCCGAACCCGGCGGGAAGACCGCCGCGTGGGCGCCAGCCATGCCGAAGAGATCCGAATCGGTGAAGGACAGGAAGACGATGTCCCCCGGCGCCTGACCGAGATCGATCGCGGCTTCGCCCTCGTCGAGGGAGACCGTATCGATGCGGATCAGGTGCATGGCGGGCGCTTATCCCGCCAAGGCGGCGGCGACGGCGGCCTGGTCGAACCCCTTGAGGCCGATCACCACGAGGCGGCCGTCGCGGGGCTCGCTGGACTTCCAGGGGCGGTCGTAATGGTGGGCGATGCGGGCACCGACGCCCTGGACCACGAGGCGCATCGGCTTGCCGGTAACCTCGGCGAAGCCCTTGATGCGCAGCACGCCCTCCGTCTCGGCGGCGCGGGCGACGCGGATGGCCAGGTCCTCGGCCGAGGCCGTGGCCGCCACCGGCAGCGCCACCGAATCGAAGTCGTCGTGGTCGTGGTCCTCGCCCTCGCCGTGGTGGGACGGACGCGCGTCGAGGTCGTCCTCGGCCGCCGCCTGGATCCCCAGGATCACGCGCGGGTCGAGGCGGCCGTGCTCGGCCTCCACCATCTTCACCGCGCGGGGCAGGTGTTCGGTGACCTCGGCCCGGACCTTGGCGCGCCCGGCCTCGTCGAGGAGGTCGGCCTTGTTCATCACCACGAGGTCGGCGCAGAGGAGCTGGTCCTCGAACACCTCCTCGAGGGGATTGTCGTGGTCGACGCTGGCGTCGTCCGCGCGCTGGGCGGCGAGCGCCGCCGGATCGTCGGCGAAGAAGCCGGCGGCCACGGCCGGGCCGTCGATGACCGCGACCACGCCGTCCACCGTCACCCGCGAGCGGATCGCCGGCCACTGGAAGGCCTGGACCAGGGGTTTGGGCAGGGCGAGGCCCGAGGTCTCGATCAGGATGTGCTCGGGCGGATCGGCCCGGTCGAGGAGCTTGTTCAGAGCCGGCACGAAATCGTCGGCCACGGTGCAGCAGATGCAGCCGTTGGCGAGCTCGACGATGTCCTCGTCGCCGCAGCCCTCGATGCCGCAGGCGGCCAGGAACGAGCCGTCGAAGCCGATGTCGCCGAACTCGTTGACGATGATGGCGAGGCGCCGGCCGTTCGCGTTCTCCACGAGGTGGCGCACCAGGGTGGTCTTGCCGGCCCCGAGGAAGCCCGTGACGATGGTGCAGGGGATCTTGGCGACGAGGGTCATTCGGCGGCGTCCGGAAGGGGGGGCGCCGCGACGGGCGGCGGGAATGGGGGAAGGCGGGCGACGACGCCCTTGCGGAATTCCTGCGGCCGGGCCTTCCACGGCACGATGCCGTCCGGCGTCTCGGCATAGAGCGCCACGCCGTCCAGGATGGTGCCGGCCGACGCGACCGGGTCGAGATCGCCGTAGACGTAGGTCCAGCGGCCTTGCGAGGCCACCGCCACCGTGCAGGGGCGCTTGCAAACCGAGAGGCATTCGACGCTCTCGACCGTGATGCCCGGGTGGCCGCCGGCGCTCACGGCGTCCTGAAGCGCGGCGAGCAGGCGGGCGCCCGCCCGCGGCTCCGAGGCGTCGCCGGCCGTCCGGCAGGTGGCGCAGACGTAGAGGGTGACGGCGGCGTGGTCCGTGTCAGGCCGCGGGTCGGGCATGTGGTCAGGCATGGGTCGGCCGCGCGTGGGTCGGCCGGGTCTTGCCGAACAGCCCCCAGGCCCAGCCATAGGCCAACCCGATCACCGCCCAGAACACGAAGGCGATGCCCAGCGAGCGCGCCGCGAACTGCGCGGCGTAGGAGGCCGGCAGGTTCGAGGCGGCGTGGCTCGCCTCCGGCGCACCCGCGAGATGGGGCGCGACGAGGAGCACAATGCCGCCCGCGATGGTGATCGGCGCCCGCCGGATCGCGATGAGGTAGAGCCCCATGGCGGTGGCCGCGGCGGTCATCACCCACCAGAACTGGCGGTCGGCCAGCGGCGCGGCCTCCATCCCGGGGAGTTCCGGCGCGAGGCCGAGGGCGGGGGCCAGCGCCACCGCGAGGAAGCCGCCGATGGCGAAGCGCAGGCCGGTCTCGGGGCTGGGCTCGCGGTTGCAGGCCAGGAGCACGGCACCGAGCAGGAACGCGTAGCCGACGCCGCCCACCAGGGTGGCGAGCGCGGTGAAGGCCATGCGCGGCAGGCCGGGGCCGGGCTGCCAGTCGGGCGCGACCTCGCCGCCCGCCACCGAGGGATCCTTGGTGCCGTGATCGTGACCGCCATGGACGCGGACGATCAGCGAGGCGGGGGTCGGCCGAACGGGGGCGGCGGAGGCCTGCGTCTCGTAGCGCTCGGCCGCGATGATGAGCGGCGAGGTGAGCGCGAGCTGCAGGCCCGTCGCGACGACGGCCGCGAGGAAGCCGGCGACCAGGGCCGCCGACACGAGCCGGATGATCATGGGATTGTCTGCCTTAAGCGGAGACGCTCAGTGGCAGGGGAAGTTCTGGCTGTGGCGGAAGTCGTGCGCCGCGTTGTGCAGCGCCATGGCGGGGGCGAAGCCCGCCATGAACACGAGGCCGAGGCCGAGGAAGGCGGCCACGAGCACGGCGCCGAGGCGCTCGTTGGTGCGGGTGCCGGTCAGGACGAGGGTGTTGGTCGACATCGGGTTCATCTCCTGGCCGCCCCGCCGGCGGCCGTCAAGCATCGAGCGGGAGGACGGCAGGTCTCCTGGCTCGCGGGTCGCTGGTCCTGCCGCCTTCCCGGATCGCTCCAGTGGCTGATGGCAGTCCCGTCTCCGCTCACAGTTGCGGGGGCAGCTGCGGTTTCGAGGTCGCCCCCTCACCGCATTCCCTTTTCACCCCGTCGCCGGGGCACCGTCCGATCCACGCTTCTACGCGGTTGCCGATCCGCTGACAACGCGGCCCGGATCGGATTCCCGCCTTTGACCCGGGACCTCGATTTCGGGCACAGCAGGCCGCATGCCGCATCCTCCACCCAGACTGACCCTCGTGCTCGGCGGCGCGCGCTCCGGCAAGAGCGCCCATGCCGAGGGGCTGATCGAGGCGCAGCCTCGGCCCTGGCTCTACCTCGCCACCGCCCAGGCCTGGGACGACGAGATGCGCGAGCGCATCGCGCTCCACCGCGCCCGCCGCCCGGACGGCTGGATCACGCAGGACGTGCCGCTCGCCCTGCCCGAGGCGGTCGCCGCCGCGACCGGGCCGGTGCTGGTCGATTGCCTCACCCTCTGGCTCACCAACCTGATCCTGGCGGAGGCCGACGTGGACGCCGCCACCGCCGCGCTGCTCGCGGCCTGCACGGCGGCCCCCGGCCCGGTGGTCCTGGTGGGCAACGAGGTCGGCCTCGGGATCGTGCCGGACAACGCGCTGGCCCGCCGTTTCCGCGATGCGGCGGGGCGCCTGCACCAGCGCCTCGCGGCCCAGGCGGACCGCGTCGTCCTCACGGTGGCGGGCCTGCCCCTGGTCGTGAAACCCCAACCCGGAGCCACCCCATGACCGACGCCGACCGCCATCGCGAAAAGATGGAGAAGCGCAAGGCCGTCCAGGATGCCGAGGTGGCGGAGAAGACGATCGAGAAGGGGCTCCTCATCGTCAACACCGGGCCCGGGAAGGGCAAGACCACGGCGGCCCTCGGGCTGATCCTGCGGGCGCTGGGCCACGGCTGGCGCGTCGGCGTGGTGCAGTTCATCAAGGGCGCCTGGGACACCGGCGAGAAGCACGCCCTCACGGCCTTCGGCGACCGGATCGACTGGCACACCCTCGGCGAGGGCTTCACCTGGGAAACCCAGGACAAGGCTCGCGACATCGCCGCCGCCGAGCACGCCTGGGCCAAGGCCCTTGACCTTATGGCCGATCCGACGATCCGCCTCGTGGTGCTGGACGAGCTCAACATCGCCCTGCGCTACGACTACTTGGATCTCGAGGCCGTGGTGGCGGCCTTCCGGGCGCGCCGACCGGACCTCCACGTCGTGGTCACCGGCCGCAACGCCAAGCCGGCCCTGATCGAGGCCGCCGACCTCGTCACCGAGATGGCGGTCGTGAAGCATCACTTCGCCGCCGGGGTGAAGGCGCAGGTGGGCATCGAATTCTGATGCGCTTCGTCCTCGGCCCGGTCGGGCTCCTTGTCCTGTCGGGCATCCATCCGGCCTACGCTGAAACCGCGCTGGCCTGGCCGGCCAGCTATCTCGGCCGCGTCGAGGCCCTGGCGGTGGTGGAGGGCCTGAACGCCCGGCTGCTCGCCAGCCGCTCCGCCACCGCGACCCTCGAAGGCTGGTGCGCCGAGCACGGCATGGCCGCGACGCCGCGGCTCGCGGCGAATCGGCAGCGCGGCGCGGACAAGCCCGCCTCGGAGGAGACGCGCCGGCGCCTGAATGCCGTCCCCGACACCGTCCTCCGCTACCGTCAGGTGCGGCTCGCCTGCGGCGACCACGTCCTGTCGGAGGCGGACAACTGGTACGTGCCCGAGCGCCTGACCCCGGAGATGAACCGCCTGCTCGAGACCACCGACACGCCGTTCGGCCGGGCGGTCCAGGCCCTCGGCACGACGCGGCAGACCATCGGGGCGGAACTCCTGTGGCAGCCCCTGCCGCAAGGGTGGGAGCAGGCGCCGCCCCCGGCGTCGACCTGCGGCGACCTCGCGATTCCCGACCATCTGTTCCGGCACCGGGCCGTGCTGTTCACGGCGGAGCGCGTGCCGTTCTCGGAGGTGGTCGAGACCTACGGGGCCGCCATCCTGGCCTTTCGTCGCGCCGCGCGGCCCGCCGATCCGGCCTGCGCCGCATCCCCGTCGGACGGGCCGCAGCCATGACCCGCGCCCTCATGATCCAGGGCACCGGCTCGGATGTCGGCAAGTCGCTGATCGTGGCCGGGCTGTGCCGGGTCTTCTCGCGGCGCGGGCTCGCCGTGCGGCCCTTCAAGCCGCAGAACATGTCGAACAATGCCGCCGTCACCGCCGATGGCGGCGAGATCGGGCGGGCCCAGGCGTTGCAGGCGCGGGCGGCGGGGGTGGCGCTCTCGGTGCACATGAACCCGGTGCTGCTGAAGCCCCAGAGCGAGACCGGCAGCCAGGTCGTGGTCCAGGGCCGCATGGTCGGCACCGCCAGGGCGCGGGACTATCAGGCCTGGAAGCCGCGTCTCCTCGCCTCCGTGCTGGAGAGCTTCTCGTACCTGAAGGCGCAAGCCGACCTCGTGGTGGTGGAGGGGGCGGGCTCGGCGTCCGAGGTCAACCTGCGGGCCGGCGACATCGCGAATATGGGATTCGCCCGCGCCACCGGCACGCCGGTGATCCTGCTCGGCGACATCGACCGGGGCGGCGTCATCGCCAGCCTCGTGGGCACCAAGGCGGTGATCGACCCGGAGGACGCCGCGATGATCCGGGGCTTCCTCGTCAACCGCTTCCGCGGCGATCCCAGCCTGTTCGCCGACGGCATGGCCACCATCGCGCAGGCGACCGGCTGGCCGAGCTTCGGGCTGATCCCGCACTTTCCCGACGCGGCGCGCCTGCCGGCGGAGGACGCCCTCGGCCTCGCGGGCTCGGACACCGGATCGGCCCGGCGCAGGGTCGTTGCCGTGCCGGTGCTGCCGCGCATCGCCAATTTCGACGACCTCGACCCGCTTCGGGCCGAGCCCGACGTGGCGGTGGTGCTGGTGCGCCCGGGCGAGCCGATCCCGGTGGCCGACCTCGTGCTCCTGCCGGGCTCGAAGACCACCATCGACGACCTCGACGCCTTTCGCGCGGAGGGCTGGGACATCGACCTGCGCGCCCATGTCCGGCGCGGCGGGCGGGTGCTCGGGCTGTGCGGCGGCTACCAGATGCTCGGCCGGCGCATCGACGACCTGCACGGCATCGAGGGTGCGCCCCGCTCCGTGCCGGGTCTCGGGCTCCTCGACGTCGAGACCGTGATGACGCCGGTGAAGCATCTGGCCGCCGTGACCGGCACGAGCCAGCCGGACGGCGTGCCGTTCTCGGGCTACGAGATGCATGTGGGCGACACCACCGGGCCGGACACCGCGCGTCCGGCGATCCGGCTCGCGGACGGGCGCCTCGACGGCGCGGTCTCGGCCGACGGCCGCGTCACCGGCACCTACGTGCACGGCCTGTTCGCCGACGACCGCCAGCGGGGCGCCTGGCTCGGCCGCCTGGGGGCGGCCCCGAGCGGGCTGGCCTACGAGGCCGGCATCGAGGCGGTACTCGACCGGCTCGCGGATCATTGCGAGGCGCATGTCGCCTGCGACGCGCTGCTCGCCCTGGCCTCGTAGCGTCCCGACGGTTTTAGGCTTGGCGCCGGAACGCCTGCCTCGCGACGGGTGCGGCGAGGAAGCCTCCATGATCCCGTCCCCGCCCCGGATCGACCCCTGCCTCGGCCTCGGCGCGAGCCTGATGTTCGTCGTGCTCTCGGCGCTCCGCCGCGACGCCGCGCGCCGGGGCGCGGCGGAAGCCGGCCCGAGCCTCAGGGGGGCGTAGGCGCGCCCCTCTCCGGGATCGGCACCGCGTAGGCGTGCGGCGCCCCGTTCCGAAGGCTGTCGAACAGGACGAGGACCCGGCCCGATCCGAGCGGGACCACGGCCTCGGCCTTGCCGTCGATGACCTTGCCCTTCTGGTTCTCGCCGCGGACCGGCGCGAGGGTGGCGACGGGGGTCAGGGCGCCGGAGGGCAGGTCGACGAGGGACAGCCGAAAGGGAACGGGCAGGCCGTTGCGGGACGAGCCCGTGAGCACCAGCATCCGTCCGTCGGGCAGGATCGTGAGGTCGCGGACGCCCGCATCGGGTCCGGCCTCCAGGGGGATCGTGCCGATTTCGGCCGACAGGGCGGCGTTTCCATCCGCGAACAGCGCCTCGACCGGTACGGAGACGAGGAAGGCCTTGCCCGCGAGGCTCGGTGCCCGCAGGCCCGCGTAAAGGCGCCCGCCCACGACCGCGAGCCCTTCGACGTTCAGGCCGTTCGGCTGCGGCGTGCCCTCCGGCGGCAAGGCGTTCCAATCGAATTCCAGGTCGCGCAGCACGGAGTCGCGCACGGGCGCGGAGGCCATCAGGGCGTCGAACAGGCGGTAGGTGCTCACTGTCTCCGCGGCGGCGGTGCCGTCGGCGTTCGGCCGCAGGCGCGTGAGGATCATCGACGACAGTTTGTACCTGCGCTTGCCCCGGGTGCAGCCGTGCGACCCGGTGACGTAGAAGAAGGGCTCGGCATAGGCCACGGCCTCGCCGTCGAGCTGATCGAACCTGCCCGGACCGCCGCTGCATCGGGACTGCGCGGGGGGCGTGCCCCGGATGGCCGGCGAGGGCGCCGTGCCGAGGTCGTAGGCGGTGGCGCCGGGCGTCAGCGTGGTGCCGGCGAGGCGGGCGAACTGCGCGCCGCGGTTCTCGTCGTTGACCACGACGCAGAGGCGGCTGCCGTCCGCGTCGGTCGGGCGGCAGGCCATGCCGCTGAGGTCGTAGGCCCCGTCGCCCTTCGTCTCGCCGTCGAAATCGCGGGTGACGGTGTAGGGCGTCGGCAGGCCCTCGGCGGTGCGGCCGGGGGTCGGAGCGGCGAGGCCGAGGGCGGCCAGCGCCAGGGCTCCCCGTCGCCCGAGGCGTGTCGTCTTCGACCGGATCATGCGAGGGCGACCTTGAGGAGGACCAAGAGGAGGAGGGCGAGCCCGAACAGGAATCCGCATGCCGTGCGGTAGAGCGCAAGCGCCCGTTCCACGTCGGCCGGGGTCGCCTCCGTGCGCCCGTCGCCCATCCAGCTATCCGCGACGCGGGTGGTGCCGTAGGTTCGGGGGCCGGCGAGCGCCAAGCCGAGAGCCCCCGCCATGGCGGCCTCCGGCCAGCCGGCATTGGGCGAGCGGTGGCGGCCGGCATCCCGCCGCACCGCCCGCCAGGCTTGGCCGGGCGAAGCGCCGGCATGGACGGCCGCGGCCGCGACGAGGAGCAGGGCGGTCAGCCGCGAGGCCGGAAGGTTCACAAGATCGTCGAGGCGGGCGGCGGCCCAGCCATAGGCCTCGTGGCGCGGGGTGCGGTGGCCGATCATGCTGTCGGCGGTGTTGATCGCCTTGTAGAGCGCGCCGCCGGGCAGGCCGCCGACCCCGATCCAGAAGGCCGGCGCCACGATGCCGTCGGAGAAGTTCTCGGAGAGGCTCTCGATGGCCGCCCGGCAGATGCCGGCCTCGTCCAGGGTCTCGGGATCGCGCCCGACGATCATCGACACCGCGCGGCGTCCGCCCGCGAGGCCCTCGCACCGCAGATCGGCCGCCACGCGGGCGACGTGGCTGTGCAGACTGCGCTGGGCCGGCAGGCTCGCCGCCAGCAGGGCGAGGACGAGGAGCGCGGGCAGGAGGCCGGCGGCGCCGGCCAGGGCGGTGAGGGCCAGGGCGAGGCTGCCGACGACCCCCAGAAGCACGAGGAGCCCGGCCACGCCCGCGAGCCGGCGGCGAACCGGCGCCCCCCGGTTCCAGTGGCGGTCGAGGGTCGCGATCAGCGCGCCGATCCAGGTGACAGGATGGCCGAGCGCCCTGTAGAGCCGGTCCGGATAGCCGGCTGTCGCCTCGACGGCGAGGGCGAGCACTAGGACGATGAGCGTATCGGGCGGATGGGTGAGGGCGGTCCAGGACATGCGGTCTCGGTGATGGCGCGCGGCCCGGGGATGGGTGACGGAATCGCCCATGGCGGCGATCTCGATGCCGCTCGACGCCTCTTCCCGCAAGCGCTCGAGCCCTGGCTGGATCTCTCCACGGGGATCAATCCGGTGCCCTATCCGTGTCTGGCCCTCGACGCCAGCGCCTTCCGGCGCCTGCCTTCGGCCGCCGACCTCGGCGCCCTGCGCGCGGCCGCCGCCGACGCCTACGGGGTGGCCGATCCGGACCGGATCGTCGCCGCGCCCGGAACCCAGATCCTGATCGAGACCCTGCCGCGCCTCGTGACACGCGCCCGCGTTGCCGTGGTGGGGCCCACCTATGCCGAGCACGCCGCCGCCTGGGCCCGGGCCGGCCACGCCGTCGTGACCGTACCGGGGCTCGGGGCGGCCCGGGACACGGACGTGGTCGTCGTCGTGAACCCCAACAATCCGGACGGACGGACCTGGGAGGCCGGAACGCTGCGGGCGCTCGCCAACGACCTGGCGGGCCGCGGGGGCCTGCTCGTCGTCGACGAGGCCTTCGCCGACCTGGAGCCGATCGAGACCCTGGGGCCCTCCCTCGGCCCGGGCCTCGTGGTCCTGCGCTCTTTCGGAAAGACCTATGGTCTCGCCGGCATCCGGCTCGGCTTCGCCCTCGGCGAACCGGGCCTCGCCGCCGCCCTCGCGGAGGCGCTCGGGCCCTGGGCGGTCTCGGGCCCGGCGCTGGCCATCGGGCGCGCCGCCCTGTCCGACGCGCCCTGGCGGCGGGAGGCCGCCATCGCCCGGGCCGCGGATGCCGCGCGCCTCGACCGGATGATCCTGCGGGCCGGCGGGACGCCCATCGGCGGCACTTGCCTGTTCCGCACCGCCGACTTTCCCGACGCGCCCGGCCTGTTCGACCGCCTCGGCGCGGCCGGGATCTATGTCCGGCGCTTCGCCGGGACCCCCGCGCGCCTGCGCTTCGGCTTGCCGCCGGACAAGGCGGCCTGGTGCCGGCTGTCGCGGATCCTCCGGTAAGGGACGATCAGGCGCCCCTCGGCTCCAGCACGTTCACGAGGAAGCCCGCGCCCGCCAGGAGGATGCCGACGGCGCAGACGCCGGACCAGCCGGCCATGAGGAAGGCCTGGGAACCGGCGAAGGCCCCGAACGCCCCGAATACGAACATCACCGTGAACAGCACGGTGTTGATCCGCCCGCGGGCGCTCGGAACGAGGGCGTAGACCCGGGTCTGGTTGGCGATGAGGGCGGCGTTGAGGCCGATGTCGATCAGGAGGACCCCGAGGCCCACCGCGATCAGGGACCAGGCGCCGCCCGCCCACAGCACCGCGAAGGCCGCGACCACGAAGAGGGCGCCGGCCACCACCATCGGGCGCGGGCCGCGCCGGTCCGTGAAGCGGCCCGAGAGCGGGGCCACGAAGGCGCCCGCGACGCCGATGACGCCGAACATCCCCGCCCCGGCCGCCGTCAGGTTGAAGGGCGGCGCCTCGACCAGCAGGGCCAGGGTCGCCCAGAAGGCGTTGAAGCTGGCGAAGAGCAGCCCCTGCGACAGGCTCGACCGGCGCAGCACCGGCTGGCTGCGCACGAGGTGGAGGATCGACAGCATCAGGGCGCGGTAGCGCAGGGGCCGGGTCTGCGGAATCTTCGGCAGCGTGGCGGCGGCGATGCCGGTCATCCCCAGCGCCACGACCGCCGCGGCGAAGAACACCGCCCGCCAGCCGTACTGCGCGCCCACGAGGCCGCTGGCCGTGCGCGCCAGCAGGATGCCGGTGAGGAGGCCGGTCATCACCTGGCCCACCACGCTGCCGCGGGTGGCGTCCGGCGCCAGCTCGGCGGCGAAGGGCACCGCCTGCTGCGCCGCCGAGGCGAGGATGCCGATGACGAGGCTGGACAGGGCCAGGCAGGTGAGGTTCGGGCTCAGCGCCGCGGCCAGGAGCGCCACGGCGAGGCCGAGGGTCTGGCCGATGATCAGGCGCCGGCGGGACAGGCTGTCCCCCAGCGGCACCAGGCCGAGGATGCCGAGCCCATAGCCGACGAGGGAGGCGGTCGGGACCCAGAGGGCGGCACGCTCGCCGAACTCCCCGACGAGGAGCCCGAGGAGGGGCTGGTTGTAGTAGATGTTGGCGACGGCCCCGCCCGCGATCAGGGTCAGCCCGAGCCGGGCCCGCGGCGTGAACCCGTGGCGTCCGGCCGGATCGGCCTGTGCTCCGCCACTCATGCGGGGCGGCCCCCGGCGACTCCGCGCGCGGACAGGCAGGGGGGCGGACAGGCTTGGAGGGTCATGCGCGGGATCTCGGGGGGCGGCGGAGCCGGGGCCGCGATGGGATCCGGGCGCCGACGGGGGCATCCGCTGCCCGGTTAGGCCTGCGCACTGGCTTCGGCAACCCGGAACGGTCGGACGAGGGATGGGAATCGGTCTTCGTCGCCCCTGATCGTCCGGCCCGACCTGGACCCTACTCTTTCGCGCACGGAGGCTTTGTCTTGCCGCCACCCGCTCGGCCACGTCGTCGCGGGGTATGTGCGCGGAATTTCAGTCGTCCCATATACCGAATGTTATGGGCGACCTGTGTTGCGGCTTTCCTTCCTGCACCCTGCACTTGGAATTCTGCGCAACTTGCGCTCTGATTGAAATCGGACCCGGTGAGTCGCGGCGTTCGCGGAGGTCAAGTCGGCGCTCCTGCAAGGCCGCGCTCATCGTCCAGGGAGTTTCGAATGGCGACCTACCGCGTCAACTTTGCCAAGCAGATCCTGGGTGTGCCGTTCACGGTCGGCTCGGTGGACATCACCCGCGCCCGGGATCCGATGCGCGCGCTGCGCGCCGCCGAACTGCGCTTCGCACGGCAGCACGGGGTCGTGGATTGGCGCGAGCGGGCGGACCAGGCGGAGATCGCCCCGGCTTCCGGCCAGGATTAGGGCCGCGCCCCCGCCCTGCGCGTCTTTACGGCCACGGTCTCTGGTCCTGCGCGTGGAGCCGCCCTAAGGTAGCGGCCAAGCCGGGACCCCACGACGCGTGGGGCCGCCGGTGCGCCCAGGTCGGGCGCCAGTGAGGGGGCAGGCGGCGTGCCATGGCGGCGATCTCTTTCTTCGGCGATCTGCTCCAGACCATCAGCGACCGGGGCCGGGATCTCATCGGCATCGGGCGGGGTGACTTGGCGGCCCGTGCCACCGCCCAGGAACTGGTCAAGCTCTGCGAGGATCTGATCTCCCGGCGCGGCGAGGCCTCCGGGGTGGCCCTGGCCCGGCTGATCCTCGAACGCTACGCCGCCCTGGCCCGGCCCGAGCGTACCGGTTTCCTGCGCCTCGTCGCCACCGAGTTCGCCGCCGACCATGCCGCCGTGGACGAGGCGATCGCGGCCTACCGGGCCGATCCAACCCGGGCGGCCCTGGGCGCTCTCCACGATGCGGCCGAGCCGCGGAGCCAGGAACTCATCCGCCGCCTGAACCTCGCCAAGGACGGGACCCGCGCCCTGGTGCGGATGCGCGAGGACCTGTTCGGGCTGCGCCGCGAGCTCCGTCAGGAGGAGGCCGACCCCGACCTCATCGACGCCGCCGACAGCCTCGACAGCGATTTCGAGCACCTGTTCGCCTCGTGGTTCAACCGAGGCTTCCTGGTCCTGCGCCACATCGACTGGACGACCCCGGCCCACATCCTCGAGAAGATCATCCGCTACGAGGCGGTGCACGAGATCACCGGGTGGGACGACTTGCGCCGGCGGATCGAGCCGACGGATCGGCGCTGCTTCGCGTTCTTCCATCCCGCCCTGGTCGACGAGCCGCTGATCTTCGTCGAGGTCGCGCTCACCGCCGGCATCGCCCCCGCCATCGCGCCGATCCTGGCCCATGAGCGCGAACCCCTGCCGCTGAAGGCCGCCACCACGGCGATTTTCTACTCGATCTCAAACTGCCAGAAGGGGCTGGCCGGCGTCACCTTCGGCAACTTCCTGATCAAGCAGGTGGTCGAAGACCTCGCCCGGGAGATCCCGAGCCTGAAGACCTTCGTCACCCTCTCGCCGGTCCCAGGCTTCTCCGCCTGGCTCGACCGCGAGCGCCGCTCCGACGCGCCGCAGGGGCTGACCCGCGACGACGTCGAGGCCCTGCGCATCATCGACGAACCGGACTGGCAGACCGACAAGGCCAAGTGCGAGGCCGTGCGCAAGGCGATGATCCCGGCGGCGGCCGCCTATTTCCTGCGCGCCAAGAACGAGCGCGGGCGGCCCCTCGACCCCGTCGCCCGGTTCCATCTTGGCAACGGCGCCCGGCTGGAGCGGCTGAACTTCCTCGGTGACGTCTCCCCCAAGGGGCTCGCCCAATCGCGCGGCCTGATGGTCAACTATCTCTACGACCTCTCAGCCATCGAGAAGAACCACGAGACCTATGCCAATCTCGGCACCGTCGCCGCCTCCAGCGCGGTGAGCCGCGAGCTCCGGAGCAACCTGCCGCCGATGCGGGCGGTGGCCCTGGCCGAGGCCTGAGCCGTCCGCCCACGCCGCCCTCGGGCGACGTCGCATTTCCCGCCACCTCGATGGAGCGAAGCGAAGATCGTAGGAAACCGACGATCGACAGCGTATCCGTCCCCGTCATGTCCGAAACGCCGATGACCAATCACCTCTTCGACCTCGTTCGCCAGAGCCTGCCGGCCGATCCCGCCGCCAAGCTGTTCCTGGAGACCGGCGAGGGCGCCCGCTACTCCTACGCGGACCTTATCGTGCGCTCGGGCGCCTACGCCGCGGCCCTGGCGGCCGCCGGGGTGAAGCCCGGGGACCGGGTGGCGGTGCAGGCCGAGAAGAGCCCGGAATTCCTGTTCCTGTATCTCGGCGCGGTTCGGGCCGGGGCGGTGTTCCTGCCCCTGAACACCGCCTACACCCCCACCGAGATCGCCTACTTCCTGGGCGACGCCGAGCCGGCCTTGTTCGTCTGCGATCCGGCCAAGCACGAGGCCCTCGCGCCCGTGGCACGGGATGCCGGCGTGCCGGTGGTGCACACCCTCGACGCGCGGGGCCACGGCACCCTGGCCGAGGCCGCCGATGCCGAGACGGAAGCCTTCTCCGACGTGGCGCGCGGCCCGGACGACCTCGCGGCCATCCTGTACACCTCGGGCACCACGGGGCGCTCCAAGGGCGCCATGCTGAGCCACGAGAACCTCGCCTCGAACGCCCGCACCCTCGTCCAGGCCTGGCGCTTCACGGCGGAGGACGTGCTGCTCCACGCGCTGCCGGTATTCCACACCCACGGCCTGTTCGTCGCCACCAACACGGTGCTGGCCAGCGGCGGAACGATGCTGTTCCTGGGGCGGTTCGATCCGACCCAGGTCCTCGCCCTTCTCCCGCGCGCCACCGCCATGATGGGCGTGCCGACCTTCTACACCCGCCTGCTGAAGGAGGCCGGCCTGACGCCGGACGCCACCGCCGGAATCCGTCTGTTCGTGTCGGGGTCGGCGCCGCTGCTGGCCGAGACGCACCGCGACTGGCAGGCCCGCACGGGCCACGCCATCCTCGAGCGCTACGGCATGACCGAGACCAACATGAACACCTCGAACCCCTACGCGGGCGCGCGGGTGGCGGGCACCGTCGGCCCGGCCCTGCCGGGCGTGGCCGTGCGGGTGGTCGACCCGGAGACCGGGGCGGTCCTGGCGGCCGATGCCGTCGGCATGATCGAGGTGAAGGGTCCGAACGTCTTCCAGGGCTACTGGCGGATGCCGGAGAAGACGGCGGCCGAGTTCAAGGCCGACGGCTTCTTCATCACCGGCGACCTCGGCAAGATCGACCCGGACGGCTACGTCCACATCGTCGGGCGCGGCAAGGACCTCATCATCACGGGGGGCTACAACGTCTACCCGAAGGAGATCGAGAACGAGATCGACGCCCTCCCGGGCGTGGTCGAGTCCGCGGTGATCGGCCTGCCCCATGCCGATTTCGGCGAGGGCGTCACGGCGGTGGTGGTCGGCCGGGCCGACGTGCCAGACGAGGCCGCGATCCTGCGCACGCTCGAAGGCCGGCTCGCCCGCTACAAGTGCCCCAAGCGCGTCCTCTTCGTCGAGGAATTGCCGCGCAACACCATGGGCAAGGTCCAGAAGAACCTGCTGCGGGACGCCCATGCGGGCCTCTACGCGCCCGGCGGCGCCTGAGGCGGCACCGCCGGCGGGCCCCAGCGCGGGACGGCCTTCGCTGGGTCCGTCCGCTACGCCGCCCGGACGGTGCCGAGGAAGTTCTGGACCTCGGCGCTGAGGTGCTCCGACTGACGCGACAATTCCCCAGCGGCCCCGAGCACCTGGGCGGCGGCTGCGCCGGTCTCCTCGGCCGCCTGGGCGACGCCCGTGATGGTGCTGGTGACGTCCGTGGTCCCCACCGAGGCCTGGGCCACGTTGCGGACGATCTCCTGCGTCGCGGCGCTCTGCTGTTCCACTGCCGCCGCGATCGCCGTCGCCACCGTGTTGATGTCGCGGATGCGCGTCGTGATCGAGCCGATCGCCGTGACCGCGTGGCCCGTGGCACCCTGGATATGCCCGATCTGGCTTCCGATTTCGTCGGTGGCCCGGGCGGTCTGGTTGGCGAGTTCCTTCACTTCCGCCGCCACCACGGCGAAGCCGCGTCCCGCCTCCCCGGCGCGGGCCGCCTCGATGGTGGCGTTGAGGGCCAGCAGATTGGTCTGGCCGGCGATCGTCGAGATCAGGCTCACCACGTCGCCGATCCGGGACACGGCGGCGCTCAGCTCCTGGACCAGGGCCGAGGTGGTGTCGGCCTCGGTCACGGCCGACTGCGCCATCTGGGAGGAGTTCGAGACCTGGCGGCCGATCTCCTGCACAGAGTTGCCGAGTTCCTCGGCGGCCGCCGCCACGGTGCTCACGTTGACGGAGGCTTCCTCGGCGGCCGTCGCCACGGTGATGGATTGCGATGCGGTCTCGCGGGCGGTGGTGGTCAGGGTCCCCGCCGTCGCCTGCAGTTCGGTCGACGACGCGGAGACCATGCCGATGATGCCGCCCACGGCACCCTCGAAGCTGTCGGCGAGTTCGATCATCGTTGCGCGGCGTGCGGCCACTGCGGCTTCGTCGGCAATGCGGCGGATCTGCGCTTCCTCGGCACTCTTCCGGGCGACCATCGCCTTGATGCCGTCCACCGCCTTGCCGACGGCGCCGATCTCGTCGCCGCGCCGGGCCTCAGGAATGTCTGCATCGATCTCGCCCTGGGCCATGCGGTTCAGGATCACGACCAGACGGCCCAGCGGCCGGGTGATTCCGAAGACCACGATGGTGCCGCACAGGAGGGCAGCCAGAACGAGACCGATGGCGGTGACGGTGATCAGCCGTTCGATCGCGATCGACATGTCCGCTTCGAGCGCCTGCTTGCCGGCCTTCATCTCCTCGGCGACCCGCTGCGCACGCTGCTCTACCAGCCTGTTCAGATTGAGCCGGGCGGGTTGCGCATCGTGCTGGACGATCTGGGCTGCGACTGCATTCTCATTCCGGAGCCCGTGCTCGATGGACCGCGCCAGGACCGCGAAATAGGCCTCAGCCAAGCTTCGCAGATCCTTACCGATCTTGCGGCGTTCCGGCGTTTCGGCCAGTGCGATCAGCGTATCGATGACCTCAAGCGCCCCGGCCGTGGCCGACGCATACTGCGCCTTGTATTGCGCCATCGGGACTTCTTCGGTTTCCAGGATGATGTTCCGGGTCAGCAGGGCCGCTTCCGCGATTTTCAGCTGCGCCTTGAGGTAAGCTTCCTGCCGCGCGCTGAGAACTTCGATCACTTGCCGCGACTGGTCGGCGATGTTGTTCAGCGACGCGCGGGCGTAGAGGACGAGCCCGATGCTGAGGGCGCCCAGAGCGAACAGGGGAAGGGCGATCTTCGCCAGGACGCTGGCTTGATTGACGAAACGCACGTGCTTGGCTCCGCGGGTTGAAAAGCCATCGAATATGAGAGCTTCCGTGATGCGGGAGACTGGTATTGTTTGGTTAAAACACCCTTTATGATCTTCTAATATTTGACGAAAATAATAGAGATGCGCGGTATAGCAATCATTGATCTAGAAATGTTGTCTTTCAAGGTTTTGTTCGATTGGTTGTGCGAGATCTGAGGCGTGCCTGCGTCCGGTCGAGATGTCTTTAAGGTTCAAGGCGGTGTGCTGATGCGGTCGGGGAAGCGCACCGCTTGTTTCGGTCATGTCCGCCGTCGCTTTAGTTGCGCCGAGATTGGGCCGTGAGACGATCAACTTGCGAAATCGGGCGCGATGCGGAAGCCCGAGGAGGCGTGGCCGGAGCCGGAACGGTCAAGCCTGCGTCACGTTGATCCCGGGCGCCGAGACGACGCGGCGCCGAAGCACCGTCCATCCCGTTCCGGTCCTGCCATGCCATCTCCCTTCCGCCGCAGTCCCGTACCCGATGGTGAGGCGGCGAATTCCATCCTGTGGACGCTGCTGCTCGGGACTGCGCTGATCGCGCTCGCCGCCGCACCCCGGCGCGCGACCCGGACGCGTCCCGCCGCCGAGCCCGCCCAGCCCTCCACGGAGCCGGGCGCCCGCTCCCACGAGGGAGCGGCGGCGGCCTACGTCGCGGCGACGCAGGTCGCGCGCGGGCGCGCCGCGGGCTCGCCCACCGAGATCACCGCCTCGGGCTGGAAGGACATCCTCTACCGGGTCTATCTCGAGTTCAATCAGGACCGGGTCCTGTCGGTGGCGGCGGGCGTGACCTTCTACTCGCTGCTCTCACTGTTCCCCGCCATCGCCGCGCTCGTCTCCTGCTACGGCCTCGTGGCGGATGTCGGCTCGATCAACGAGCATCTCGCGAGCATGCAGGGCGTGCTGCCCTCCGGCGCCATCGAGATCATCGGCGACCAGGTCAAGCGCATCGCCGCCAAGGGCAACGGTACCCTCGGCCTGACCTTCTTCACCAGCCTTCTGCTCTCCCTCTGGAGCGCCAATGCCGCCATGAAGGCGATGTTCGACGCCCTGAACGTGGTCTACGAGGAGGAGGAGAAGCGCTCCTTCATCATGCTGAACCTGCGCTCACTCACCTTTACCATCGGGGCGCTCGTCTTCACCATCCTGGCCCTCACGGGCATCGTCGTGTTGCCGGTGGTGTTCACGTTCGTGGGCCTGAGCGACACCGCCTGGCTCGTCGCCCTGCTGCGTTGGCCCGCGCTCCTGGTCGTCCTCCTCGGAGGCCTGTCCCTGCTTTATCGCTACGGTCCGAGCCGCCAGCGGCCGCGCTGGCGCTGGGTCGGGGTCGGCGGCGCGGTGGCGGGCCTGCTGTGGCTCCTCGCGTCGATCCTGTTCTCCTGGTACGTCTCCAGCTTCGGCAACTACAACGAGACCTACGGTTCCCTCGGCGCCGCGATCGGCTTCATGACCTGGATCTGGATCTCCACGACGATCGTCCTCCTGGGTGGCGAGATCAACGCCGAGATGGAGCACCAGACCGCGCGCGACACCACCACCGGCCCCGAGCGGCCCATGGGCGCCCGCCGGGCGCGCATGGCCGACACCCTCGGCGCCGTCGCCTGAGGGCGGCCTCCCCACGGGGGCGTCGGGGGCCTATCTAAGTGGCATCGTCCCCGCCTCTGAGGAGCACAGGCCCGATGTCTTCGCCTCCCACGTCCTCTTCCCCCACGTCCTCTTCCTCCATGTCTTCGGCCACCGCGGACGAGATCCAGACCCGCAGCGAGGCCGAATGGCGCGAGATCCTCACGCCGGACCAGTATCGCGTGCTGCGCGAGCACGGCACCGAGCGGGCCGGGACCAGTTGCCTCAACGCCGAGAAGCGTCCGGGCGTGTTCCACTGCGCCGGCTGCGACGCCCCGCTCTTCGTCACCGGTACCAAGTTCGAGAGCGGGACCGGCTGGCCGAGCTTCTTCGATCCCCTCGACGACGCGGTGGAGACGACCGTCGACCGCAGCCACTGGATGACCCGCACCGAGGTGCATTGTGCCCACTGCAAGGGCCATCTCGGCCACGTCTTCGATGACGGTCCGCCGCCCACCGGACTGCGCTACTGCATGAACGGCCTCTCCCTGCGCTTCGAGCCGGAGGCCTGACGGGCATCGGCACGAGGGACGGATCGGGTTTCGATGGGGACGGATCGACGGATGAGGGGGAGCGACGGCGGGGATGGTCTTGATTTCGCCGTCGTTTTGCTTAGTCCGGAACGAGAATTATTAACCGATCTGCCCCGGCTACGCGGGGAACGAACGCAGATCATATCCTATGTCATTGTTCCACGTGGAGGGCCGCCGGGCTCGGCGCGGGGAACCACCTGAAAGCCGGTCTGTCCACCTCGCGTCGCGGGAGGTCGGCGGCCCTGACGTCAGTGTCCGCCCGGATCTCTATCGCCGGGTCGACCGACATCGCGGAGAATGTCGATGAGCCTCGTACGCCGGTTTCTCGTGGCCCCCGCCCTGGTCCGCCTCATCCGCAAGGAGCGCGGAGGTTCCCGGATCACAGAGGGCTACTTCGCCCCCCAGGCCGGCCGCGTCTCCTACGTCCGGGTCGACGGGCAGGCCTGCCACCTCGTCCTGGTGACCACCGCACCGGACGGAACGTCCAGCGAAGAGCGCACCGATGTGCCGCGCGCGCACGGCGATGCGCTGATGGATGTCTGCTCGGGCAAGGCCGCCTATGACCGCACGGCGCTCGCCCTCGGCGGCGGCCGCGAGGCGCTGATCGACCGCTACGTGGCGCCCGGCGAGTTCGACCTCGTGAGCGTGTCCTTCGACGGCGCCGACGAGGGCCAGGGTTTCCCGGTGCCGGCCTGGTTCGGTCCCGAGGTCACCGGCGATCCGAGCTACGACCGGCACGCGGTGGCCCTGCAGGGCGTGCCGCATCCCAGCGAGATCGGCCTGTCCAATGCCGCCCTCGACGCCGTTCTCGACCTGATCGAGCCGCGCTTTGGCTTCGGCCGCTACGGCGCCCCGAAGACCAATGCCGGTGACGGCGACGGGATGATGAAGGCGCTGCGCCGGGTCGCGGGCGGAAGCGCGGCGGCGGCACCGGTCGCCGCCGAGGCAGCACCCGCGCCCGCTCCTCCGGCCGAGG
Source organism: Methylobacterium sp. Leaf94 (assembly GCF_001426045.1). Lineage (NCBI taxonomy): Bacteria > Pseudomonadati > Pseudomonadota > Alphaproteobacteria > Hyphomicrobiales > Methylobacteriaceae > Methylobacterium > Methylobacterium sp. Leaf94. The sequence continues at coordinate 175,132 of NZ_LMRM01000012.1, forward strand.
AGCCTGCTCCGGTCGAGGCGCAGGCGGCCGCGGTCCCCGAGGCGGGGGATGCGCACGCACAGCCGGACCCCGCGAGCGAGCCTGCCGCCGAGGGCGCGCCAGCCATCGACTCCCGCATCGACGACGTGATCGAGAGCCTGTCGCAGGCGCTCGGCAACCCGCAGCCGAAGGGCGCCGCGCGCGGCGAGGACGACATCGCCGCCGAGTTCGAGCGCTGGACCGTTCGTCCCCGTCGCACGCAGCAGACCTGAGCGACCGTCGCCGGACAGGGCGGTTCGCCCCGCCCTCCGGGTGATCCGGGCCGGAACGGGCGTCGGCGCGGTGCGATGGGCGCGCGCGGCCAGCGACGCGTGGGGCGAGGCCTGTCCCACCCAGCCGGCCCTCGCGCGAGCGCCGGCACGCACCCGTGCCGAAGATCCGCATCCGCGCCGAGAGCCGAAACTGGCGATCTCCCGGCGCCAGTCTGCCTGCCCGCCGCCGGGACTTTTTCCCGCGAAGGGCATGTAAGCGCTCGTGGTTTGTCATTGCAGCCCACCGCCCGCGATTGAGCGACGCGAATAAACTGGCTAGCGTCGGGATTAACAATCGGTGGGTTGCGCAGAGCGCAGCGGGAGGGATCATGGCCCAGGCGACGACGTACGGAACGGCACCGGCCGCGGTCCCACGTCCGGTCAAGGAGCCCTGGTACAAGGTGCTCTACATCCAGGTGCTGATCGCGATCGCCCTCGGCGTGCTCCTCGGCTGGCTGCAGCCCGAATGGGGCAAGTCGGTCAAGTGGCTCGGGGACGCTTTCATCGCCCTGATCAAGATGATGATCGCGCCGATCATCTTCTGTACCATCGTGCACGGCATCGCCTCGATCGGCGACCTGAAGAAGGTCGGCCGCGTCGGGTTGAAGGCGCTCATCTACTTCGAGGTGGTCTCCACCATCGCGCTGCTCATCGGCGTTCTCGTGGGCGAGGTCGTCAGGCCGGGTGCCGGCTTCAATGCCGACGTCACCAAGCTCGATGCCAAGGCCGTGGAGAAATACGCCAAGATGGCCGCCGACGATTCGGTGACCGGCCACATCATGGCGCTGATCCCGAAGAGCTTCTTCGACGCCTTCGCCACCGGCGACCTGCTGCAGGTGCTGCTGATTTCGATCCTCACCGGCGTCGTCGTCACCGGGATGGGCCAGCGCGGCGAGGCCATCACCCACGCCATCGACACGGCCGGGCAGATCTTCTTCCGCATCATCGGCCTGGTGGTGAAGCTCGCCCCCATCGGGGCCTTCGGCGCCATGGCCTTTACCATCGGCCAGTACGGCATCGGCAAGGTGATCGACCTCGCCTGGCTCGTCGGCACCTTCTACGTCACCGCCTTCCTGTTCGTGATTCTGGTGCTCGGCGGTATCGCCCGGGTCGCCGGATTCTCGATCTTCAAGTTCCTCGCCTACATCAAGGACGAGCTCCTGATCGTCCTCGGCACGTCGTCTTCCGAGACGGTGCTGCCGCACATGATGACGAAGATGCGCCGCCTCGGCGCGTCGGACTCGGTGGTGGGCCTCGTGATCCCGACGGGCTACTCGTTCAACCTTGACGGCACCAACATCTACATGACCCTGGCCTCGCTGTTCCTGGCCCAGGCCGTGGGGGCCGACCTGTCCTTCGGCCAGTACGCCACGATCATCCTGGTGGCGATGCTGACCTCCAAGGGCGCGTCCGGCGTCACCGGCGCGGGCTTCATCACCCTGGCGGCCACGCTCAGCGCCATCCCCAACAACCCCGTGCCGGTGGCGGCCATGACCCTGATCCTCGGCGTCGACAAGTTCATGTCGGAGTGCCGCGCCATCACGAACCTGATCGGCAACGGCGTCGCCACCGTGGTGGTCAGCCGCTGGGAGGGCGAGCTCGACACGGAGAAGCTGCGCCAGGTCATGGCGCACCCGGTTTCCATCGGCACCGACATCTCCGACCACGCACCCGAGATGGAGTCGAGCGCTACCGCCGCGGCGGCGTCCCCGATCCCGGCCGCGGCGCGCTGACGGGACCCGGACCTGTCCGAACCTCTGCGCATCGGCATCGATCTCGGCGGTACCAAGATCGCCGGGATCGCCCTCGCGTCCGATGGCACGACGCGGGCCGAGCAGCGGATCGCCACGCCGCGAGACGATTACGCCGCGACGCTGACGGCCATCGCGGGACTGGTCTGCGACCTGGAGGCGCGAGCGGGAGCCCCCGGCACGGTCGGCATCGGCATGCCCGGCGCGATCTCGCCGCGGACCGGACTCGTCAAGAACGCGAACTCGGTCTGGCTGAACGGCCGGCCCTTCGCGCAGGATCTCGAGCGAGGTCTCGCCCGCCCGGTGCGTCTCGAGAACGATGCCAACTGCCTCGCGGTCTCCGAGGCCGTGGACGGCGCCGGCGCCGGCCTGCCCGTCGTCTGGGCCATCATCCTGGGGACCGGCGTCGGCTCCGGGATCGCCCTTCGGGGCCGTGCCCTCTCGGGACGTGACCGGATCGCCGGCGAGTGGGGCCACAACCCGCTGCCATCCCCCCGCGACGACGAGCGTCCCGGCCCCGCCTGCTATTGCGGCCGGCACGGATGCCTCGAGACCTGGGTCTCCGGTCCGGCGCTGGCCGCCGACCACGCCCGCCGCACCGGTACGGCGACCCGGGGCGAGGGCGTGATCGCGGCCCTGCGGGCGGGCGACGCGGAGGCCCGGGCGACCGTCGACCGCTACCTGGATCGCCTCGGGCGCGGCATCGCCCACGGGGTCAACCTGATCGACCCGGACGTCATCGTCATCGGCGGCGGCCTCTCGCGGGTGCCGGAGATCCTCGCGGGCCTCCCCGAACGCGTGGCGCCGCACGTCTTCTCGGATGCGTTCGACACGCCGATCCGCCCGAGCCGGCACGGCGACGCCTCCGGTGTCCGCGGGGCGGCCTGGCTCTGGAACGGGCCCTGAACGACCGCGCGATCGATCCCAATGGGGTGCCCGAGGCGCTTGTCAGGGCTTTCGTTTTCACATAAAGATATCTTTATGTCTAACGCAGGACCTTCCTCGGCCACGGCCCTACCGTTTCCGGACGCCCTCGCCATCCTGCGGGCGGCGGCCGAGGAGACGCGCCTGCGCATCCTCGCACTTCTGGCCGCCGGAGAGCTCTCGGTTTCCGATCTGACCGACATTCTGGGCCAGTCGCAGCCGCGCATCTCGCGCCATCTCAAGCTGCTCGTGGAGGCGGGTCTGGTGGAGCGGCACCGCGAGGGGGCCTGGGCCTTCTTCCGCCTCGTGGAGGATCGGGCCTCCCTGGTCGAGCCGCTGGTGGCCGGGCTCGATGCCGCCCGGGCGCCGCTCTCGGAGGATTTCGCCCGCCTGGAGGCCGTGCGCACCCAGCGGGCCGAGGCCGCCCAGGCCTTCTTCGCCCGTCTCGCCCCCAAATGGGACCATCTGCGCTCGCTGCACGTGCCGGAGGCCATCGTCGAGGCCGCGGTCCTGGACGTGCTCGGCGACCGGCCGATCCAGAACCTCGTCGATCTCGGCACCGGCACCGGGCGCATGCTCGGGCTCCTGGCGGGCCGCGCCGCCCGGGCGGTCGGGCTCGATTCCAACCACGCGATGCTCTCGGTGGCGCGGGCGAACCTGGAACGCCTCGGCCTGTCGCGGGTCGACCTGCGCCAGGGCGACATCCACGCGCCGCCCTTCGGGCGCGGCGGGTTCGACCTCGTCGTCGTCCATCAGGTGCTGCACTACCTCGACGATCCGACCCGGGCCCTGCGCGAGGCCGCGCGTCTCGTCGCCCCCGGCGGGCGCCTGCTAGTGGTGGACTTCGCCCCCCACGACCTCGAGTTCCTGCGCGAGGCCCAGGCCCATCGCCGTCTCGGCTTCGCGCCCGAGCAGGTGACGGGCTGGCTCAACGATGCGGGCCTGCCCACCGTCACCACCCGGGACCTCGCCCCCACCGGCGAGGTCGAGGACCAGTTGACCGTGACCCTCTGGCTGGCCACCGATGCGGCCGAGAGGGCGGCCCCCGCGCCCGAGATGATCCCGGAGCGGGCCGTCGCCTGAGGGCGACGGCCCGTTTCCACCTGCACCCGAACTTGATCGACGACCGTCTGAACCGATCGACAGAGAGGACGACCCGATGCCTTCCGCCTCCCACCATCGCGCCAGCCGCGACAGCTATCGTCCGATCCGTGTCTCCATCGAGTTCTTCCCCCCGAAGACCGAGGAGATGGAGAAGATCCTCTGGTCCTCGATCGAGCGCCTCGCGCCGCTGCAGCCGAAATTCGTCTCGGTGACCTACGGTGCGGGCGGCTCCACCCGCGAGCGCACCCACAACACCGTCGCGCGGATGGTCAAGGAGACGAGCCTCCAGCCGGCCGCCCACCTCACCTGCGTCGACGCCACCCGCGAGGAGATCGACGCCGTCGTGCAATCCTACTGGGATGCCGGCGTACGCCACATCGTGGCCCTGCGCGGCGACCCGCAGGACGGAATCGGAACGGCCTACCGGCCGCATCCGGGCGGCTACGCCCAGACCTCCGATCTCGTCGCCGGCATCAAGCGCATCGGCGACTTCAAGGTCTCGGTCTCGGCCTATCCGGAGAAGCACCCGGAGGCCTCCTCCCTCGATGCCGACATCGACGCCTTGAAAGCCAAGGTCGATGCCGGCGCCGACCAGGCGATCACGCAGTTCTTCTTCGAGAACGACATCTACCTGCGTTACGTCGACAAGGTGCGCGCCGCCGGCATCGACATCCCGATCATCCCCGGCATCCTGCCGGTGCAGAACTTTAAGCAGGCGGCGAACTTCGCCCGCCGGACCGGCGCCTCGGTGCCGTACTGGCTCGCGGCCCGGTTCGAGGGGCTGGACAACGACGTTGAGACCCGGCGCCTCGTGGCGGCGGCGGTGGCGGCCGAGCAGGTGCTCGACCTCGTCGACCACGGCGTCAACGACTTCCACTTCTACTCGATGAACCGGTCCGACCTCGTCTACGCCATCTGTCACGTGCTCGGCCTGCGGGCGCAGGCACCCAAGGTCGCCGCCAAGGCGGCATAAGCAAACGTCATCCCGGGGCGCCGAAGGCGAGTCCGGGATCCGACACGCCGACCCTGTCGAACTTCACTGTCCGGACCCGTCGCGGTTCCGGGTTCCGGGTGCCGCGCCGCGGTCCCGGAACGACGCGTGAGAAACCCATGACCGACCTGCGCCCCGTCGACGGAAAAGAGATCGAAGCCGCCCTGCGCCAGCGCGCTGGCGAGAAAATCCTCGTCCTCGACGGGGCGATGGGAACTGTGATCCAGCGCCTGGGCTACGGCGAGGCGGACTTCCGCGGTGACCGCTTCGGCGACCATGCGCACGACCAGAAGGGCAACAACGACCTCCTGATCCTGACCCAGCCCGACGCGATCCGGCAGATCCACCTCGATTACTTCCTGGCCGGGGCCGACGTCTGCGAGACCAACACCTTCTCGGGCACCACGATCGCCCAGGCCGATTACGGCATGGAATCGATCATCCACGAGCTGAACGCGCAAGGCGCGCGCCTTGCCCGCGAGGCCGCCCAGCTCGCCGAGCGCCAAGACGGCCGCCGCCGCTTCGTGGCCGGCGCCATCGGCCCGACCAACCGCACCCTGTCGATCTCGCCGGACGTCAACAATCCCGGCTACCGGGCCGTGACCTTCGACGAGGTCAAACAGGCCTACGAGGAGCAGGTGCGCGGCCTGATGGATGGCGGCGCCGAGCTCATCCTGATCGAGACCATCTTCGACACGCTGAACGCCAAAGCGGCGGTCGCCGCCGCCTGGGCGGTGTTCGAGGAGCGGGGCATGGCCCTGCCGATCATGATCTCGGGCACGATCACCGATCTCTCCGGCCGCACCCTCTCGGGCCAGACCCCGGAGGCATTCTGGAACGCGCTCCGCCACGCCGGCCCGCTCACCATCGGGCTGAACTGCGCGCTGGGCGCCAAGGAGATGCGCGGCCATATCTCGGAGCTGTCGCGCATCGCCGACACCCTGGTCTGCGCCTACCCGAATGCCGGCCTGCCCAACGAGTTCGGCCTCTACGACGAGAGCCCCGAGGCCATGGGCAAGCTGGTGGGCGAGTTCGCCACCGCCGGCCTCGTCAACATGGTCGGCGGCTGCTGCGGCACCACGCCGGACCACATCCGCGCCATCGCGCAGGCCGTAGAGGGCGTGAAGCCCCGCGCCATTCCCGAAGTGCCGCGCCTGATGCGCCTGTCGGGCCTGGAGCCGTTCACGCTGACGAAGGAGATCCCCTTCGTGAACGTCGGCGAGCGCACCAACGTCACCGGCTCGGCCAAGTTCAGGAAGCTCATCACCGCCGGCGACTACGCCGCCGCCCTCGACGTCGCCCGCGACCAGGTGGCGGCGGGCGCCAGCATCATCGACGTCAACATGGACGAGGGTCTGCTGGATTCCGAGAAGGCGATGGTGGAGTTTCTCAACCTCGTCGCCGCCGAGCCCGACATCGCCCGCGTGCCGGTGATGATCGATTCCTCGAAGTTCCACGTCATCGAGGCCGGGCTGAAGTGCGTCCAGGGCAAGGCGATCGTGAACTCGATCTCCATGAAGGAGGGCGTCGAGAAGTTCGTCCACGACGCCCGGGTGTGCCGCTCCTACGGCGCGGCGATCGTGGTGATGGCCTTCGACGAGCAGGGCCAGGCCGACACGCTGGAGCGCAAGGTCGAGATCTGCACCAAGGCCTACAGGGTCCTGACCGAAGAGGTCGGCTTCCCGCCGGAAGACATCATCTTCGACCCGAACGTGTTCGCCGTCGCCACCGGCATCGAGGAGCACAACGGCTACGGCGTCGCCTTCATCGAGGCGACCAAGACCATCCGCGAGACCCTGCCCCACGCCCACATCTCGGGCGGCATCTCGAACCTCAGCTTCGCCTTCCGCGGCAACGAGCCGGTGCGCGAGGCCATGCACGCGGTGTTCCTTTACCATGCGATCCAGGTCGGCATGGATATGGGCATCGTGAATGCCGGCCAGCTCGCGATCTACGACGAGCTGCCGCCCGAGCTGCGCGAACTCTGCGAGGACGTCGTCCTCAACCGGCGCGACGACGCCACCGATCGCCTGCTGGAGGCGGCCGAACGCTTCAAGTCCGGCGGCGGCGTCCAGGCCAAGACCGCCGACCTGTCCTGGCGCGAGGCGCCTGTCGAGAAGCGCATCGAGCACGCGCTCGTCAACGGGATCACCGAATACATCGTCGCCGACACGGAGGAGGCCCGCCTCGGGGTGGAGCGTCCGCTCCACGTCATCGAGGGCCCGCTCATGGCCGGCATGAACGTGGTGGGCGACCTGTTCGGCTCGGGCAAGATGTTCCTGCCGCAGGTGGTGAAGTCGGCCCGCGTGATGAAGCAGGCGGTCGCCTATCTCGAGCCCTTCATGGAGGCGGAGAAGCTCGCCAACGGCGGCGACGGCAAGCGCCAGGCCGCCGGCAAGATCCTGATGGCGACCGTGAAGGGCGATGTCCACGACATCGGCAAGAACATCGTCGGCGTCGTGCTCGCCTGCAACAACTACGAGATCATCGACCTCGGCGTGATGGTGCCGGCGGCCAAGATCCTCGACGTCGCCAAGCGCGAGAACGTCGACATCGTCGGCCTGTCCGGCCTCATCACCCCGTCGCTGGACGAGATGGTGCACGTCGCGGCCGAGATGGAGCGCGAGGGCTTCGACGTGCCGCTCCTCATCGGCGGCGCCACCACGAGCCGCGTCCACACGGCGGTGAAGATCCATCCCTCCTACAATCGCGGCCAGACCGTCTACGTCACCGATGCGAGCCGCGCCGTCGGCGTGGTCTCCAGCCTGCTCTCGAAGGAGACGCGGGATTCGACCATCGCCAACATCCGCGCCGAGTACCGCAAGGTCTCGGACGCCCATGCCCGCTCGGAGCTCGACAAGCAGCGCCTACCGCTGGCGAAAGCCCGCGCCAACCCGTTCCGGATCGACTGGTCGGGCTACCAGCCGAAGAAGCCGAGCTTCACCGGCGTGCGGGTCTACAGCTCCTACGAGGTCGCGGACCTCGTGCCCTACATCGACTGGACGCCGTTCCTGCAGACCTACGAGTTCAAGGGCCGCTACCCGGCGATCTTCGAGGATCCCAACCAGGGGCCGGCCGCCAAGGCCCTGTTCGACGACGCCCAGGAGATGCTGGCCCAGATCGTCTCCGAGCGCTGGTTCAACCCGAAGGCGATCATCGGCTTCTGGCCGGCGAACAGCCTGGGCGACGACATCACGCTCTTCACCGGCGAGAGCCGCTCGGAGACCCTCGCGACCTTCTTTGGCCTGCGCCAGCAGCTGACGAAGCGCGACGGGCGCGCCAACACCTGCCTGTCCGACTTCGTCGCGCCGGCCGAGACGGGGATCGCCGACTATGTCGGCGGCTTCGTCGTCACGGCGGGCCTGGAGGAGGTGCGCATCGCCGAGCGCTTCGAGCGGGCCAACGACGATTATCGCTCGATCCTGGTCAAGGCGCTCGCCGACCGCATCGCCGAGGCGTTGGCCGAGCGCATGCACGAGCGGGTCCGCCGCGAGTTCTGGGGCTACGCCGCCGACGAGACCTTCACGCCGGCAGACCTCGTGCGCGAGGAATATGCCGGTATCCGTCCCGCGCCCGGCTATCCCTCGCAGCCCGACCACACCGAGAAGGTCACGCTGTTCGATCTCCTCAAGGCGGAATCGCGCATCGGCGTGAAGCTCACCGAGTCCTACGCCATGTGGCCGGGCTCCTCGGTCTCGGGCCTCTACATCGCCCATCCGGAGGCGCATTACTTCGGCGTCGCCAAGGTGGAGCGCGACCAGGTCGAGGACTATGCCGTCCGCAAGGACATGGATGTGCGCGAGGTCGAGCGCTGGCTCGGCCCCATCCTGAACTACGATCCGGCCCGCTACCTCGCGGCCGCCGCCGAGTAGGATGCGCGATCCCGTCCCGGAAGCCGGGGCGGGATCGAATCACACCGGGATGTGGCCGGCGGAGGCTTGACCGTGGGCGCGCCTGCGCTTCAATGCCGATCCGGACCGACCATGGCCCGAGACCAGCGAAGGGCGTCTGAATCGTGTACCGGCTCACCGGCTCCCTCGTCGCCACCGTCGCGCTCGGGCTGATCGCCTCGGGCTGCACCGGCTTCGCCTACATCTCCAAGACCTATGTCAGCCTGACGCCCCAGGTCGTCACCATCGGCTGCAAGGACCCCTACGAGGTCTACGACCAGCGCCGGGTCCGCAAGATGCTGATCGTCTCCAACGCCCTGCGCGAGACCACCGGCTGCGGCATCGACGATGCGTTCGCCGGCGGCGATCCGGCCCTGACCCGGGTCAAGCGCTTCCGCGATGCGGCGCGCACCTACCTGAACGAGACGGGGCGCGAGGATTGCCGGGTCCGCGGCGAGACCGTGTTCACCGACCTGCAGACCGAGTTCACCTACACCTGCGCGGCGCCGATCGAGCCCCGCGACGCCAAGGTGCAGACCCTGCCGGGCCGCAGCAACCGCGTCGGTCTCTAGCGTTCCCCGGAGCCCGAGGCGCGGGGAAACGTCCGCTCCATCGCGTCGCCCGATGCCGCCAGCAGCGCCCGCGCCAGGGTTCGGGCCTCCTCGCGGTCGAGGGCGAGGATTGCCGTGACCGGGGCGCCGTTCGTACCGGGCAGGCCGATCTCGACCCGAACCCCGTCAGGCGCGGCCGCCACCGCGATACTCCAGTCCCGTTCTCCGCTCATGGGCTTTGCGCCTCTCCCGTGCCCCCGACCCTCCCGGTCGCCGGCGGTCCTGCATAGCCGATCTTGCATAACCGATCCTGCATGACTGATCCTGCATGACCGATCCGATGGCGTGAGGCCAGGGGCCGGAAGATCCGCCCCGCGATTGACGCCGTGCCGCCCTCTGGTGTTTGTGCGCCCCGACCCATCCCGGCCCCCGGGGCACGGCGATCATTCAGGGAAGGAAGACCCCATGTCCGAGATCTGGTTCCGTACCGGCGAGGCGACCGTGCTCGCGGCGGAAGGGCAGTACACCGACGCGATGCCGGAGGTGCTGATCGGTTCCACCCGCGGCCCGGTGGGCCAGGCCTTCGCCGGCATGATGGGCCAGGTCCAGGGCCACACCCGGATGTTCGTGGTGCGCGATCTCAACCAGCTCGTACGCCCGGCCACGATGATGACCACGAAGGTCACGATTCATACCGCCGAGTATGCCGAATTGCTCGGCGGTGTTGTCCAGGCCGCCACGGGGGATGCCATCATCGACTGCGTGATCGAGGGCGTCCTGCCCAAGGACGGGCTCGACGAGCTTTGCATGATCATCATGATCTGGCTGGACGAGCGCTGCGGATCCGACCCGGACGTCGATCGCAAGGATCTCTACCGGACGAATTACGAGGCGACGAAGCTCGCGATCAGCCGCGCCATGAAGGGCGAGCCGACCATCGACGAGCTCATCGCCAACCGGAAGACGGTGAAGCACTACGCCCTGGAAGACGTGATCGAGTACTGATCCTTTCGGAGCTGCGACGGGGCGCGGATCCAGGGTGATCCGCGCATCCGGAGAAGGAGCCTCCTAACCCGGCGGGATCCGTCCCACCGAGCACAGGGTGCGGATCGAGCCGCTGGCGTCGGTGTAGCAGCTCGCCGACCAGCCGTTCTGCTGGATGAAGGATTTGCGCCGTTCCTTCAGGGCGGTGGCGTGCGCCGCGGCGATGGCGGCCTGGACCGCACCGGCACCCTCGCCGACCACGATCTCGGCCGCCAGGGCGAGATCGGCGAAGTAGGCGGCCGAGGGCGTCGGGTCGGAGGAGGCGGCCTGCACGATGGGCTCCGCCCGGCAGGTCAGGTCGAGCTTCAGGCCGCCGGGGACCCGCAGGTCGATGCTAGGGCCGGTGCGCCGGCCGACCTTTCCACCCATGGCGCTGGCGATCCGGGCGGCGAGGTCGTCGCACGCGTCGGCCCATGCGAGGCCGGGTCCGAGCAGGCTCGCGCCGAGGAGGAGGGGGAGGAGGGCGCTGCGCAATCGCATGGTCGGGCTGTCCGGGGAGGTGAGGCCCCTCAGGGCGTGAAGGCCAGGCGGACCACCGTGCCGCCCTCATTGCTGTAGGTGAGCTGGCCGCCGAGCTGTCCGGCGAGGCCCTGTGCGATGCGGAAGCCGAGGCTACGCGTGGCGTCCGGGTCGAAATCCGCGGGCATGCCGCGCCCGTCATCGGCGATGACGAGCTGCAGGCGCTCCGCATCGAGCTGCTCGAGTTGGATCGTGATGGTGCCCCGCCGCCCGTCCGGGAAGGCGTGCTTCAGGGCGTTGGTCACCACCTCGACCACGAGGAGCGACAGGGTGGTGAGCTGGGTGAGATCGAACCGCAGGGGCGGCGTGTCGACGAGGCAGACGATGTTCTGGGCGCCCGTGGCGTCGAGGAGATCGGTGCAGAGCTCCTTGAGGTACTGCCCCACCGGGCGCTCGATGCTGCTCGGGTCGTACAGGCGCCGATGGATCCGCGAGATCGTCTCCAGCCGCACCCGGGCCTCGTCGAGGGCGGTGAGCGCCGCCTTCGGATCGTTGCCGACCTTGCGCTTCTGCAGGGTCAGCAGGGCGGCCACGAACTGCATGTTGTTGGCGACCCGGTGCTGCAGCTCCTGGAACATCGTGCGCTGCTGCTCGTAGAGCCCCGCCGAGACCTGCCGTTCGGTGCGCAGCCGCTCGCCCGCCCGGTGCATGACGTGGATCAGCGCGATGTCGACCGCGACGATGAACACGTAGAAGCACAGGGCCAGGGCGGTCGGCCCGTCGATGAGGAAGGTGCTGGCGGGCGGGATGAAGAAGTACCAGGCGGCGAAGCCGCTCAGGGCCGCGCAGGTGATGCCGGGCCGCAGGCCGAAGAAGAAGGTCGTGAGGATCACGGCCGGGAAGAACGTCAGGTAGGGAAAGCCCGGCGGCAGGATGTCGTCGAGGGCGAAGCGCAGGCCGAGGGCGAGGGCCGAAGCGGTCAGGGCGGCCCCCTCGCCCAGCCATGCGCGCGCGCGCAGGCGCTCGGTCGCATGCACGACCTGCCAGCCTTTCCACCAGGGGGCGTGTGTCGATGAGTGGGGCAGCGTCGTGGGTCTCGTCGAGGTTTGGAACAGCTCTAGTCTTGGGCAGGCCGAGTGGCCAGCGGGTTCGGCCCGTAGTCGCGATTCGGCCTCAATGAAAATCGCGGCTGCGGTAAATTCGTCGATCCTCCGGGGCGCCGAAATCGGTGGTCTCGGGCGGTAGCCGCAGGCCGCCGGCGCGCAGGTCGCGCAAGGCGGACGAGAGGTCGCGGAACTGTTCGGCCAGGAGGTGCACCACGAGGCCCTGGCGCTGAACCCGGCCGCGCACCGCCAGGAAGCGGGCGCCCATGGCGGTCGCGCGGTTGGCCTCGAACACGTCGCGCCAGACGATGACGTTGGCGATCCCGGTCTCGTCCTCCAGGGTCAGGAACACCGTCCCGCGCGCCGTGCCCGGCCGCTGCCGGGTGAGGACGAGCCCCGCCACGGTGACGCGGGCATTGTTCGCCACGCGGGACCCGTCGTGGTGGTCGCGAGCCGGGATCGCGCCGATCCGGGCGAGCCGCGTCCGGAAGAACGCCACCGGGTGGCCCTTCAGGGAGAGGCCGGTGGCGGCGTAGTCCTCCGCCACGTGCTCCGAGGCCGCCAGGGCGGGCAGGGCCACGGCGGGTTCGGCCCGGAACAGCCCGTCATCGGCATGGAAGGCGAAGAGCGGCATCGGCGTGTCAAGGAGATGCGCCCGCCGGTCGCCGTCGGTCCGCAGGGCCGCCTTGCGGGCGGAGGTGCCCTCCAGGGTCCGCACCGCCCAGAGGGCGGCCCGCCGGTCGAGATCGAGGGAGCGGAACGCATCCGCCTCCGCCAGCCGCTCCAGGGCATTGCGGGGCAGGGCGAGGGCCGCCTGCAGGCCCTCGATGCTGGCATAGCCGTTGCCCCGCAGAGCCACGAGGCGGTGCATGGCGGCCTGCGGCACCCCGCTCACCTGGCGCAGGCCGAGGCGCACGGCGAAGCGCCGCGGGATGCCGGGGGGCGGGGGCTCCAGGGCCGGCTCGAGGGTGCAGTCCCAATCGCTCGCATTGACGTCGACGCCGCGCACCTCGACCCCGTGGGCGCGAGCGTCGCGCACGAGCTGCGCCGGCTGGTAGAAGCCCATCGGCTGGGAGTTGAGGATCGCGGCGAGGAAGACGTCGGGATGCCGGCACTTCATCCAGGCCGAGGCGTAGACCAGCAGGGCGAAGCTCGCCGCATGGCTCTCGGGGAAGCCGTAGGTGGAGAAGCCCTCGATCTGCTTGAAGCAGCGTTCGGTGAAGTCGCGCGGGTATCCGCGCGTCACCATGCCCTCGACGAACTTGGTGCGGAAGTTCACGATTTGGCCGTTGTGCCGGAAGGTGGCCATGGCTCGGCGCAGGCCGTCGGCCTCGTGCGGCTCGAAGCCGGCGGCGGTGATGGCGATCTGCATGGCGTGCTCTTGGAACAGGGGCACGCCATAGGTCCGCTTGAGCACGCTCTCGAGTTCGTTCGCCGGCCCGTGATCGGGATGGGGGGAGGGGTATTCGACCGGTTCGATCCCCTGGCGGCGGCGCAGGTACGGGTGGACCATGTCGCCCTGGATCGGCCCCGGCCGGACGATCGCCACCTGCACCACGAGGTCGTAGAATTCCCGCGGCTTCAGGCGCGGGAGCATCGACATCTGCGCCCGGCTCTCGACCTGGAACACGCCCACCGAATCGGCCCTGGCCAGCATCGCGTAGGTGGCTTCGTCCGCGCGCGGCAGGTCGGCCAGCGTCGGATAGTCGTGCCCGTAATCGCGTGCCAGGAAATCCACGCCCCGGCGCAGGCAGCTCAGCATGCCGAGCGCCAGCACGTCGACCTTCATCAGGCCGAGGACGTCGATGTCGTCCTTGTCCCATTCGATGAAGGTGCGGTCCGCCATGGCGGCGTTGCCCACCGGCACGGTCTCGTCGAGGCGTCCGCGCGTCAGTACGAAGCCGCCCACATGCTGCGACAGGTGGCGCGGGAAGCCGATCAGCGCGTGGGCGAGTTCCAGCGCCTGCCGGATACGCGGATTGTCCGGGTCGAGCCCGGCCTGCCGGATATGCGCGTCGGGCAGGTCCTTGCCCCAGGAGCCCCAGACCGTGTCGGCCATCACACCGGTGATGTCGGGGGGCAGCCCGAGGACCTTGCCGACCTCCCGGATGGCACTGCGCGGGCGGTAGTGGATCACCGTGGCGCAGATCGCAGCCCTGTCGCGGCCGTAGCGGTCGTAGAGGTACTGGATCACCTCCTCGCGACGCTCGTGCTCGAAGTCGACGTCGATGTCGGGGGGCTCGGCCCGGTTCTCCGAGATGAAGCGGGCGAACAGCAGCCGGATCTCGGTGGGGTCGACCGCCGTGATGCCGAGGCAGTAGCAGACCACGGAATTGGCCGCCGAGCCGCGCCCCTGGCACAGGATGCCCCGCTTGCGCGCGAACTCGACGATGTCGAACAGGGTGAGGAAGTAGCGCGCATAGTTCATCTTCTCGATGAGCCGCAGCTCATCCTGGATCCTGTTCACGATTTGTTCGGGAATGCCGTTGGGATAGCGCCATTGGGCGCGCTTCATCACCTGGTCGGTCAGATAGCCCTGTGCGGTGAAACCCGGCGGCACCGGCTCGTCGGGGTATTCGTAGGTCAGTTCGTCGAGGGAGAAGCTGCAGGTCTCCGCGATCTCGATCGTGCGGGCCAGGGCCTCGGGATGATCGGCGAAGAGGCGCGCCATCTCGGCCGCCGGCCGCAGGTGGCGCTCCGCATTGGCCTCCAGGCGATAGCCCGCAGCCGCCAGGGTGCAGCCCTCGCGGATGCAGGCGACGATGTCCTGCAGGGGACGCCGGTCCGGGTGGTGGTAGAGCGCGTCCGAGACCGCCACCAGGGGGGCGCCCAGGCGTTCGCCCCAGGCGGCCAGGCGGCCGAGGCGGCGACGCTCGTCGCCGCGCCGGCGGTGGCTCCCCGCCAGGGTGACCCGGCCGGGGGCCTCGGCGGCGAGCTGGCGGACATGGCCGAGGAAGGGGTCGTCCTCGCCGAGCCGCTCCGGCGGAACCGCGATGAGCATCTGGCCTTCGCTGGCAGCCAGGAGCTCCGAAAAATCGAACCGGCACTGGCCCTTCTCGGAGCGGCGGTTGCCGAGGGTCAGCAGCCGGCACAGGCGGCCATAGGCGGCCCGGTCCATCGGGTAGGCCACGACCTCGAAGCCCTCCTCGGTCACGAGGCGCACGCCGGGCAGGAAGCGGATGCCGGGCTCGCCGGCGGCGGCACGCCGTTTCGCCTCGGCATGGCCCCGCACCACGCCCGCCAGGGTGTTGCGGTCGGCGATGCCGATGGCGTGGAGCCCGAGTTCGGCGGCCTGCCCCACCATCTCGCCGGGATGCGAGGCCCCGCGCAGGAAGGAGAAGTTCGTGGTGACGGCGAGCTCGGCATAGGCGGGCGGTTCGAATATCGACCCCATCTTCCTCCCGGCTCCGCTGCACCCGTCTGCAGTCGAGAACGAATCGTGATCGTTTCGGATCCCGGGGTGCCGGTTTCGCGTCGCGGAGTCAAAGTCTCGAGGGCGGCTGGCCAAGCTGTTCGCTGTGCGTTAGCCCGGTCCTCCCCTGACAGGATGTCCCATGCTCACTTGTGCGATCCTCGACGATTACCAGGGCGTCGGCCCCACCATGGCCGACTGGTCTGGGCTGTCGGACCGCCTCACCCTGCGCGACCTGCGGACCACCTTCGCGTCGCGGGAGGCGCTGGTCGACGCGATCCGGGACTGCGAGATCGTCGTGATGATGCGCGAGCGCACGCCGTTCCCGGCCGACCTCTTCGCGCAGCTGCCGAAGCTGAAGCTCCTCCTCACCAGCGGCATGCGCAACGCCTCGATCGATCTGGCCGCTGCGCGGGCGCACGGCGTCACGGTCTGCGGCACCGCCAGCCACCCCGAGCCGCCGGTGGAGCTGACCTGGGCGCTGATCCTCGGGCTCGCCCGCCACCTCGTGCCGGAGGTGCAGGCCCTGCGGACGGGCGGACCCTGGCAGTCGAGCGTCGGCAGCGACCTGGCCGGCCGCCGTCTCGGCCTCGTCGGTCTCGGCAAGACGGGCGCCCGGGTCGCCCGGATCGGCCAGGCCTTCGGCATGGAGGTCAGCGCCTGGAGTCCCCATCTCACGGCCGAGCGGGCCGCGGCCGAGGGCGTCGCCCTCGCGCCCTCGCTGGCGGCGCTGCTGGCGGCGAGCGACGTGGTCTCGATCCACCTCGTCCTCGGCGCGCACACCCGCGGCCTCGTCGACGACGCGGCCCTGCGCCGGATGCGGCCCGAGGCGTTCCTGATCAACACCTCCCGCGCCGCGATCGTGGACGAGGCCGCCCTCCTGGCCGCCCTCACCGAAAACCGGATCGCCGGTGCCGGCCTCGACGTCTTCGAGATCGAACCGCTGCCGCCGGATTCGCCCTGGCGCACCCTGCCCAACGTGTTGGCGACGCCGCATCTCGGCTACGTGACCGAGCGGAACTACCGCACCTATTTCCCCGAGATCGTGGAGGACATCCGTGCTTTCCTCGATGGGGCGCCGATCCGCGTCCTGGGATGAGCCGGCCGGGTCGGGGCCTCAGGCCCGCCCTGCGACGAAGGCCCGCATCAAGAGGTTGGCGATCGCCAGGGGTGGCGGCGTGGTCAGGCCGTCGGGATGGCGGCCCTCGAGCATCGCCGCGACGGTGTCCCGCGAGAACCATTGCGCGTCGGCGAGTTCCTCCGGATCGAGGGTGATGGTCGCGTCGAGGCTCTCGGCCACGCAGCCGATCATCAGCGAGGACGGGAATGGCCACGGCTGCGAGGCGTGGTAGCGCACCGTGCCGATGGTCAGGCCGACCTCCTCGAAGGTCTCGCGCCGCACGGCGTCCTCGACGGTCTCGCCGGGCTCCAGGAAGCCGGCGAGGCAGGAATACATGCCCTCATGGAAACGCGGCGAGCGCCCGAGCAGGCAGGCATCGCCCCGGGTGATCAGCATGATCACCACGGGGTCGGTGCGGGGAAAGTGATGCGTCCCGCAGGCCGTGCATTCGCGGCGGTAGCCGCCGGCCGCGAGGGTCGTCGGCGCTCCGCACTGGGCGCAGAAGCCGTGACGCGCATGCCAGCCGAGCAGCGACTTCGCCGTGGCGAGGAGCCCGAGTTCATGGGGCGCGATCCGGCCCTCGCCGGCGAGGCTGCGCAGGTCGTTGGTCCGGAATCCCGGATCGGCCTCGAGGCCCTCGGCCAGCTCCGCCGGAACGGCGGCGGCGAAGACCGGGTCGCCGTCCAGGCGGCCGAGATAGAGCGTCAGGCTGCGCGGGCCCGTCCGGGCGGCCACCTCCGGCGTCAGGAGTGCCGTGTCGCCGGCCAGTACGACGCGGTCGCCGGCCAGGACGACGATCCGCGCGCCGGGCGCGTCGAGGTCGGGGATCGCGGACGCGCTCTCGGCGGAGTGGCGCACGAGGCGGCTGTGGACGTAGCCGAGCTGGCCCGAGGCATCGACCATCGCCTCAGGCCGCCGCGAAAAGGGCGCCGATGCGCTCGATCATCTGGGCGCGGGCATGGTGCGGGTAGGGGGTCGCGGTGCCGATGCCCCAAATGGGCTTCGGCCAGGCCGGATCGGAGTGGAAGCGCCCGATCACGTGGACATGGAGCTGGGCCACCACGTTGCCGAGGGCCGCGACATTGACCTTGTCGGGCTTGGCCAGCGCCAGCATCACCCCGGTGGCGATCCGCATCTCATCCATCAGGCTTCGGGCATCCTCCGGCGCGAGGTCCGTGATCTCGCTGGCGCCGGCCCGGCGCGGCACCAGGATCAGCCAGGGGAAGCGGGCATCGTCCATGAGGAGGACGCTGCAGAGGGCGAGGTCGCCCACGTGCACGGTGTCGGCGGCGAGCTGCGGGTCGAGGGCGAAGTCGGGTTCCATGCCGCTGCGATGTAGCGCGCAACCGTGGCCGATGCGAGGGCCGGCTTCAGATCCCGCTGAACCAATTGTAGCCCTGGTCCTCCCAGTAGCCGCCTGGATAATCGTTGGTCACGAAGATCGCCGCGATGTGCTTCGGGCTCTTGAAGCCGAGCTTCGTCGGCACCCGGACGCGGAGCGGATAGCCGTACTCGGGCGCGAGAGGCTGGCCGGCGAAATCGAGGGCCAGGATCGTCTGGGGATGCAGGGCGCTCGGCATGTCGAGGCTGCCGTAATAGCGGTCGGCACATTTGAAGCCGACATACTTGGCGGTCAGGTCGGCGCCGCTCCGTTCCAGGAAGGTCCGCAGCGGCACGCCGCTCCACTGCCCGATCTGGCTCCAGCCCTCGATGCAGATGTGCCGGGTGATCTGGCTCTCCTGCGGCAGGGCGCGCAGCTTCGCCAGCGTCCAGGGCGTCTTGTCGGCGACCCGGCCGGAGACCTCGAGCGTCCAAGTCGACTCGTCGATCTCCGGGATGTTGTCCGGCGGGTAGAAGGCGTTGAAGCGGAACGGCGTATCGATCATCGAGGCCGGGTAGGTGGGGGCCAGGGTCGTGGGGTCGAACAGCCATTGCTGGACCTGGTCGTTGGCCCGCGACATCGCCCAGAGCACCCGGTCGGCCAGGGTGCCGTTGCTCCCCGTGGAGAGATCGCAGCCGGACAGGAGCGTCAGGGCGCCGACCGAGAGGCTGCCCCGCAGGAGCATGCGTCGTTCCAGGCTGGCGAGGTCCGGGGCGATGTCCCTGCGCAGGGCCTTCAGGCGGGCGGCGGTTTCGGGATCGCGGGACATCAGGCGGAGGTCTCCTCGGTGATGCGGGCACGCCCGGTGATCATCGCCAGCAGCGTGCTCGGCACGATGACCACGAGGGCGAGGTGCAGGAGGATGAAGCCGGCGAGACCCGCCATGGCGCCGAAATGGACCCGCCGCGCCCATTCATACCCACCGAACAGGTTGGCCAGGGTCTGCCACTGCACGGGCTTCCACAGGGCGCAGCCGGAGGCGACGAGGAGGAGGCCGAGCACGATGGCGATCAGGTAGGCGAGGCGCTGGACGGCGTTGTAGCGCCCGATCCGGTGGCTCAACCGCAGTCGCAAGGCCGCGCGGGCGTCGCGCCAGATCGCGCCCGGGCTCAGGGGCAGGAAGCTGGTGGCGAAGTGCCGGGCCAGGAGTCCGTAGGCGAGGTAGGCGAGGCCGTTGAGGGCGAAGAGCCACATCGCGGCGAAGTGCCAGGCGAGGGCGCCGCCGAGCCAGCCGCCGAGAGTGGCCCATTTGGGAAATACGAAGGGAAAGAGCGGCGAGGCGTTGTAGATCGCCCAGCCGCTGAACAGCATGCAGAACACCGCGACGGCGTTGATCCAGTGGGTGATCCGCACCACGAGCGGGTGAATCACCACGAGGCGCGACGGTGTTTCGGGGACGATCGCCAACGGGACCTCGAGATTTAGGGATGGAAATCCCGGCCCCATCCGCGATCGCGGAGGGGCCGGGGAGGGGATCACATCGACGGGACGGTGCCGTTGCGGCCAACGATCAGGACGGCGGCGTTGAGCTTGCCGTCCGCGCCCGCCTTGGTGAAGGCCACCACCTTGGCGCCCGGAACCACGATGCTCTTCTCGCCCGGATCGACCAGGGTCACGGGCACGTCCTGCGGCACCACGACCTTCTTCTCGCCGCCCTGATACTTGACCAGCAGGGTCCGGCCCTCGGTGCCGGACAGGCTGCCGATGGCACCGTTGGTCATGGTGGAGTTGGAGCCGAGATCCCACGGATAGTGGCCGTCGGCGGTGCCGCGCAGGGAGGAGGCGAACACCGTCACTTGCAGGGCTTTCTGGGTGCCGTCGGGCTGGGGGATCGCGGCGGTGCCGATGTAGCTCTCGGACTTGATGTCGGAGAGCTGGCCCGTGCTGGCGGCCAGGATCTTGGTGTCGTCCCCGAAGACCACGGTCTTGGTCTCGCCCATGCGGGGCTTGATCGTGACGGTCGAACCATCGACCGACTCGATGGTGCCGCGGTAGCGCACCACGTCGGCGGCACGCGCCGGTGCGGCGGCGAGCGCGAGGCCGACGGTGAGGCCGGTGAGCAGCGTCTTCATCATGGCGTTCTCCCTAAGGTGTTGGAGGGCGGGCGCGGGGCGCCCGCCCCACCCGGTGTTCCGGGCGTCTTCAGGCGATGGGGCTGGCTGCGCCTCCACTCACATCGGCGGGACGGTGCCGTTCTCGCCCACGATCATCCGATCGGCCACCGCGACGCCGCCGGCATCCGCTTTGGTGAAGGCGACCACGCGGGCGCCCGGCTTGATCTTGCTGGCATCCCCGGGGGCGAGGGCCACGACCGGCACGCCCTCCGGCACCGTGATGGTCTTCTCGCCGCCCTTGTAGGTCACCCGGATCGTTCGGTCGGTGGTCCCCGAGAGGGCCCCCACCGCGCCGTTGGTCATGGTGTTTTCCTTCTCGAGATCCCACGGATAGTGGCCGTCGCCGGTCCCGCGCATGCTCGGCGCGAACACCGCGACCTCGAGAGCCTTCAGGGTTCCGTCCGGCTGCGGCGTGGCCGCGGTCCCGATGTAGCTGTCGGGCTGGATGTCGCTGATCTTGGCGCTGTTGGCGGTGGCGACCCGGACGGAGTCGCCCAGCTTCACCTGCACCGGGGCGCCGAGGCGCGGCTTGATGGTGACGCTGGTGCCGTCCACCGCCTCGATCGTGCCTCGGATGCGGACGACGGGGGAGTCGGCCATGGCCGGCAGGCCGAGAGCGAGGCCGGACAGGGCGAGGACAAGGGTCAGCGACTTCATGCAGAGGATTCCTGGCGACCGGTTCGAACCGGCCGCCGGAACGGTGCTCCCGATCTTCTACGTGCGCAAGTCAATTGCGCGCGATGCGGATCGATCAGTGGGCCATCAGCATCGGGATCGCCGCATGGGCGAGGAGGTGGCTCGTCGGGCCGCCGAAGATCATCTGGCGCAGGCGGCTCTGGGTGTAGGCGCCCTTGATCAGGAGGTCGCACCCGAAGGTTTCGGCCTCGGCTAGGTAGACCTCTCCCGGGGTCCGCCGGCCGGCCGAATGGGCCCGGAAGTCGGCGCCGATGCCCTCGCAGGCCAGGGCGCGGGCCAGTTCCTCGGCGGTCGGGCCCGGCACCGTCCCACCCTCGACGCTGATAACGCGGATCCGTTTGGCTTGCCGCAGGAACGGCATTGCGAAGGCCACGGCGCGGGCGGTCTCGGTGGAGCCGTTCCAGGCGATCAGGATCGCCTCGCCCAGGGTAGCCGGGGCGATCGGCGGCGCCAACAGGATCGGACGGCCGCTCTCGAACAGGGCAGTCTCGAAGGTGGTCATACGCGGGGCGCCGTCCTCCGTGCCGGGCCGGCCCACCACCGTGGCGGTGAACAGGCGCGCGTACTGGCCCAGGAAGCCGTCGCCGGCCGGCACGTCGGCCCGCCAGCGGTAGCGCGGACCGGCGGCCAGGGCCTCCGGGTTGCACGGGCCCTCGGCCGCGAGCGGCAGGCCGGCCCGGGTCATGAAGTCGATGAACTGCCGCCCGGCGCGCTCAGCCTCGACCTTGTCGGCCTCCTCGTCACGGAGCCAGGTCATGCCGCCGACCATGTCGACGGGAACGTACTCGGCCAGGGCCGGCCGCAGGGAGACGCCCTCGATGAGGCTGCCGAACCGGCGGGCGGTGAGGATCGCGGTCTCGAAGACCGAGGGCAGGGCGTCGTGGGACGCGACGGGAACGAGCAGGGTCTTCATCGGGAGCCTTCCTCGCAGCGGCACGATGGGCCCAAGCTAGTGCGAAACGCGGTCCCGGAAAACAGGATGGCCGAGGCCGCCTGAAGTTTTCCCGAGGCCTCTGCGTCGCCAAACCAAGAGGCACGGCACACCGACTAATCGATCGATAAGCTTGGCCATTTCAAAGGTCAGTCGCTTTCGGAAAAAGCTCAGAAAAGACTTTGTCCAAGTTGGGAACCCCTTCGGAACTTCCTCGTTGGCCCCCCAATCGTGACAGGCGGGCTTCGCGTCGGGAAGAAATAGCCTTGGTGCGTTCGAGCTGCACTGTCTCGCCGGATTTGAGGAACACATGATCAAGAAAACTCTCGCTCTCACCGCCCTGATGACCGCCCTGTCCGCTCCCGCCTTCGCGCAGAGCATGGGCGATTTCCGTATGGACGCCATGCAGGCCAACGCCTTCGAGATTCAGTCGAGCCAGATTGCGATCAACAAGAGCCGCAACCCGCAGGTGCTGCGCTTCGCCCGCGATGCAATCCGTGACCACCGCGCCGCCAACGTCGCGCTGGCCGGTGGCGAGAACAACTACGCCGCGGTGCGCGGCAACGAGGGTCTCGGCGGCCTGATCACCGCCCCGCTCGCGGTCGCGGGTGGTGCGGTCGGTGCGGCCACGGGCGCCGCCGCCGGCGCAGTGGGCGGCACCCTGAGCGGCGGTCCCATCGGGGGCGTCGAGGGGATCGGTTCGGGCGCGGCCCGCGGCGCGGCGACGGGCAGCCAAGCCCTGCGCGGCGACGTGGACACCACGGCCGGCACCACCATCATCCAGCCGAACCCGCAGCAGCAGGCCATGCTCGCCGAGCTGTCGCAGACGCCCGCCGGTCCGCGCTTCGACCGTCTCTACGGCCGCATGCAGGTCCAGTCGCACGAAATGACCATCGGCATGTTCCGCTCCTACGCCGCTTCGGGCCCGAACCCGGCCCTGCGCGCCCATGCGGAGCAGGCCCTGCCGGTCCTGCAGGCCCATTACCAGATGGCGCAGAGCCTCCCGGGCGCCCGCTGAACCGTACCAGTGCCACGTCGGGCTTCATCGCCCGGCGTGGTGCGACGATCGAGAAGGACGCCAAGCCTCGGGACTTGGCGTCCTTTTTCGTTCCAGGGCGGGCTTACGCCTCGGCGCAGCCGATCATCGAAGCCGGGCTCAGGCTGCGTCCCGCCTGGTCGATGGCGGGTTTGAACGCGCCGGTCTCGGGGTCGCGCAGGAGCAATTCACCGCGCGCGATGCCGAAGTGGGCTCCGTGCAGGGTCAGCTGCCCGCCTTCCACACGTTTGCGCACGAACGGGAATGTCATCAGGTTCTCGAGGCTCTGCGCGACCATCGCGTATTCGAGGCGGGTCAGGTAGTCCGGGGCCTCCGTGTCGCCGGCCTTGCTGGCGGCGGGCTCGACCAGGGAGACCCACTTGCCGATGAAGTCACCTTTCGAGAGGGGCTTGGCGGGGTTGGCGTAGGCCTTGATGCCGCCGCAGGTGGCGTGCCCCAGCACCACGATGTGCTTGACCTCCAGGCCCTCCACCGCGAACTCGATCGCCGCCGAAGTGCCGTGATAATCGCCGCCGGTCTCGTGCGGGGGGACGATGTTGGCGACGTTGCGGATCACGAAGAGTTCACCCGGTCCGGTATCGAAGATCACCTCCGGCGAGACGCGGCTGTCGCAGCAGCTGATCATCAGGACCTCGGGGCTCTGGCCCTCGGCGAGCTTGGCGTAGCGCTTGGCCTCGTCGGTCAGGCGTCCGTCGATGAAGGAGCGGTAGCCGGCCTTCAGCGTCTCTGGAAACATGGGTTGATCCTCGCTCATGGGTGTCGTGGAAGGCGCGCCAACGCGTGGCGCGCCGGATGGCTACGGTTGCTCCCGCCAGTTTAGGACGACTGGCGCCGCCGGTATCGTCCCGGCAACGATGTCGCGGGCGACCTCGACCAGCCCCCTCGGCTCGATGCGCTCGGAGGTGGACGCGAGTTCGGCCAGCGTCCACCAGCGGGTGCCGAGGACGGGGTTGTCCTCGGTCTCGGCCAGGCGGCTCGTGTCCACGGTCGCGTTGGGCAGGCGGACGACGAAGTAGCGCTCGCGGGCGTAGCGGGAGGTCCGGAACAGGTGGAAGGGGCCGTCGCAGGACGCGACCTGCGGCCCGATTTCGGCATCCGCCACGCCGATTTCCTCGGACAGTTCGCGTCGGCAGGCCTCCACATGCGTCTCGCCGGCCTCCAGCCCGCCCCCGGGCATGAACCAGAAGGTGCGGTCTTCCGGCTTGCTCGGATCGATCGGGCGCACGGACTCGTAGGCGATGAGCAACAGGCGGTGATCGGGATCGAACACCAGCGCCCGGGCGATGTCGCGAACGGTCAGATCCTGCCTCATGTCCATTCCCGCCGCCCCGCTTCAGCTCCCCGATCTAGCAGGGATTTCGCTGGCGGCCAGGGGGTGGCCCGGCGGATCGGCCGGCATCCAGATCGCGACGGGAAGGCCCTCGCCGTCCCGGTCGGGCGGATCGGGCAGGGGGCGGGCACGGCACTCGGCGAGATCGCGGGCGACCACGAGGGCGGCCAGCGCATCGAGGTGGTCGTCGGCACCGACCCCGGATGGCCGTCCCGCGATCAGGCCCTCGGGCAGGCCGGCGCGTCCGAGCAGGGCGCGGCGTTCGGAAAGGCCCGCCTGGCGTGCCGGGCCCTTCTTGCCCGCCGCCAGGGGACGTCCGCCGTTGAGGCAGCGGAACACGATCTCGGGATGGACCTCGTGAAGGCGCGCCATGAGATCCGGGCGGGCGCGCAGCAGCCCATCGACCGCCCGGATGGCAGGCAGGATGTTCCAGCACTGGATCGAGGGCGCGAAGGGCGGCGTGCTGTGCGCCCGCGACAGCGCCTTCGCGTCCTCGTAGGTCGCCGCATAGACCGCTGCGCGGGCCGGCACCGGAAACACGCTGGCCCGTCCGGCACCCAGGTCGGCGCGTGCGGCCCGATCGGCACTTCGTCCACCGCCGGTCACGTGTGCCTCCAGACCGATGGGACAGTCGATCCCCACGCGGATCGGCGCCTCGGGACCGTCGAGGAGGTCGACCGGCCGAGCGACGCGTACGGCGCGGAAGCGGGCGGGGTCGTCGAGGTCGAGAAGGACCCCGGCCCAGGCCCCACGGCAACCGTCGAGACCCCCGATCCAGCGCGTCATCGGTGTCGGCCGGACGCGGTCGGCGCGAACCGGATCGGGCTTGGCCCGTTGTCGCTGCTCAGGACCGCCGCTGCCGGCGGCCGCCGAAGCGGGAATGCGTTCATGGACATCGCCGTCGACAAGGTCACCGAGATCATCCTGCGCGTGCGCGCCGTCGATGTGAAGGAAGGGGCGACCGACCCCGATTCCGGCTCCAACCCCACCGATGACGGGGCCACCGACGTGCTCGTCTCGGGCACGGACGACGCCACTGAGGAAGAATTGCGGTCGATGATCGGCGCCCTCAACGACGACGAGCGCGCCGACCTCCTGGCGCTCCTCTATATCGGGCGCGGCGACATGGAGCCCGAGGAATGGTCCGAGGCGGTACGCTTCGCCCGCGAGCGCGAGGCTGTCGGCGAAGGGGCCGCCCACGA
The DNA here is from genome assembly GCF_001426045.1 of Methylobacterium sp. Leaf94. NCBI lineage: Bacteria > Pseudomonadati > Pseudomonadota > Alphaproteobacteria > Hyphomicrobiales > Methylobacteriaceae > Methylobacterium > Methylobacterium sp. Leaf94. The sequence continues at coordinate 200,482 of NZ_LMRM01000012.1, forward strand.
GATCCTCGGCATCCCCAATGCGGGCGACCTTCTCGAAGAGGGCCTGTCCAACCTCGGCATCACGCCGGACCTGCCCCAGGCCTAAGGCCAACAGGAACCCGAGGCGGGCGGTGCGCCCCGGGGCGTGGCGTCAGCGGCAGGGCAGGGCGAGGGCGGTGTCGGCGACGAAGCCGGCCGTGTCGCGCAGGCCCTGCGGCTGACGCGAATCCGCCGACACCGCCTCGGCCTCCGCGTGCAGGCGGTCGTTGCAGGCACAGGTGGCAATCTGCCCACGTGGTGGCGAGCAGATGTCGTGGTGCATGCAGGCGAGGTCGAGGGCATCGATGGGCGGGCGCGGGCTGCGATTGCCCGGTCCGCAGTAATTGCCATGGATTAGGAACGTCCCGCTCTCCGGGTTCACGTAGGGCATCTCCTGCGCCCGAGCGGCGGGGATCATCACGGCCGCCAGGGCTGCGGCGAGCGCCAGCCGCGCCGTGGCCAGCCGGGCGGTCCGGAAGGGTCGATCTGCCTCAATCATCGAAGTCTCGTCGTCTCGGTCTGATTGCGCCATCGCGGGTGGAAATGGGGCCTCCTCATCCGGTGACAAGCGTCCCTCCGCCCGACCCCGGGACACTTGCGGCGTGCGAGCCCAGCCGAGACTCCGTCGCATGCAGATCGACCCGAGATTGTTCGGCGTCCGGCAAAACAATCCTCGACCGCAACACGGACACGCGATGAAATTCAGTCCGGCAATGCTGCGCGGCCGTACGGGGACGGTGTCGTTCCCGCCGCCGATCTCGGGCGTGTCGCGGTGGATCGGTGCGTCGACCGAACGCCATGACGGCGAACCGAAGCGCCGCCATCCACACCGTTAACCTTTTCTTAACCCGCCGATTGTGGTGCAACGCCGGCCGTGGGACATTCGTTAACAGAAGCTTAACGGGGCCAAGGGCGGTCATGCGGTACGGGTTTTCCCAGCGGTTCTCGGCTCTGACGACCCGCTTCGCCGCCTTCGGCGCCGCGACGCTGTTCGCGGGCCTCGCCGCCCTGTCGGGGGCGGAGGCGCAGACCTTGGCAGCCCTGCCCACCGTCCCGAGCGCCATCAGCGCCGGCGCCCAGACCCGCCCGATCGCCGCCTGGGTCGATTTCTGCGCCGCCTACGCGACGGAGTGTGCGGTGAACGGCGCCGAGCCGGCTCAGATCACCCTGACGCCGACGATCTGGAACACCATCGTCTCGGTCAACCGCCGGGTAAACAAGTCCCTCGTCGCCGTCACCGACATGGACCACCTGCGCGTCGCGGACCGCTGGGACCTCGCCGAGGACGGCTCGGGCGATTGCGAGGATTTCCAGCTCCTCAAGCGCAAGCTCCTGGCCGAGGCCGGGCTGCCGCGCCGGGCGATGCGGATGACGGTCGTGATCGACGAGAAGGGCGAGGGGCACGCCGTTCTGACCCTGATCACGGATCGCGGCGACCTCATCCTCGACAACAAGACCAGCACGATCCTGCCCTGGCGTCAGACCGGCTACACCTTCATTAAGCGCGAGAGCCAGGATGCCGTCGCCTGGGTGTCCCTGGGCCGGGCCGCCTCGCCCGTCACCACCGCCAACCGCTGACGCTGTCCCCGTGCGGGATCGTGGACAATCCGATCCTTTAAGGGGCGGTTAAGCGTGGCGACGCGAGGGTGATCCCGCTCCGGGATACCCCGCCATGACGTTCCGCCATCACCTCCGCACCGCCGCTGCGCCCGCTCTGCTGATGCTGCTCGTCGCGTCCGCGGCGGCGCAGGAGGCTCCGAGTGTGGCCGAGCGCCACGCCTCCTGGCGCGCCTGCCTCAACCGCAACTTCGCCCTTGAGGTCGTCCTCTCCCGCCGGGTCATCGCCGCCGACGCGGCCCTGCGCACCTGCCGGCCCAGCGAACAGGCCTACCTCACCGCCCTCGCGGCCTCCCCCCTTGTCGATGGCGACGACGTCGCCCGGGTCCGGCCGGCCCTGCTCCTCCGTGCCAGGGGCTGGCTGCTCGACGGCGGTCGCCAGCGCCCGCTCTGAAGTGCTCTCTCAAGGCTCCCCCAAGGCTCCCCGCCGCGGCGGCAAACGGCTGTCAGGCGAAGTATTTTCGCGGGTCGAAGGCATCGCGCACGGCCTCGCCGGCGAAGACCAGCAGGCTCAGCATCACCGCCACCACGAAGAAGCCGCTCAGTCCGAGCCAGGGGGCCTGGATGTTGTCCTTGCCCTGGGCCAGCAATTCGCCCAGCGAGGCCGAGCCGGGGGGCAGGCCGAAGCCGAGGAAGTCGAGGGAGGTCAGCGTCCCGATCGATCCGTTGAGGATGAAGGGCAGGAAGGTCAGCGTCGCCACCATCGCGTTGGGCAGGAGGTGGCGGCTCATGATGCGGATGTTCGAGAGGCCCAGCGCCCGGGCGGCGCGCACGTACTCGAAGTTGCGGGCCCGCAGGAACTCCGCGCGCACGACTCCGACGAGGGACACCCACGAGAACAGCAGTAGGATGCCCAGCAGCACGAAGAAGCCCGGCTCGATGAAGGCCGAGATGATGATGATCAGGTAGAGGGTCGGGATGCCGCTCCAGACCTCGATGAAGCGCTGCAGGGCGAGGTCGACCCAGCCACCGAAATAGCCCTGCACCGCCCCGGCGATCACCCCGATCACCGAGGAGATCAGGGCGAGGATCAGCCCGAACAGCACCGAGATGCGGAAGCCGTAGATGATGCGCGCCAGCACGTCGCGGGTGGTGTTGTCGGTCCCGAGCCAGTGCGTCTCGAGTTCGGAGCAGGACTTGCCGACGCTCTGGCACTGGGCCTCCGTCAGCATCCAGGTCGGGGGCGAGGGGGAGGGGGTCGGCAGGCCGTCGATGATCGTGTCGTAGGAATAGGGGATCGGCGGCCAGATCGCCCAGCCGTTGTCGGCGATCTCCTTGCGCGTCTCCGCCGAGCGGTAGTTGGGCCGGGCATAGAAGCCGCCGAACTTCTCGTCCGGGTAGTCGATGACCACCGGGAACAGGATCTCGCCCTTGTACGAGACCACCAGCGGCCGGTCATTGGCGATGAACTCGGCGAACAGGCTCGTGACGAACAGGGCCGTGAAGATCAGGAACGACCAGTAGCCCAATCGATTGCGCCGGAAATTGGCGAGCCGCCGCCGGTTCAAGGGCGAGAGGCCCCGCCCCGGCGGGGGCAGGGCGACTGCCCAGGCGCTGTCGGGACGCGCGACCTCGTTCATCGGGCGCCCCCCCGTGCGTCGGATCTCAGCCGTCGATGTGCGTCGCCGTGCCTTCGATCTCGTTCGGGCGCAAGCCGCCATGCCGCTCGAGGTGACGCCGCAGCAGGCGCACGTTGCGGCGGTTGGCCTTGAACGCCGCATCGAACAGGTCGCCTGCCAGGGGCACGGCCCCGAGCGCCCCGTCGGCCGCGATGTTCAAGGCCATCCGGGCGATGAGCCAGCGCGGCGCCCCGAGCCGGCGCGCCTCCACCACGATGTAGGAGGCCAGCAGCATGCCGGCGACGTCGCCCACCACCGGGACGAGACCCACCAGGGCGTCGAGGCCCACCCGCCGGTTGATGCCGGGGATCACGAAGGCCGAATCCATGAGGTGTGCGAACGCCTCCAGGCGCAGCAGCGTTGCCTCGCGGTCGTCCGCCTTGGGTCGGAAGCGGGTCGTGGCACCGGCGGTCTGGGTGAAGTCCATGGTCGGGCTCCGGGGCAAGTCCAGCCTGGGGGAAGGGCGCGGCGTGGTCATGCGTCGGGATGTGGCCCCGGTCCCGTGCGCCCGCAAGCGCCGCCCCTGCGAACCCGCCCATCAGGCCGCCTGCCGCGCGACGGTGGAGAGCCGGTCGAGGGCCCGGTCGAGGACGTCGTCGGCCTTGGCGAAACACAGCCGCACGAGGTGGCGCACGGACGCATCCGGATAGAAGGCGCTGATCGGAATCGCGGCGACGCCGTGCCGGCGCACCAGGTCGTCGCAGAATGCGACGTCGTCGTCGCAGCCGAGGGGCGCGAGGTCGACGGTGAGGAAGTAGGTGCCGTGGGAAGGCAGCACCCGGAAGCCGCGTTCGGCGAGGCCCGCCGACAGGCGGTCGCGGGAGGCGGCGAAGCGCGCGCGCATGCCGGTGAAGTAGGCGTCGTCCTTGGCGAGCCCGTAGGCCACCGCCTCCTGCAGGGCGGGCGGCGTCGTGAAGGTGAGGAACTGGTGGGCGTTGGCCACCACCCGCAGCAGGGCCGGCGCCGCCATCACGAAGCCGACCTTCCAGCCGGTCAGGCCGAAGATCTTGCCGGCCGAGCCGATCTTCACGGTCCGGTCGCGCATGCCCGGGAGCGCCATCAGCGGGCAATGTCGTGCGCCGTCGAAGACGATATGCTCCCAGACCTCGTCACAGACCGCCACCACGTCGTGCCGGGTACAGAAGGAGGCGAGGAGCGCCAGATCCTCCCGTCCGAAGACCGTGGCGCTGGGATTGAGCGGATTGTTCAGGACGACGAGCTTCGTCCGATCCGAGAAGGCGTCCGCCAGGGCGTCCGCGTCGAGGCGGAACTGCGGGGGCTGGAGCGGCACGATGCGCACGACGCCGCCGGCCCGGCGCACCAGCGGCAGGTAGGCGTCGTAGAGGGGGGCGAACAGCACGACCTCGTCACCCGGCGCGATCAGGGCGAACAGGGCGGCGGCGATGGCCTCGGTGGCCCCCGACGTCACCATCACCTCCGCCATCGGCTCGAGATCCAGCCCCTGGTGGTGCGCGTAATGCGCCGCGATCGCCCGGCGCAGGTTGGGCAAGCCCATCATCGGCGGGTATTGATTGTCGCCGTGCAGCACGGCCTCGGCGGCCCTGCGCCGGACATCCTCCGGTCCCGGATCGTCCGGGAAGCCCTGACCCAGATTGATCGCGCCGAGGTCGCGGGCGAGGCCCGACATCACCGTGAAGATGGTCGTCGGCAGATCGGCGAGGACGGGATTCATGGAGAGCGGGGGTTCGGGGAAGGGGAAGGGCGCGGCAAGCCGTGGCGTAGCACGCCCCTTCGCCCCGGTGAAATGTGCGTCCTCGCACGCGGCCCGAACCACCTCCGGGCGGGTGGCCTGACGATTGTTGACTTTCATCAGCCATCACGTAACTCTCGACTCACGGCTGGAGCGGTGATTGCCAGCGCGGGACTTCGCCCCCTCGTTCCGTACACGTGTCGTCGCCGCTCCGGTCCTTCCCAAGAAGAGGTCGTCGCTTCCCCCAGCGGCGGCCTTTTCTCGTCTGTCGGAGGGCTGGCCGCGTAACCGGGCGCGTCTCGGCAGGGATTTCCGGGTGCCGGCGCGACAGCAATACGGTGGAAACGCGAAGGCCGCACTGGAGTCGCATTGGTTCCCTAGAGCGTCTCCCATGCCGTGCCGCGACCGCCTTCGAGACCTGGGACCGGCCGGGGTCGAGTTTCGCTTGGAGCAGATCCAGGGTCGGGCGAGACCCGCCGATGCGGGGCGCAGGGTGCGACGTCGCTCGATCCTGTCCCGGAGCGCCCATGGACCTTATGTCCTCCCCATCGGCAGCTCCTGCCGATCCGGCCAAGCATCGACTGGCCGAGCACCGGCTGGCCAAGCGTCGATCGGACATGCGCCGACCGGGCATGGGGACCGGGATTGCGTTGCGCCGGCGGCCGTTGGTCTCGTGAGAGCCTGCCGGTTCTTCCGCTCGCAACGCCGTCCGCAACACGCCATGATCGTCAGGCCATGAACGAAACCTCTCCCATCCGCACCGAGACAGCGCGCGAATACCCCGGGACGCTCCGGGACGACGCGCGTCCGGGCGATGTGCTGCCGCGCGAGTCGCGCACCGCACCACCGGCCCGTCGCAGCCGGGCGGGGCTCTGGTTCGTCCTTCTCCTGATCCTGGCGGGGGGCGGATACGCCGGATACCGCTTCTACCTCGCGCCGAAAACGGAGACCCAGGTCGCCGCCACGTCCGGGCGCGGCAAGGGAGCGGGTGGGCGCGGCGGCCATGGCGAGCCGGCTCAGGCGGTGGGCATCGCCACGGTCGCGGCGGGCGACGTCCCGATCGTGCTGGCCGGCCTCGGCACGGTCACGCCCCTCGCCACCGTCACGGTGCGCTCGCAGATCAGCGGCTACCTCACGGAGATCGGCTTTCGCGAGGGCCAGACCGTGAAGAAAGGCGATTTCCTCGCCCAGATCGATTCGCGCCCCTACGAGGCCCAGCTCGCCCAGTATCAGGGCCAGTTGATGCGCGATCAGGCCCTGCTGCAGAACTCGAAGCTCGATCTCGCCCGTTTTCAGCGGCTTTCCCAGCAGGATTCGATTTCGAAGCAGAACGTCGACACGCAAGGGGCCCTCGTGAAGCAGAACGAGGGCACGGTGGCGGCCGATCAGGCCCTGGTCGACCAGCAGAAGCTCAACATCACCTACACCCGCATCGTCTCGCCGGTGGAAGGCCGCGTCGGCCTGCGGCAGATCGACCAGGGCAACTACATCACGGCGGCCTCGACCAGCATCGTGGTTGTGACCCAACTGCATCCGATCTCGGTGGTCTTCACCCTGCCGGAGGACGACGTCGCGCGGGTGATGCGCCGCTTGCGGTCGGGCGCCAAGCTCATCGTCACGGCCTACGACCGGGGCGACACCAACGTGATCGCCACCGGCGTCCTCGACACGGTGGACAACCAGATCGACACCACCACCGGAACGGTGAAGCTGCGCGCGATCTTCGAGAACCAGGACGACGCCCTCTTTCCGAACCAGTTCGTCAACGCCAAGCTCGTCGTCGATACCGTGCGCGACGCCCCGATCGTCCCCACGGCGGCGATCCTGCGCGGGACGCCGGGCACCTACGTCTACCTGCTGCAGGGCGACGACAAGGTCGTCGTCCGCCCGATCAAGCTCGGCGAGGCGGATGGCCCCCGTACGGTGGTGACCGAGGGACTGAACATCGGCGACCGCGTGGTCGTGGACGGGACCGACCGCCTGCGCGACGGCGCACCGGTGCGCATCACCGAGGAGGCCGGCAAGGCCCGGAGCGCCCCGCACCGCGATCATGCGGCCGATGCGCAGGGCAAGTCGGCCGGTGGTCGGGGCGCGCCGGCGGAGGCTCAGAGCACGCCGGCCGCCGCGCCGGTGACGGAGGGGGCCAAGCCCGACGCCGCCAAGGCGGATGCCGTCGCGCCCGAGAGCCAGAAGCGCGAGCGCCGCCGGCAGCGGCCGGCCGAGGCGCAATGAGCCGATGAATCCGTCCCGCCTCTTCATCCTGCGGCCCGTCGCCACCACGCTGTTCATGCTGGCGATCCTGCTCGTCGGGATGGTGTCGTACCTGAACCTGCCGGTCTCGGCCCTGCCGTCGGTCGACTACCCGACGATCCAGATCCAGACCTTCTATCCGGGCGCCAGCCCCGAGGTGATGACCTCGGCGGTGACGGCGCCGCTGGAGCGGCAGTTCGGACAGCTCGCCAACCTCAACCAGATGACGTCGCAGAGCTCGGCCGGCGCCTCCGTCATCACCCTGCAGTTCAGCCTGGATCTCGCCCTCGACATCGCCGAGCAGCAGGTCCAGGCCGCGATCAACGCGGCGGGCAACCTCTTGCCCTCGGACCTGCCGGCCCCGCCGATCTACGCCAAGGTGAACCCGGCCGATGCGCCGATCCTGACCCTGGCTCTGACGTCGAAGACCCTGCCGCTCACCGAAGTGCGCGATCTGGCCGAGACGCGACTGGCCCAGAAGATCTCCCAGGTGGCCGGCGTCGGCCTCGTCAGCACCGGCGGCGGACAGCGCCCCGCCGTGCGCATCCGCTTCAACGCCCGCGCCCTGGCCGCCTACGGCCTCAACATCGACGACCTGCGCACCACGGTCACCAACCTCAACGTCAACACGCCGAAGGGCACCATCGACGGGCCGACGCAGTCCTATTCCATCAACGCCAATGATCAAATCCGCGACCCGAAGGCCTATGACGACGCGATCATCGCCTACAAGAACGGCGCGCCGGTCCGGCTCTCGGACGTGGCCGACGTGGTCAACGGTCCCGAGAACACCAAGCTCGGCGCCTGGATGGACGAGACGCCCGCCGTCATCCTGAACATCCAGCGCCAGCCCGGCGCCAACGTCATCAGCACCGTCGACAAGATCAAGGCGCTGCTGCCCCAGCTCCAGGCGACCCTGCCGGCCGCCATCGGCGTCACCGTGCTCACCGACCGCACCACCACCATCCGCGCCTCGGTGCACGACGTGCAGGTGGAGCTGGCGCTGGCCATCGGCCTCGTGGTGCTGGTGATCTTCCTGTTCCTGCGCAGCGTCTCCGCGACCCTGATCCCGAGCCTGTCGGTGCCGCTCTCCCTGATCGGCGCCCTGGCGGTCATGGACCTCTACGGCTTCTCCCTCGACAACCTGTCGCTGATGGCGCTCACCATCGCCACCGGCTTCGTGGTCGACGATGCCATCGTGGTGATCGAGAACATCGCCCGCCACGTGGAGGAGGGCGATTCCCCCCTCGAGGCCGCGCTGAAGGGCAGCCGCGAGATCGGCTTCACCATCATCTCGCTCACCGTCTCGCTGATCGCCGTGCTGATCCCGCTGCTGTTCATGGGGGACGTGGTGGGGCGCCTGTTCCACGAATTCGCGATCACGCTGGCGGCCACCATCATCATCTCGGCGGTGGTCTCGCTCACCCTCGTGCCGATGCTGTGCGCCCGCCTGCTGAAGGCGCACGTGCCCGGTGCCCCGGACCGGCGCGAGGGGATCGTCGCCCGCACCGCGCGCCGGGGCATGGACGGCATCATCGCCGCCTACGGCCGCATGCTGCGGGTGGTGCTTCGCCACCAGACGCTGACCCTGATCGTGACCCTCGGCACGATCGCGCTCACCGCCTACCTGTTCGTGGTGATCCCGAAGGGGTTCTTCCCGGTGCAGGATACCGGCGTCATCCAGGGCGTCACCCAGGCCGACCAGACCGTCTCCTACGCCGCCATGGCCGAGCGCCAGCAGAAGCTCGCCGCCGTCGTGCTCAAGGACCCGGACGTGCAGAGCCTGTCCTCCTTCATCGGGGTCGACGGCCAGAACGTCACCCTGAATTCCGGCCGCTTCCTCATCAACCTGAAGCCGCAGGATCAGCGCATCGCCCGCGCGCCCGAGATCATCGAACGACTCAAAGCGGCCACCACCGATGTCGCGGGCATCCGCCTCTACCTGCAGTCGGTGCAGGACCTCACCATCGATACGGCGGTGGGCGCGACCCAGTACCAGGTCATCCTGGAGAACCCGAACCTGACCGAGTTCGAGACCTGGGTGCCGCGCTTCGTGCGAGCGCTGCAGGCCTCCCCGCTGCTGATGGACGTGGCGAGCGACCTTCAGGCGAGCGGTCTGGCCGCCTACATCACCATCGATCGCCCGACCGCCGGGCGCTACGGCATCACGCCAGCCACCGTCGACAACGCCCTCTACGACGCCTTCGGTCAGCGCATCATCTCGACGATCTTCACCCAGTCGAACCAGTACCGGGTCATCCTCGAGGCCGACCCGGACCTGCACAAGACCATCGAGAGCCTGGACCACATCTACCTGCCGTCCTCCACGGTCGCCTCCGGCCAGGTTCCGCTCTCGGCCGTGGCCCAGGTGAGCGAGCGGCGGGCGCCGCTGCTGATCAGCCATCTCGGTCAGTTCCCCGCCACCACCGTGTCGTTCAATCTCGCGCCCGGCGTGGCGCTCGGCGATGCGGTGGGGGCGGTGGAGGCGGCACGCCGGTCGATCGACCTGCCGCCGAGCTTCCGCGTGGTGCCGCAGGGCTCGGTCTTCGCCTTCCAGTCGGCGCTCTCGAACCAGCTCTTCCTGGTGCTGGCCGCCATCGTCACCGTCTACATCGTCCTCGGCGTGCTCTACGAAAGCTTCATCCACCCGATCACCATCCTGTCGACGCTGCCCTCGGCCGGCATCGGGGCGCTGATCGGGCTCATGCTGTTCGGGCTCTCCCTCGACATCATCGCGATCATCGGCATCGTGCTGCTCATCGGCATCGTGAAGAAGAACGCGATCATGATGATCGACTTCGCGCTCCAGGCGGAGCGCGAGGAGGGCATGAGCCCGCGCGACGCGATCTACGAGGCCTGCATCCTGCGCTTCCGGCCGATCCTGATGACCACGCTGGCGGCCCTGTTCGCGGCGGTGCCACTCATCGTCGGAACCGGCGTCGGATCCGAACTGCGCCAGCCGCTCGGCATCGTCATCGCGGGCGGCCTCATCGTCAGCCAGGTGCTGACCCTGTTCACCACCCCGGTGATCTACCTCGCCTTCGATCGCCTGGAGCGCCGCCTCTCCGGCCGCCGCGCCGGCGGCGCCGACAGCGTCGAGGCGCTGCCGTGAACGTCTCCGAGCCGTTCATCCGGCGGCCCGTCGCCACCACGCTGCTGACCATCGGCGTGCTGCTCGCGGGCATCTTCGCCTTCCTGAAGCTGCCGGTGGCGCCGCTGCCGCAGGTGGATTTCCCCGTCATCCTGGTCCAGGCGCAGATGGCCGGCGCCTCGCCGGAGACCATGGCCACCACGGTGGCGGCGCCCCTGGAACGCCGCCTCGGCGCCATCGCGGACGTCACCGAGATGACCTCGACGAGTTCGCTCGGCTCGGTCCGCCTCGTGCTGATGTTCGGGCTCAACCGCGACATCGATGGCGCGGCCCGGGACGTCCAGGCCGCGATCAACGCCGCGCGGGCCGATCTGCCGACGGCCCTCCGGTCGAATCCCACCTACCGGAAGTTCAACCCGGCCGACGCGCCGATCCTCATCCTGGGCCTCACCTCGAACACCCTGACGCCGGGCCAACTCTACGATTCCGCCGCCACGGTGGTGCAGCAGAAGATGTCCCAGCTCCCCGGGGTCGGGAACGTCGACATCGGCGGCTCGTCGCTGCCGGCCGTGCGGGTCGAACTCGATCCCACGGCGCTCTTCAACTACGGCATCGGCCTCGAGGGCATCCGTGCGGCGCTCGCGTCGGCCAACGCCAACTCGCCGAAGGGCGCCATCGAGACGGAGACGCGCCACTACCAGCTCTACGCCAACGACCAGGGCCGGGTGGCGGCCGATTACCGCGACCTCGTGGTGGCCTATCGCAACGGCGCCGCCGTACGCCTGACCGATGTGGGCGCGATCGAGGATTCGGTGGAGGACCGGCGCAACCTCGGCCTGGTGAACGGCAAGCCGGGCGTGATCCTGTTCATCTACAAGCAGCCCGGCTCCAACGTCGTCGACACGATCCGGGGGCTGAAGGCGGCGATTCCGCAGGTGACGGCGGCGCTCCCGGGCGACATCGACCTCATGGTCACGGGAGACCGCAGCGCCACCATCCGGGCCTCCCTGGCCGAAACCGAGGAGACGCTGCTCATCGCCGTCGTGCTCGTCGTCTTCGTGGTGTTCCTGTTCCTGCGCTCGGGACGGGCCACGCTGATCCCGGCCGTCGCGGTGCCGATCTCCATCGTCGGGACCTACTCGGCGATGTACCTGCTCGATTACAGCCTCAACATCCTGTCGCTGATGGCGCTCATCATCGCCACGGGCTTCGTCGTGGACGACGCCATCGTGGTCCTGGAGAACATCCAGCGCCACATCGAGAAGGGCAGGCCCCGGGTCGAGGCGGCGCTCCTCGGCTCGCGCGAGGTCGGCTTCACCGTCATCTCCATGAGCCTGTCGCTCGTAGCGGTGTTCCTGCCGATCCTCCTGATGGGCGGCATCGTCGGGCGCCTGTTCCAGGAATTCGCCGTCACGCTCTCGCTGGCGATCCTGATCTCGCTGGTGCTCTCGCTCACCACCACGCCGATGATGTGCGCACTGCTCCTGCGGCGCGAGGCCCCCCACGAGACCGTGCGGCCGAACGGGTTCGTGCGCGTCCTGGAGGCCGGGTTCGACGGGATGCTGAGGGGCTACGAGCGCACCCTGCGCATCGCCCTGCGCCATCGTCGGCTGGTCGCCCTCTCGCTGCTCGCGACCGTGGGCCTGAACGTCTACCTCTACGTCATCGTGCCGAAGGGCTTCTTTCCCGAGCAGGATACGGGACAGATGATGGGCGGCATCCAGGCCGACCAGCGCATCTCGTTCCAGTCGATGAAGCAGAAGCTGGAACAGGCCACCGCCATCGTGCAGGCCGATCCCGCCGTCGACAGCGTCGTGGGCTTCACGGGCGGGCGCGGCACCAACTCGGCCAACGTCTTCGTGGGCCTCAAGCCCCGGGGTGAGCGTGAGTCGATCACCGCCGTGATGGCACGCCTGCGCCCGAAGCTGTCGCAGGTCGCCGGCGCCCGCCTCTACCTGTTCCCGCGCCAGGACCTGCGCATGGGCGGCCGGCAGAGCTTCGCCCAGTATCAGTATACCCTCCAGGGCGACACGGCGGAGGAGCTCTACGCCGCCGCGCCGAAGCTGGTGCAGGCGCTGCAGAAGAACCCGATCTTCGCCGACGTCACCTCCGACCAGCAGGAGGGCGGCCTCGAGAGCCGCCTCGTGATCGACCGGGCCAGCGCCTTCCGCTACGGCCTGACCCCGGACAAGATCGACAACACGCTCTACGACGCCTTCGGCCAGCGCCAGGTCTCGACGATCTACAACCCTCTGAATCAGTATCACGTCGTGATGGAGATCGCGCCGCGCTACCTCCAGAGCCCCGACACCCTGAAGATGCTCTACGTCTCGACCTCGGGCGGCAAGGCGCGGGGCTCGGCCACCACCAACGCGGTGGCCGGCACGGTGGCGGGCGCCCCGACCGGAGCCGCGGCGACCGGCGCCGTCGGCGCGACGGCGGCCGCCGACGCCAGTGCCGCCTCCATCGCCACCGATTCGGCCCGCAACGCCGCCGCCAACGCCATCGCGGGCGGCAAGGGCGGCGCCTCGTCGAGCGCGCCGGTGTCGAGCGCCAAGGAGACGATGATTCCGCTCTCGGCCTTCGCCCGCCTGGAGACCGGCAACGCGCCCGTGCAGGTCAGTCACCAGGGCCTGTTCGTCGCCACCACGATCTCGTTCAATCTCGTGCCCGGCAAGAGCCTGTCCGATGCCACCGCCGCCATCGAACAAGCCATCACCGACCTGCGCCTGCCCGCCACCATCCACGGCGAATTCGCGGGTTCGGCCAAGAGTTTCCAGGAATCGTCCTCACGTCAGCCCTTGCTGATCCTGGCCGCGCTGCTGGCGGTCTACACGATCCTCGGCATCCTCTACGAGAGCTTCATCCACCCCGTCACGATCCTCTCGACGCTGCCCTCGGCCGGCATCGGCGCGCTGCTGGCGCTTCTCGTATCCGGCACCGAATTCACCGTCATCGCGCTGATCGCGGTCTTCCTGCTCATCGGCATCGTCAAGAAGAACGCCATCATGATGATTGACTTCGCCCTGGATGCCGAGCGCACGCGCGGAGCCTCCCCGAAGGAGGCGATCTTCGAGGCCTGCCTCTTGCGCTTCCGCCCGATCATGATGACAACGCTCGCCGCGATGCTCGGCGCCTTGCCCCTCATCCTCGCCGGCGGGGAGGGCTCCGAACTGCGGCGGCCCCTCGGTATCGCCATCGTCGGCGGCCTGATCGTGAGCCAGATCCTGACCCTCTACACCACCCCCGTCGTGTACCTGTATCTCGACCGGCTGCGCCGCCGCGCGCCGGCGGCCGGCGCGGCCCTGAGCCCGGCCGAATGAGGCTGCGCCCCGGACTCTTCGCCCTCTTGGGCCTGCCCGGGCTCGTGTCCGGCTGCATGGTCGGGCCGGACTACGCGCGTCCTTCGGTGGAGACGCCCCTGGCGTTCAAGCAGGGGGGCACCCGCGAGGACAGCGCCGCCTACGTGGCGAGCCGCAAGGGCTGGCGTCCGGCCGCGCCCAATGACGGGGCCGAGCGCGGCGACTGGTGGCGGGTGTTCCGCGACCCCACCCTCGACCGCCTGATCCGCCTCGTGGATGTCGACAACCAGAGCCTGCGGGTCCAGGTGGCCGCCTACGAGCAGGCGCGCGCCTTCGTCGCCCAGGCCCGCGCCGCCCTGTTCCCCACGGTCACCGGCGCCCCCAGTGTCTCGCGGTCCCGCTCCCTCGGGATCGAGCGCACCAACGTCTCGCTCCAGGGTCAGGCCAGCTGGGAACTCGACCTGTTCGGCCGCATCCGCCGCAACATCGAGAGCGAGGTCGCCACGGCCCAGGCCAGCGCCGCCGAACTCGCCCTGGTGCGCCTGACGCTCCAGTCCGAAGTTGCGACCAATTACCTGACGCTGCGCTACCAGGATTCGCTCCAGCGCGTGCTCAACGAGAACATCGAAGGCTACAAGAAGAGCCTCGCGATCACCGAGAACCAGTACAATGCCGGCGTCGCCGCACGCTCGGACGTGATCACGGCCCAGACGCAGCTCCAGACCACGCAGGCCCAGGCCATCGCCATCGGCCTGCAGCGCGCCACCTTCGAGCACGCCATCGCACTCCTCGTGGGTCGGCCGCCGTCGGAGCTGAGCCTGCCGGTGGCGCCGCTCGCCGCGCGCCCGCCCGCCGTGCCGGTCGGCATTCCCTCGACGCTTCTCGAGCGGCGCCCCGACGTCGCGCAGGCCGAGCGCAACGTCCAGGCCCAGAGCGAGCAGATCGGCGTCGCCGTGGCGGCTTTCTACCCCACCGTGACGCTCTCGGCCTCCGGCGGCATCTCGGGCAACCCGGCCAACGGCCTGCTCTCCGCCGTCAACCAGGTCTGGTCGGTGGCGGCCGCCGGCACGGAGGTGTTCTACGACGGGGGCGCCCGCGCGGCGGCCCTGCGCATCACCCGCGCGGCCTATGACGCCAGCGTGGCCAATTACCGCCAGACCGTGCTCACCGCCTTCTCGGAGGTCGAGAACGGCCTTGCCGGCGTGCGCATCCTTGCCCGGCAGCAGGTGGCCCAGGACGAGGCCGTGGCCTCGGCCCGCCGCGCCGTGGAGATCACCCTGAACGAGTACCGGGCCGGAACGCAGAACTTCACCACCGTGGTCACGGCCCAGGCGCTCGCCCTGAACAACGAGGTCGCCGCCCTGCAGATCCGCCTCAACCGTTTCACCACCGCGGTCTCGCTGATCCGCGCGCTGGGCGGCGGCTGGGACGTGCGCAGCCTGCCGAGCGGGGAGGACCTCAAGGAAGCCCGCCTGCCGGTGGATTCGGGCCAGGCCGTCCGCACCGACGAATAGGGACCGGCCCCGCGTCCCGGTCGGGTCAGCCCATGCGATCCGGCACGACCTTGGCCGGAACGTCGCCGGGCGCCGCAGGTTGACGAGCGGATTTTGCCGGCGCGCCGCGCCGCAACCGTGAGTGGAGGCCGTGGGCCATGGACCAGACACCCCCCGCCAAAGCACCCGCCGCGACACCCGAGCATCAGCCCGTTCCGGCGGCCCCCCCCTGCACGCTGGTGATCTTCGGGGCCGCCGGCGACCTCACGAAGCGGCTGCTGATGCCGGCGCTCTACAACCTCGCGGCCGGCGGCCTGCTCGACCCGGCGTTCCGCATCATCGGTGTCGACCACAACGCCAACACCGACGAGGGTTGGCGCGATGCCCTCTCCGAGACGATGCAGTCCTTCACCACGGACCGGACGTCGGAATTCCACCCCGACCACATCGATCCCAAGGTCTGGGGCTTCGTCAGCGAACGCCTCAGCTTCCGCCAAGGGGACTTCACCGCCGCCGAGACCTTCACGGGCCTCGCTCAGGCGCTGTCCGGCAACGTCATCTTCTATCTCGCGGTCTCGGCCCGCTTCTTCGGCCCGATCGTCGATGCCCTGGGGGAGGTGGGCCTGCTGAAGGAGCAGGCGGGCGTCTTCCGCCGCGTCGTCATCGAGAAGCCGTTCGGCAGCGACTTTGCATCGGCCCGCGCCCTGAACGCACGCATCCTCGAGCAGGGCACCGAAAGCCAGTTCTTCCGCATCGACCACTTCCTCGGAAAGGAGACGGTTCAGAGCATCCTGGCGATCCGTTTCGGCAACGGCCTGCTGGGGCCGGTCTGGCATCGCGACCACGTCGATCACGTTGAGATCACCGCGGCGGAGACCATTGGGGTCGAGGCGCGCGGCGCCTTCTACGAGCCCACGGGCGCCTTGCGCGACATGGTGCCGAACCACCTGTTCCAGCTGCTTTGCATGGTGGCGATGGAGCCGCCCAAGAGTCTCGACGCCGAGGATGTCCGCGACGAGAAAGCCCGGCTCATCCAGGCGGTGCAACCGGTCCAGCCCGCGCAGGCGGTTCGCGGCCAATACGGGGCGGGTCAGGAGCACGGGCACGCGGTGCCGGCCTATCGCAATGAGCCCGACGTCGCCCGCGATTCCCACACCGAGACCTACGTCGCCCTGAAGCTCGCCATCGACAACCCGCGCTGGAAGGACGTTCCGTTCTACCTGCGCACCGGCAAGCGGATGACCGACCGCGTCACCGAGATCGCCCTTCATTTCCGGCCGCCGGCGCACTCGCCCTTCGCGACGCCGGATGCGCCCGTAACCCCCGACGTCCTGCGCTTTCGCATCGACCCCGAGCAGGGGATGGACATCGAGATGAACGCGAAGCGGCCCGGGCCACGCCTGGATCTCGGCCGGGTCACCGCCGCCTTCGACTACGGGGATTTCTTCCGGGAGACGCCGAGCGTCGGTTACGAGACGCTGCTCTACGATTGCCTCATCGGCGACGCGACCCTGTTCCAGCGGGCCGACAGCATCGAGGCAGCCTGGGCGGTGGTGGATCCGCTGCTCAAGGCCTGGACCGATGCGCCGGTGGAGCCCTACGCCGCCGGAAGCGACGGGCCGGAGGGCGCCACCGCGCTCCTGGCCGCGCAGAGCCATCGCTGGCTACCGCTCGGCGAGGGATGATCGCGGGGGACGAACCGCGCGTCGCTTGGCGCCGGGCGGCGGGGCGACCGGCGGCGCGGGCTGCAATTCGGCGAGGGCGTCGTGGTGCAGCAGCCGGACGCCGGTGGCGGCGGCGAGCTTGCGCGCCGCTGGGGTGAACCCGGCATTCGAGACGACCGCCGCCATGTCGGCGGACCAGTAGCGCATCGCCGCAGCGATCTCCTGCACGGCGCCGTTGCCCACCGGACGCCCGTAGCGCTTGCACTGGACCACGAGACGCGTCCCGGCCTGCTCCGCGACGATGTCTGCGCCCTGATCGCCGCTGGCCTGGGTGGCGCGCGCGTTCCAGCCTGCCTCGCGCAGACGTCCCGCGCAGTAACGCTCGTAGGCGATGCCCTCCTCGGGCGCCTCGCTCTCGTCCGGCAATTGCACTCCATCCGCCACCCGTTCGATGATGGCGAGGATGTCGTCCCAGGCTCCGTCGATCTCGTCGCCGCGGCCACGGGCCTCCAACTGCGGCACCACCGTGCGCTCGGCGAAGTAGGTTCGCTCGCGCTCCCAGCCGTCGCTGATCAGGTTGCCGTAGGCATCGACGAAGCATTCCTGTCGCCGCCGCAGGGCCAGGGTCGGCGCATGGGGGCGTGCGATCCTCCGGATCAGCCGGCGCAGGCGCCGCGGCCGGTCGAGATGGTGAAGGACGACACCGGCCCATGCCAGTCCGGCTCCGATGGCGCCGGGCTGCCCGAACCAGAGGGCGCAGCCCCCTCCGAGCACGGACGTCCAGAACAGGCGCGCCACGAGCTGCGATCGACCCGACATGTGGTGGTCCCAACCGGAAGAGGGCCGGGATCGTTCGACCCTCGACCGCGGTGGACCCGACCGTGGCAGCGGAGGGTTGCGCGTTCTCTAACGCCGTCCGGGTCGCGGAGGGGAGAAAGTGCTCCGGATGCCCGGAGATCTTGCGGGTTAGCGCGCCGGATCGACCTTCCCGCGGCATCGTGCCGGTTCGAATACCGACCCGATCTGTAAAACGCGTCGTTTCACCGGATCTGCCAAGATCAGTGCAGGAGCAGTCGACAAACTGTGGACAAGACGAACGAGGCCGAGGCGATGCGCCTCGGCCTCGTTCGTCATCCCTCCGGCGTCAATCGCGATCCGGCGCCAAGCCTGCGCGTCCTGGCGTCAGGCCTGAGCCGCCACCTTGGGCCGACGCCCGCGCGGAGCCGACTCCGCCTTGGCCTCGGTCTCGACGGCCACGCTCTCCTGCTTCCGACGCTGCTGGCCGAGACCCATGTTCTTGGCCAGCTCCGAACGGGCGGCCGCGTAGTTCGGGGCGACCATCGGATAGTCGCTCGGGAGGTTCCACTTGGTGCGATACTGCTCGGGCGTCATCTCGTAGCGCGTCCGCAGGTGACGCTTGAGAGACTTGAACTTCTTTCCATCCTCGAGGCAGACGACGTAGTCCGGCGTGATCGAGCGCTTGATGGACACGGCCGGAGTCAGAGGCTCCGCCTTCTCCTCGGTCCCGACCTGGTTGAGCTTGCTCAGGGTGGCGTGCACCGAGCCGATCAGCGCCGGCAGGTCAGCGATCGGAACCGAGTTGTTGCTCACGAATGCGGACACGATGTCGGCTGCGAGTTCGATGTAGTCCGGCAGGATTCCGTTCTCGGTGCTCATTCTGAATCTCTCGTTGCGTTCTGAATACCACCCACCCTGAGGGCGTCGTGCCGGTTGGGAGGTTTGGCTGCCGCGTCATGGTTGTGACTTGCTGCTTGCTATGATGAAGCAAAGCAAAAGGCAAGAGCCTCATCAGGTCTCGTATAGGTCGCATCCGGTCGATGTCTGGTGAACTGGAATAGACCAGCAACCACTGCCATTCCGACGAACTGGACTAAATTTGCGCGATTTTGCCTGTTCCTGCACGGACTGGGCGACAGGGTGCCCTAATGCCTCACGGTTCAGATCGGGGAACCGGAAAAATATTTTCTACGGGAGGAAATATGATCTCTTACAGACCAGGTCTGCATCGAAATTTGAGCTAAAGCGGACCTCTAGGGCCGATTACCGGCAGAGTCGGCCGGAGCGCTAAAATGGCTCTTGAATACAAAATCTAGACGCGAACCGGCTCGTACAGACTGTGGAGGCCGCGTGTTTTTATCCGCGGCCACGCGCGGACCTGCGTAAAAATTTACGCAGGTCCGCGCGGAAAGGTCCGGAACGGACGATTTCGACACCTGTCCCGGGCCGTGCGAGACCTGATCACCCGTCCGTTCGGCTGCGCGGACCGTAAGATTTGAACCGTTCCACCGTTCTCCAGATCTCGTCGTCTGGCAGCACCACGGGATTTCCGACCTGAAGCGCCACCGCATATTGGCGGCAGAGCGCTTCCACCTCCACCGCGAGCCAGAGGGCCTTTCGAAGATCGGTTCCGACGGCAATCATGCCGTGATTGGCCAGGAGGCAGGCCATCCGTCCCTCCAGGGCGTTGAGGGCCGCCGCCGACAGGGCTTCGGTGCCGTAGGGCGCGTAGGGGGCACAGCGCACGGTCGGTCCGCCGGCCGCCGCGATCATGTAGTGCACCGCCGGAATGTCCTGCCCGCAGATCGCGAAGGCGGTGCAGTGGGTCGGATGCGCGTGGACCACCGCGTTCACCTCCGGACGTGCCGCGAGGATGTCGCGGTGGAAGCGCCACTCGGAGGAGGGGGCGAGCGGGTGCGCGAAACCGCCGTCGAACCGCATCGCCACGAGATCCTCCGGCCGCAGCGTCTCGGCCGGAATGCCGGACGGCGTGACGAGGAAGCCGTCGCCCGCCCGCACCGACACGTTGCCGGAAGTGCCCTGGCTCAGACCGAGCGTGAGAAGGTCGCGCATCGCGGCGACGATGTCGGCACGGATCGCTCCGTCCGTCGATTCGGTGGCGGGAGAGTGAGGCTGGGACGGCATGCGGGTCTCCGGACGCGAACGCCCTACCGGTCGGGCGCAGGCGGTCTATAACACCGCCTGCCGGACGCGTTCGCGATCCGACCCGGTTACCAAGCCGGCGACGCTCCTGCTGCCGGGACGGTTCAGGAGCGACCGCCCCGTCACCCGAGCAGAGGCAGGTCGGCCGATGAGTACGTACCGCTTCGAGGCGTTGGTCGCCCCGCGCGCGATCGCCCTGGTCGGTCTCGATGCCGGGCCGGATGGGCTGGCCGAGGCGGCCCTGGCCAATCTCCGTCGCGGCGGCTTTCCGGGGCCGATCCATTGCCTCGGCTCCGATGCGGCCGCCGGTCAGATTCCACGCTTCGCCGACCTTCCCGTTGCGCCGGACCTCGTCATCCTGGCGACCCCGGCCGAAGCGATTCCTGAGCAGATCGCGGAGGCCGGGCTGCGCGGCGCGGCCGGTGCCGTCATCCTGACGCCGGATGTCGGCGATGCGGTCTGCGAGGCGGCTCGGGCGGAGGCGCGCCGCCACGGCCTGCGCCTCCTCGGGCCCGGCAGCATCGGCCTCTCCGTTCCCGGCGCCCACCTCGATGCGAGTCTCCTGGCCCGGCCCCCCAAGGCCGGCGACCTGGCGCTGGTCTCGCAGTCGGGCACCGTCGCCGCCGGCATCGTCGAATGGGCGGCCCGCCGGGACGTGGGCTTCTCGGCGGTGCTGTCCCTCGGCATCGCCTGCGATATCGACGTCGCGGATTGCCTCGACCACTTCGCGGCCGACATCCGCACCCGGGCGATCCTGCTTTCCCTCGATGCGGTCGTGGATGCGCGCAAGTTCATGTCGGCGGCGCGGGCGGCCGCGCGCGCCAAGCCGGTCGTGGTGCTCCGAGCGGGGCGCCACCGGGCTCCGGCCCGGCACGCCGCAACCCATACGGGCGCGCTCGCCCGGCCCGACACCGTCTACGAGGCGGCCTTCCGCCGCGCCGGACTGCTCGCGGTGGAGAGCCTGGATGCGATGTTCTCCGCGGTGGAGACGCTCGGGCGCCAGCGTCCCTTCCCGGGGCATCGCCTCGCGATCCTGGGCAACGGACGCGGGATCGGCGCCCTGGCGGCCGACCGGCTCGCGGATCGCGGCGGCACCCTGGCGGCGGCCGGGACGCTCGGCAATCCCGTCGATCTCGGCGTCGCCGCCGGACCGGAGGCCTATGCCGACGCCCTTGCGCCGCTGCTGGCGGATCCGGGCAACGACGCGGTGCTCGCCGTCCACGTGCCCACGGCCCGCTCGGACGGCACGGAGGTCGCCGGAGCGATCGCCGACACCGTGACCCGGATCCGTCGGAACGGCGCACGCAAGAAGCCGGTCTTCGCCGTGACGATCGGTGAGGAGGCCGAGGCGGTCGGACGCCTCGCCGCCGCGGGCATTCCACGCTTCTCCACCGAGGACGCCGCCGTCGAGGGTTTCCTGCACCTCGTGCGCTATCGCGAGGCGCAGGACGACCTGATGCGCACGCCGGATTCGCTGCCGCGCGACTTCTCGCCGGACGTCGAGGCGGCCCGCGCCGTCGTCGCACGCGCCGTGGCCCAGGGGCAGACCTGGCTCGACCCCGTCGCCGTGGCCGACCTCCTCGCCGCCTACCGCATCGACAGTGTGCCGCTGGCGCTGGCGCCCGACATCGATGCGGCCGCGACGGCCGCATGGCCCATCATCGCGCAGGGCGGCGCCGTGGCGCTCAAGGTCGTCTCGCCCGACATCGTGCACAAGTCCGACGTCGGCGGCGTGCGCCTCGATCTCACCAGCGAGGCCGACGTGCGGGCGGCCGCCGCCGACATCCTCGCCCGGGCCCGGCGGCTGGCGCCGGAGGCGCGGATCACCGGTTTCGCGGTCCAGCCGATGATCCGGCGCGGCAAGCAGCGCGAGCTGATCGCCGGGCTCGCCGAGGACCCGACCTTCGGGCCGGTGGTGGTGTTCGGGCGGGGCGGCACGGCGGTGGAGGTCATCGACGACCGGGCCCTCGGCCTGCCCCCCCTCGACCTGCGCCTCGCCTCGGAGCTGATCGACCGGACCCGCGTCGCCCGGCGTCTCGCCGCCTATCGCGACGTGCCGGCGGTGAACCGCCACGCGGTGGCGCTGGTCCTGGTGAAGCTGGCTCAACTGGCGGCCGACTGTCCCGAGGTACGCGAGCTCGACATCAATCCGCTCCTCGCCGATGAGACCGGCGCCCTCGCCCTCGATGCCCGCGTGATGGTGGCGGCCGAGACCGCGGCCGGCCGCCGCGCCCGGGGCGCCTACCATCCGCGCTTCGCGATCCGACCCTATCCGGTGGAGTGGGAGCGCACCCTCCACCTCCGGGGCGAGACCGTCACGGTAAGGCCGGTGCGGCCGGAGGACGAGGCGCTGTTCCTCACCTTCTTCCAGTCGGTCAGCGCCGAGGACCTGCGCCTGCGCTTTTTCGCACCGGTGCGGGACTTCAACCACGCCTTCCTCGCCAAGCTCACGCAGCTCGACTACGCCCGCGCCATCGCCTTCGTGGCGATCGACGCGGCCACCGGAATGATGCTCGGCGCCGTCCGTCTCCACGCCGATGCCAACCATGAGAGCGGCGAATACGCCATCCTGATCCACGGCGACCGGAAGGGAACAGGCCTCGGCCACGCCCTGATGAGCCTGATGATCGACTGGGCCCGGGTTGAGGGGCTCTCCCGGGTCGAGGGGACGGTCCTGCGCGAGAACCGACCCATGCTCGCGGTCTGTCGCCAGCTCGGCTTCACGGTCCGGCCCGACACGGAGGATGGCGCCGTGGTCAAGGTCGCCCTCGCCTTGTAGCGCGTCCGCCGATCCGCTTCACGCCCGCTCGCTGATCCGCCGGACGCCGCCGGGATCGGCCCTGGCGCTGAACTGCGACGGCGTCATCCCGTAATGCTGCCGGAAAAGCCGGCTGAGCTGGGCCGAGCTGCGAAACCCAACCGCCTCGGCGAGCACGGCGATGGGGTGCGGTTGCGCCGGCGCGCTGAGCGCCGCCTTGATGCGCTCCAGCCGGGCGGAGCGGATGAAGCACTCGACGCCGCCGACGGGCTGGAACATCGCGAAGAGCCTGGAGCGCGAGGCGCCGATGCTGCGCGCGACCTCCGCGGCGCTCAGGTCGGGATTGCCCAGATTCGCCTCGATATAGAGACGGGCCTTCTGGTGCAGCCGCGCCGGATCGCTGAGGGACGTGCCGTGACCCAGGGCGGCGGTGATGGCCTGGGCCATCAGAGTCGCGGTCTGGGCGACGGCCTCGGCGTCGAGGGCGGTCCAGTGCGGCAGGCGGTCGCGCAAGCGCAGGAGATGGGCGGTGTAGGGCGCGGCGATGTCCGGCGGAATGACGAGGCCGTGGATCGCATCCAGGGGGCCGAACCAGCGGCGGGCGAAGGCGCGCGGCATACCGACGAAATTGCGGCGTTGCCGAGGGATGTCCGGAGCGTCGCGGATGAGCACGGGCCGGGAGAAGTCGATGGCGTAGACGGACCCGGCCCCGGTCCGCACGTCACGGCCATCGAAGTTGGCGACGATGTCGCCGGTCTCGACATGTTGGAGAACGATCGCGTCGAGGCCATCGAAGCCGAGCTTCTGCGCCGTCCGGTGAAAGAGGAACGGAACGCCGTCCATGAAATGAAACCGCAGGTGTTCCGACCAGAAACTGGTGATTTCCACGTGGAAGGGCGTCGCCAGGGGCGTCACCAGCGCAGAGCTGGCAAACATCAATTGATAGATCTGAGCGGCGTCTTCCTGAGGGTGATCGCCGCTTGAGAACTGCACGCTCCGGAGTGGGAAAGTCCCGTCTGGAGGGTGTTGGACGGATGGCGAAGCGTGCAAGGCCGGGTCACGACTGTTGGGCGCGGGATCGATGTCGTTAATAGGAATGGCGTCATCTGGTTCCGCCCCGGCGACCGGATCCTACGGCGGGCCGCGGCCCTGCCGGAGGCGCTGCGGTCGGCACGACCCGCGCCCACGGATCTGGACCCCACGGACCCCATGCGAACGATGCCCCGGGACCAGAATCTCGAGGGGATATTCCGCGAAGAAAGCGAGAGATACACCCGGCCGGCACAGATATTTCGGCCGCGGAATTTGCGTCCCGTACCGCGGGATTTGAAATTCGATTTGCTAATCGGCCGCGAAGCGCGTAGAGATTAGCCATCAATTCAACGGCTGAACCTCGATGGCGCGGTTTCGTTATGAAATCGTGTGCCAGAGAACTCTGTCTTGAACTGATGACGGAGACGGCCGCGCATGATCGCGTGGACCTCCGGTAGATGAAGCCCGCAAGGGCGAAGGAATACGATGGCTGTCGGTACTGTTAAGTGGTTCAACGAGACAAAGGGTTTCGGTTTCATCCAGCCGGATAACGGCGGAAGCGACGTGTTCGTGCACATCTCGGCCGTCGAGCGCGCCGGCATGCGCGGCCTCGCGGAAGGCCAGAAGGTCTCCTACGAGATGGAAACCGACAAGCGCAGCGGCAAGCAGTCCGCCGGCAGCCTCCAGACCGTTTGATCACGGCGGGCTCCCGTGTGGAGCCCAACCTGTTTCGAGAGCCGCTTCCCGGATGGGAGGCGGCTTGCTTGTGTTCTGAGACCCGATTCCAGGGGAGCGCGCCGTCGGCGGCCTCCCGCATGACAGGATCCTGTGTGAGCCAATTCAACCCGAACTCGATGACCGACCGCCTCAAGGCCGCGACCGAAGCCCGTGCCGCGGCGCTGGCCCGCTTCCGTGACCGCCCGGCCGCGGATGATCCGGTCGTGGTCGCCCGCAAGGCCGAGCGGGCTCAGATCGCCCGGGAGCGCGAGATTCGCGTCGCGGCCCGCGAGCAGGCCCGGCTCGAGGCCGAGGCGCAGCGCGCCGCGGAGGCCGAGGCCGAGCGCGAGCGTCAGGCCGCCGAGGAAATTCGCGCCGCCGAGGAGAAGGTGGCGCAGGCCGCTGCCGCACGCCTGGAGCAGAAGGCTCAGCGCGATGCGCGCTACGCCGCCCGCAAGGCCAAGGCGCGCCGCTGACGGTTTCCGTCGCCGGGATCGTTCGATCCCGCGACCCCACGGCGGATTCGGCGCGGATCCGCCCGACGGTTCCGTCCCTCGGGACGAGACCGCATCACCGGGGCCGCCGCGACGGGCGGGCCCACCTCAGGCGCGACGTCAGTCCGCCGAACCTCCACTGAGGAGACAAGCGCCATGTCCCACAAGTTCAAGATCGGCCAGCGCGTGCGTCGCGCCCAGATCGGCTACACCGCCCCGAAGAGCGATATCTCCGACGTCTTCGAGATCGTCCGCCTCGTCCCCGAGGATCAGACCGGCGAGCCGTTCTACCGGATCAAGTCCGGGAGCAGCGAGCGCGCGGTGCGCGAAGGCGAGATCACCGAGGCCTGAGCGGCCCGCCTCCGCGCCCGGCGCGGAGCCCGCACCGTCAGGGCGAATATGCAGGCCGCGGCCTCCCCTTCACGACGTGAGGGGGAGGCCGTTTTCCGTCAGCTCAGCACCACCACGCGTGAGCCGATCTCGACGCGGCCGTAGAGATCGATGACGTCCTGGTTGATCATCCGGATGCAACCCGACGACACGCTCTTGCCGATCGACTCCGGCTCCAGCGTCCCGTGAATGCGGTAGAGCGTGTCCTTGTTGCCCTGCCACAGGTAATGGGCCCGGGCCCCGAGGGGATTGTGCGCACCGCCGGGCACGCCGAGACCGCTCTGGAGCTGGGAGACGGAGCGCGCCAGCTTCGGCGTGCGGGCGATCATCTCCTTGGGCGGATACCAGTCCGGCCACATCTGCTTGGAGTTCACCGTCGAGGCGCCGGCCCACGAGAAGCCCTGCTTGCCGACGCCCACGCCGTAGCGACGCGCCCGGCCATTGGGCTGGACGAGGAAGAGGTGATGGGCCCGCGGGTCGACCACGATCGTGCCCGGGGTTTCCGAACCCGTATAGGCGACCTCCTGGCGCAGGAAGGACGGGTTCGCCTTGCGCCAGTTGAAGGCATAGACGGGGAAGGGCTCGTCGGTGACCGCTGCGTAGGCGCGGTTGAAGTCGATGGGACCATCGTCGACGGGCTTGGCCGGAGCGGCCTGCTGCACCGAGGCGGGCGGCACCTGCCGCGGGGCGTAGAGATCCGCATCCGGATCGTCCGCCACGGCGCGGCCGCGCTGGCTGCGCGCCGGTTCGAACCCGCGGTCCGATCCACGCTCCGAATAGGGCACGTACTGGCCGCCCCGGCGACGGTAGAGCCGTCCCTCCTCGTCGCGATAGAGGCGCTCATCGTCGTAGGGGCCATTCCCATCGATGGCGCCGCCGAAGAGGCCGCGCCCCTGCGCGAGGGCGGACCCGACGGGCGTGAGAAGCGCGAGGCTCGTCGTCGCCCCGGTGAGAAGCGTGCGGCGGGTCGTCTGAGGCATGGACGTTGCTCGGGAAGTCGTCGGAGATGGGTCGTTCGAGCCCGGGCCTAGCAAGTCGACGCAGAGCCGTCACGTCATCTGAACGACGGGCAGCCCTGCAGGGGCACCAAAGTTCGGGGGCGATGCAGTGCGGGCACAATCATAGGGTCTGGAAACCATCCGGAAAACCTTCCGAAGACCCGCGCGAATACGCCGGCATCGTGCTTTCACCATGTCTATGAAAAAGCGGTGATCAGCCCCCGGCCGGGATGGGCGATCGATTGCAATGTGCCGCGTCGTGCCGACATAGGTGGTCCTCCGCCAAGCCCTCTCTCGAATACATGGAACGCGACCCGTGCCGGTCCCCCCGCGTCCCCGTCACCGCGCGCGCCCTGCGGCGCTCGCGGTCCTCCTGCTCGTCTTCCTCGTGCCCACGGACGGGCAGGCGGGCCGCAGCCGAACCGCGCGCGTCGCGGAGCCCGCCGCTCCGGTGACGAGTTGGACCTCCAGCGAGCCGGAGAACCCCACCTGCCAGCGCACCCGGCGCAAGCTCTGGCAGGCCGACGAGGGCTGGGTGGTGCGCAGCATCACGGTCTGCCGGTAAGGCGTCCCGCGCACCACCCGAATGCATCCGTGCAAAATTCATTTGCGCGAAATTGATGATCCGCCGGCGGTTGAACGTAGGACAATCGCCCGCGCTTCGCTAAAGCTTGCGGGGCACGCGTCGGATCGACCGCCGTCGGTCCTTTGCGAGGATCAAGGGTGCAGGATCGTCCGAGCCGAAGGGCATCGGGGGGAGCGTGGCCGGAGGGACGATTGAGTAGGACCGGCGATGCGCCCGAGACGGGGCCCGAAGCTCTGGCGCGCTACGACATCCTGGATACCGCGCCCGAGGACGCGTTCGAGGACATCGTGACGCTCGCATCCCGTCTGCTGGAGATGCCGGTCTCCCTGGTCTCCCTGGTGGATACCGATCGCCAATGGTTCAAGGCCCGGGTCGGCTTCGCGCGCCCCGAGACCGCGCTCACGGAGTCGATCTGCGCCCACGCGGTGCGGCAGGACGGGCTCTTCGTCATCCCCGACACGACGCGGGATTCGCGCACCGCGGAAAATCCCCTCGTCACCGGCGAACCGCACGTCCGGTTCTACGCCGGCATGCCCCTGCGCACGCCGGAGGGGACGGCCCTGGGGACCCTCTGCGTCCTCGACACGCGGCCGCGCGAGCTCTCCGAGGCGCAGGGCTTCATCCTGCGCACCCTCGCCGGCCAGGTGATGACCGAGCTCAACCTGCGGCGCGCCCTGAAGGAGCGCCGCGCGAGCGACCGACACAATGCGGCGATCATCGGGAGCGCCATCGATTACGGCATCGTCACCCTGGATCTCGCCGGCCGTGTCACGAGCTGGAATCCAGGCGCCGAATGCGTCCTCGGCTGGAGCGAGGCCGAGATTCTGGGCCAGCCCGCCGACTTCTTCTTCACGCCGGAGGACCGGACGCGCGGAATACCCGATCACGAGATGCGCGTCGCCCGCGATCTCGGCCGGGCCAACGACGAGCGCTGGCACATGCGCAAGGACGGCTCGCGCTTCTGGGGCATGGGCGAGATGATGCCCCTCATGGATGAGGCGGACCGGCAGGTCGGCTATCTCAAGATCCTGCGCGACCGCACGGCCCAGCGCCAGGCGGACGAGGCCCTGCGCAAGCAGACGGCCCTCCTGCAGACCGTCACCGATCACCTCAGCGAGGCGGTGTTCCGCCTGAACGAGGACGACGTCGTCATTTTCGCCAATCCGGCCGCCGAGGCGATGCTCGGCTGGCCCCGCGGCAGCCTGATCGGCCGCAACCTCCACGACACGGCCCATCACCACCATCCCGACGGGCGGCCGTTCCCGCGCGAGGACTGCGAGGTCGTCCGCTCCCTGCGCAGCGGCGTCGCCCTGCGCGACCGCGAGGCGACGTTCTTCCGTCAGGACGGATCACCCATCGACGTCATCACCAGCAACGCCCCCATCGTCGAGGACGGGGTGGTGCAGGGCGCCGTCCTGACCCTGACGGACATCACCGAACGGAAAACGGCCAATGCCCGGCTGCGCCGGAGCGAGGAGCGCCTGAGCCTCGCCCTCAACGCGTCCGGCATGATCGGCACCTGGGACTGGGACCTGCGCGACGACGTGGTCTATGCCGATCCGAACTTCGCGCGGATCTACACCGTGGATCCGGAGCGCGCCGCCCTGGGCGCGCCCCTGGCGGACTACATCCGGAACTTCCACCCGGACGACCTGCCGCGATTCCAGGAGGAGCTCGACCGCCTCTTCGCGGGGGCCAAGGAATTCGCCTGCGAGTATCGGATCCTCCAGCCGGATGGCTCCCATCGCTGGGTGATCGCCCGCGGAAGCCTCGTGCGCGCCGCCGACGGGACGCCGCTGCGGTTTCCGGGGGCGTCGGTGGACATCACCGAGCGCAAGCGCGCCGAGGAGCGTCAGGCGGCCCTGGTCGAGCTCGGTGAGCGCCTGCGGGAGTTGCAGGATCCCGGCGAAATCGCGTTCGTGGCCGCCGAGATCGCGGGTCGGACCCTCGGCTTGACCCGCGCCGCCTACGGTGTCCTGGACGATTCGGGCGTCTATCTCGACATCATCCGGGACTGGACCGTGCCGGGGGCGAGCACCCTCGTCGGACGCCACCGCTACGCCGATTACGGCTCCTACCTGTCGGAGCTGCGCCAGGGGCGCGACGTCGTCATCGCGGACGTGGAGACCGACCCCCGCACCGCCGACCGATTCGAGGCTTTCCGCGCCCTCGACGTGCGCACCGTCATCAACCTGCCGCTGATGGAGCGCGGGCAGCTCGTGGCGGTGTTCTGCCTGCACGATTCGAAGCGGCGGGACTGGACGCCGGACATCCTCGATTTCGTGCGCAACGTGGTCGACCGCACCCGCGCCGCCGTGGCCCGCCTGCGGGCCGAGGAGCAGCAGGAGCTGGTCAACCGCGAACTCAGCCATCGGATGAAGAACCTGCTGGCGATGGTGCAGTCGATCGCGACCCAGACCATGCGCAGCGCCATCGATGTGGACACGGCCAAGGAGGTGCTCGCCGGCCGCCTCATCGCCCTGGGCCAAGCCCATGACCTGTTGATGGGCGGCGCCCTCGGCAGCACCCTGATCGGCCCGGTGGTGCGTGGCGCTTTGAAGCTGCACGAGGATCGCGCGGGCCGTTTCCGCCTCGACGGGCCGGACCTGGAGATCGGTGCCAAGCCGGCCCTGTCCCTGGCGCTGATGCTGCACGAGCTCGCCACCAACGCGGCCAAGTACGGGGCGCTCTCGGATGAGGATGGCCACGTGGCGATCCGCTGGGAGGTCCGCGACGAGGCCGGCGAGCCGACCCTCGCCTTCTCCTGGGCCGAGATCGGCGGCCCCCCGGTGACGCGGCCGACCCGCAAGGGGTTCGGCTCGCGCTTCATCGAGCGTGGGCTCGCCGGCCAGGTCGGCGGCACCATCGCCCTCGATTTCCCCGCCGACGGCGTCACCTGCGCCATCGCCGCGCCCCTGGCGGCCTTCCAGGCCGACGGCTGAGACGGGCTGCGCTCGATCGAAGCGGTCCCCGGATCGGCACGCCTGCGCGGCGCTCGAGCCAAGCCCGGATCCGCCCTCCGGAAGGGATCGAACGACTTTCGTATGAGTCGCCGCATGCCTGCGCCTCGACCCTGGACATTTCCTGGGCAGTGCCGTCTCGCGCGGCAATCCGGCGCCGTGGACCGCCGCAGGCGAAGGCCTGCGCATCGGGTCAGCGTGGCGAGGAACGGCATTCCGAAAAACTGGCACGTTCGGTGCTTGGCTCGATCCGTCGCCGGTCGGCGACGCGCGGAGCAAAGGCGCTCCGCATGCGGACGGCGTGAGTCCGGATCCCTTGGCATGAGCGGCCGCCCTGCGGCCGCGAACCTCGAGACGCACTCCATGGCCAGCTTCAAGACCGTGATGAAATCCGGTCATCCTCCGACCCTGTTTGCCGCCTTCCTCTACTTCGATTTCTGCTTCGCGATCTGGGTGCTCAACGGCGCCATGGGTCCGTTCATCACCGAGACCTACAAGCTGACCCCGGCCCAGACCGGATTCATGATCTCGCTGCCGATCCTGGCCGGTGCGATCATGCGCTTCCCGCTCGGGGTGCTGGCCCAATATATCGGCCGCAAGAACGCCGCCATCACCGAGATGACGGTGATCATGTTCGCGATGGCCTTCGGCTTCTTCTACGTGAACACCTACGACGAGGTGCTCGCCATGGGCGTGCTCCTCGGCATCGCCGGGGCCTCCTTCGGCGTCGCCCTGTCCCTCGGCTCGGGCTGGTTCCCCAAGGAGCACAAGGGCCTCGCCATGGGCATCGCCGGGGCGGGCAATTCCGGCACCGTGCTGGCCGTGCTGTTCGCGCCGCCCCTGGCCCAGGCCTATGGCTGGCAGACCGTCTACGGCTTCGCCGGCTGCGCCATGGCGATCCCGCTCATCGTCATGATCGTCTTCGCCAAGGAGCCGCCGGACGCCGAGCACCAGTCCTTCCGGGAGCACGTCTCCTGCCTGTTCCAGAAGGACGGCTGGGCCTTCAACCTGATCTACATCATCACCTTCGGCGGCTTCATCGGCCTGTCGAACTTCCTGCCGACCTTCTTCTACGAGCAGTTCGCCGTGACCAAGGTCGAGGCCGGCCGGTTGACCATGCTGGCGGCGCTGATGGGATCCGGCATCCGCGTCGCCGGCGGCTACTTCGCCGACCGCCTCGGGGGCATCCTGGTGCTGTCCGTCGTGCTGATCGCCGCGGTGGGCTCGTTCCTGCTCCTGACCGCGTCGCCCTCCCTGGCGCTGACCACGGCCCTGTTCATGCTGTGCTTCGCCGCCCTCGGGGCCGGCAACGGCGCCCTGTTCCAGCTCGTGCCCCTGCGCTGGCCCGCCAACACGGCGGTGGCCGGCTCAATGATCGGCGAGGTCGGAGCCCTCGGCGGCGCCATCCTGCCCAACGTGATGGGCCTGTCGAAGCAGTATACCGGCTCCTTCGCCCTCGGCTTCGTCGGCTACGCCGTCTTCGCCGCGCTCGTGCTGGTCTGCCTGTTGGTGTGGCAGCGCAAATGGGTCGGCACCTGGGTCGGCCCGCGCGGCAAGGTGCTGACGCCGGGCACGCCGGAGCCCGCCGAGGCCGGCCGTCTCGGCCCGCTGACGGCCTGAACCGCGCCCCTCAGCCGATCTCCTCCGCCACCAGCGCGAAGGTCAGGACATCCACCGCCGCCGCGCCGCCGCGCAGGAGCACCCGCGCGGCGGCGTTGGCCGTCGCGCCGGTGGTCATCACGTCGTCGATCAGGAGAATGCGCCGCCCCTGAAGCCGGGGGCGTATCGACTCCGGCACCTGGAAGGCGCCCTGGAGGTTCGTCGCCCGGGCCACCCGGCTCAAGCCGACCTGCGGGCGCGTCGCCTTCACGCGCGCGAGGGCGCCCGGCTCGAAAGGCCGCCCGGCGATCCGGCCGATCCGGCGCGCCAGGAGCGCGGCCTGATTGAAGCGGCGGCGCCACAGGCGCCAGCGGTGGAGCGGCACCGGCACGAGGCAATCCGCGCGGGCGAGGAGCGCCGCGCCGGCCCCCGCCATCATCCCGGCGAGGACGGGGCCGAGGTCCAGGCGGTCCTCATATTTCAGCCGGTGCACGAGGTCGCGGGCGACGCCCTCGTAGAGCGCCACCGCCCGCGCCTGTGCGAAGACCGGGGGATCGGCGATCGCGCGGGGGGACAGCAGGGCGCCGGTTCCGTGATCGACGGCGAAGGGGGTCCCGAAGCGATCGCAGCAAGGCGGCGCGATCAGGCGCAGCCCCGACCAGCAGCAGGCGCAGAGGGCGTGCGGGTCGGCAATGGCGCCGCCGCAGCCGGGGCAGGTCGGCGGATAGACGAGGGCGAGGCCGCCGCGGAGGGCGGCCCGCAATCCCGTGGTGACGGCGCGGGCGGCAGGAGCCATGACGGCCATCCTACCACCCGCACCAAGCGGATGCGACCCCTGGTTGTTCTCAGCGGGTCTGCGGCTGCGGCTGGGCCGGGTTCTGCTCGCGGTCGCGCTTGTTGGCCTGGTGGCGGCCGACGGCGCAGCCGGCCGCGGCGCCGAGGACGCCATGACCCGCCACGTGGCCGGCGACGCCGCCCACGAGGGCGCCCTTGATGCAACCCTTGGCCTCGGCTCCGGTGGTGGCAAGGCTGATGCCCGTGAGGGTGAGGGCCGCGCCGAACAGGATGGACTTCATGGCGTCTGATCTCCTCGATTCGTCGTCGAATCGCTGGGCCTCAACAGCGAGGGACGGAGAGACGTTCCGTCCCGGTAGCGGCTGGCGCCCGCGCCGTCGGCGCTCCATCTAGATCGTGATGACCGCGCCTCCGCTGTTCGATACGGGCCTCGCCCGCCGCCGCCTCGCCCGTGCCCACCGGGCCGGCTATGCCGACTTCCTGCTGCGCCGGGTCGTCGACGATCTCGACGACCGCCTCGGCGCGGTGCTGCGGACCTTCACGGAGGCCGTCGACCTCGGCACCCCCGCGTCCCTCGCCGCCGAGCGCCTGCGCGCCTCCGGCCGGGTCGGGCACGTCACCCGTCTGGCACCCCGGGCGGAGGCCGGCGCGGTGCTGGCCGACCCCGAAGCCCTGCCGCTGGCCCCCGCCCGGTTCGACCTCGCCGTCTCGCTCCTCGCCCTGCAGCACGTCAACGACCTGCCGGGTGCCCTGGCGCAGTTGCGCCGGGCTCTGCGCCCCGACGGGCTGTTCATCGGCTGCCTCCTCGGCGGCCGGACCCTGACCGAGCTGCGCCAGGTGTTTGGGCAGGCGGAGAGCGAGGTGGAGGGCGGCGTCAGCCCGCGCGTGGCCCCCTTCGCCGAGGTCCGCGAGATGGGCAGCCTGCTTCAGCGGGCCGGTTTCGCCCTGCCGGTCACCGACGTCGAGACCGTCACGGTGCGCTACCGCGATCCGATCGCGCTCATGCACGACCTGCGTGCCATGGGGCTGACCAACGTCCTGGTCGACCGCCGCCGGACCCCCCTGCGCCGCGACACGCTTCTGCGGGCCGCCGCGCTCTACGCCGAGCGCTTCGCCGATCCGGACGGGCGCCTGCGTGCCAGCTTCGAGATCCTGTGGCTTTCCGGCTGGGCCCCGCACGAGAGCCAGCAGAAGCCCCTGAAGCCGGGCACCGCCCAGACGCGCCTCGCCGAGGCCCTGGGCACCACCGAACGCAAGACCGAGGGACAGGAATCATGAGAGAGCCCGGACCCGACCATCCGATCACCGTCGCGCCGCATCCGGGGAAGTTGCGTCTCCGGCTCGCGGGGACGCTCATCGCGGAGACCGAGTCCGCCCTCGTGCTCACCGAGGCGAACTATCCGCCGGTCTTCTACATTCCGCGGGCCGATGCCCGATGGGCGCACTTCACCCCGAGCGTCCGCCACAGCCATTGCCCCTACAAGGGTGACGCCCGCTACTTCACGCTGACGACGCCGGACGCCTCCCGGCCAGACGCGGTCTGGAGCTACGAGGCACCCTATCCGGCGGTGGCCGCCATCGCCGGGCATCTCGCGTTCTATCCGGACAAGATCGACCCGATCGAGCAGGACTGAGCAGGCCCGGCCCTCAGTCCCGGACCTGGGACCAGAACGCGGCCTTGCGCCCGTGAAGCCGGCGCAGCGTGCCGCGATAGGCCTCCGGATCCTCCGTCAGCCCGTCGAGGGCCTCGAGGTAGCGGGCCGCGTGGCCGTAGGCGGCGCTGCGGCCGTGCTCGAGGATGGAATCGATGAGCAGGCGGTAGAGCTCGGCCGCCGCCTCCGGCTGCGTCCGCTCCAGGGCCTCGGCGGCGGGCGCCAGGATCTCGTAGCGGCTCCCGTCCCAGCTGCCGCGATGGGCCATCACCAGGCGAGCGGCGCGGGTCGAATTCGGCCAGTGCGTGAGGAAGGCGAGCGCCCGGTACCGGTCCGGATGAGCCACCGCATGATCGAAGGCCCGATCCAGCGCCGCGTCGTCCTCGAAGTCGGGCAGCTTGGCGAGATAGGTCCGCAGCATCGCGGGGTCGAGGTTGCGCCCGAAGGCCTCCCAGCGCAGGGCCTGCGCGGCCTGCGTCTGGCCGAGGCTGTCCAGGATGCGGATCTCCACGGCCTGTCGCGCGCGTTCCGGGGCATCGGGGTCGAAATGCCCGGTGAGCAGTGCCTCCCGGGTGACCACCACCGGTTCCCGCTTCTGCGGACGGCGAATCCAGTCCAGGGCCTCCGGGGCCCGGCCCGCCGCCAGCAGACGCTCGGCGATCCGCACCCGGTCCGGCTGTTCGGGCGACACCGCCTGCTCGAAGGCGATGAAGGCATCGACGTCGCCGGCCCGGTCGGCGAGGGCTTGGCGCATGCGCACGAGGCGGCTGCGGGCGAGCTGAGACGCCCACGCCTTCTCGCCGCCGGTCCGGCCTTCTGCGGCCGGGGGCGTGGCGTCCGCGAGGGCCGCGTCGAGGGGGGGCAGGGCTGCCTCCGGCAGCCGCGGGATCAGGTCGTGCATCAGGGTCTCCACGAAGCCGTACCCGTCGGCGCCGAGGCGGGTCACCAGCCCCGTGGCGACCCCGGCCGCTGCGTCCGCGGGGAGATCGACGATGAGGGAAGCGGCCGCATCGACCGCCCGTTCGTAGACCCCGTGGATGCGCCCGCTCGAATCCTCCGCGCGTCCGAGGACGTCGTTGGCCCCGCCGAGGAAGCGGATCAGCCGGTCGAGGGCCGCCCGCGGGTCCAGGGCGGCGAGCTCGGTCACCACCGTGGTGAGCATGGCGTCGAGATCGGCGGCGAAGGCCCGCTGCTTCTGCCAGTCGATGTAGCCCTGGCCCCGCTCCAGGGCGGTGAGCCGCCGGTCGATCAGCGCCGCGATGGCGTCCGGCCCCTGCAGGCTCGCCACCGCCGCGGTCACCAGCTTCTTGAAGGTCGGGTTCCGCGCCGTCTCCGACAGGACGAGGCCGATCAGGCGCTCCAGCCCGAGCGCGGTCAGGGTCTCGGGGCTCGGCGTGGTCTTTCGCGAGGCGCGCTTAGGCTTGCTCGCGTCGGACTTGGGCTCGCTCGCGGCGCGCTTGGGCGCGCTCGCGGCGCGCTCGGGCTTGCTCGCGGCGGACGTGTCCGCAACGGGCGGCCGAACGGCCGCCGCCTTCGTCGCCGGTTTCGCCGCTGCCCTGCGTGCCATGCACCGTTCTCCCTCTCCCGACAGGGCAAGTCGTTTCCCGACAGGGCAGATCGCGCCGGACGGGATCTGCCCGTCAGAACTGGATCAGGGTCCGAGCAGATCCAGCAGGAAGGGAATCAGCGGCGCATCGGCCGGCGGCATCGGCTGGTCCTTGAGGTCGCGCGGACGCACCCACTTCAGCGCCTGCCCCTCCATGGAGCGCGGCAACCCGTCCCAGCGCCGGCAGATGTAGAGCGGCATCAGGAGGTGGAAGTCCGGATAGGCGTGGCTCGCGAAGGTGAGGGGGGCGAGGCAGGCCTCCTGCACGGTGATGCCGAGTTCCTCGAAGAGCTCGCGGATCAGGGTCTCCTCCGGCCGCTCGCCCGGGTCGACCTTGCCGCCGGGAAATTCCCAGAGGCCGGCGAGCTGCTTGCCGGGCGGGCGCTGGGCGAGGAGCACGCGTCCATCGGTGTCGACCAGCGCGACGGCGACGACGAGGAGGATGCGCAGGGGCGCGGGCGTCGCCGGGGTCATGGGGCGATCGCGAAGGTCGCGGCGACATCGGCGGCGGTCTCGATGGTGCCGGCGACGAGAGGCACCGGCGTGCCGCCGCGCTTGGCGCGCATCGGCGCGGGCGCCGCGAAGGCGATCGGCGACCCCGAGGACGTCGCCGGGGACTGGATCGACACCACCCGCCCGAGGGTGACGCCGGCCGCCTCGGCCAGCCGTTCGGCCTGGGTCCGTGCATCCTTCATCGCCGCGCTGCGCACGGCGCTTTCGGCCGCGTCGGGATCGCGCAGGCCGAAGCCGACGCCGTCGATGCGGTTCGCCCCCCCGTCGAGGGCCCGCCGCATCAGGTCGCCGAGGCGCCCCATATCGGCGAGGCGAACCCGCACCGTGTTGGCGGCGCGGTAGCCGTCCGGCTTCTCGGCGAAGGACCCGTCCGCCTGTCGGACCGAGCGGGTGACCGGCTGCAGCGTCACCGCGGAGGTGCCGAGATCCGCCTCCGGCACCTTGAAGTCGGCGGCCAGCGCGAGGATCGCCTTCGCGGCGGTGCTGGCGCCGTCGAGGGCGGCGGCCGGGGTCGCGCCCCTGGCCTCGACGCCGATCTCCACCGAGGCGAAGTCCGGTGCCACTTCGGAGCGGGCGCGTCCGACGACGCTGATCCGGCCCTCGGCGAGCCCCGGCCTGTCCTCGGCCCGCGCCGCGCCCGGGACGTCGAGCAGGACGAGCGCCAGGAGGGCGGAGAGGGCGACCGCCTGGGTGCGCCTCATGAGCGGTAATCCCCGTTGATCTCGATGTAGAGCTTGGTCAGGTCGCAGGTCCAGACGCGTGCGCTGCCCTCGCCGAGACCGAGATCGACCCGCACGGTGACGTCGGACTCGCGCATCACGGCGCTCGCCGCCGCTTCGCTGTAATCGGGATCGCGGGCGCCCGCGCGCGCCACGCGCACGTCGCCGAACCAGATCGCGAGGCGGTCGCGGTCGGCCGGCTCGCCGGCCTTGCCCACCGCCATCACCACCCGGCCCCAGTTGGCATCCTCGCCCGCGATGGCGGTCTTCACCAGGGGCGAGTTGGCGATCGACATCGCGATGCGGTGGGCCGAGGCGTCGCTGGTCGCCCCCGTGACCCGCACGGTGACGAATTTGCGGGCCCCCTCGCCATCCCGGGCGACGAGCTGGGCCAGATCGACCAGGAGGTCGTCGAGGGCGGCGCGGAACCCGGAGAGGCGCGGATCGCCGGCGTCGGACATCGCGGCGTTGCCGGCCGCACCCGTCGCGAACAGCATCAGGGTGTCGGAGGTGGAGGTGTCGCCGTCGACGGTCACGCAGTTGAAGCTGGTGGCCGTGCCGGCGGAGAGGAGCGCCTGGAGCACCCCCTGGGGCAGGGCGGCATCGGTGAAGACGAAGCTCAGCATCGTCGCCATGTCGGGGGCGATCATGCCCGCGCCCTTGGCGATGCCGTTGAGGGTGACGGTGACGCCGTCGATGGTGGCCCGGCGCGTGGCGAGCTTGGGGAAGGTGTCGGTGGTCATGATGGCCTGGGCGGCCGCGGCCCAAGCCTCGGCGCCGTCCCGGGTCCGCCCGGCGCAGTCAGCCAGCACGCCCTCGAACTTGGTGGCGTCGAGGGGCTCGCCGATCACGCCGGTGGAAGCGATGAAGATCTCCTCGGGCCGGCACTGTGCCGCCTCGGCGGCGATCCGGGCCGTCAGTGCAACGGCCTCGCGCCCGCGCAGGCCCGTGAAGGCATTGGCGTTGCCGGAATTCACCACGAGGGCTCGGGCACCCGCACTGCCCAGCGCCTCGCGGCACCAATCCACCGGAGCGGAGGGGCATTTCGAGCGGGTGAACACGCCGGCCGCCTGCGTGCCCGCGGCAAGCGCCACGTAGAGCACGTCGGTCCGCCCGGAATAGCGGATGCCCGCCTGCGCGGTCGCGAGCCCGACGCCGCGAATCGCCGGGAGCTGCGGTTGTGTCTGGGGCGCCAGCGGCGAGACGGGGGGGCTCTTGGCAGACGACATGGGCGAGGGCTCCGGATCTCCGCGGCCGTCTCGGGCGCGCGGCGAGGCCGGTGTTGCCCCGCGCGCGCCGTCCGCGTCAACCGCGACCACCGTCATCCCCCTGTCGCATCGGACGCGCCGGCCACGAGTCCTGTCAGACCAGGGACTTGTCCAGGGGATCCGCTTGCAGACCTGAGCCAGTGCTGCGGTGCAGCATCGTGTCGTGCGGGACTTCTCCGGGTCGACGGTCCGGGACATCAGACGAAGGCGGGCCCGAAAGACACTCGCCTCGGCAGGATGGGGGGCTTGTCTGTACGAGCGAACGTGACATAGCATGCTGCGACGCACAGTTTCCGAGGTGATCGGCACGGATGTCCAGGCGCGAGGGGGGAGTCTCGACTATGGAACGACCGACTTCGCCAGGTGGCGCCTACGGCGTTCAGGTTCTGATCGCCGGTCGCCAGAAGCATTGGCGCGATGAGGTGACGTCGCAGATTCGACGAGCGGGCTTCGCGGCCACCACGGTGGATTGCGGCGTCGACGCGATGACGGTCCTGGCCCTCGGCCTTCCCGTCGATGTTCTCGTGACGGACGTCAGCCTGCAGGGTAAGCTCTGCTGCCAGAAGCTGGCCTTGGAAGCCCGTGCTCTACGCCCGGACCTGCGCATCGTCTTTGCCAGCGACCTGGAATCGCTGGCGAGCGAAGACGATCCGACGCCGTGGCTCGAGGAGCTGTTCGACGCCCAATTCCCCGACGACCGCGACGGCCTGATCGCGGTCCGGCGCATCGACAACGTCGCCAGCACGGTGCGGGACGCTCTGCGCAGCCCTGCCTGATCTCATCCGCCTTCGCTGCACGCGACCGGCTCTTCGAAACCGTCCCCTTCGGGATCGACCGGCGGTGCCGTTGGCCTCCGATTGGCGAGCCGAATACCCCAACGACGTGACGGTTTTCTGACGGTCCGTTGCGGGTCAGACCTGCGATGCCCGGAAACGAAAAACGCCCTCGCAGGGATGCGAAGGCGTCCGTTCAACCCATCCGGGCCGGATCACTGCGCCTTGGGGGCGTCCGCCGGCTTCGGATTGGCATCCGTGTTCGTCTTGGTGGCATCCGCATTGGGCTTGGCCTTGCCGAGGTAGACGTATTCCGGCGCGGCGCGGAGCTGGTCCTTGTTGGTGTCGATGGTCGCCTTCAGGGTGGTGTCGTCGACGCGGACGAGCTTCATGGCGCTCGGGTCGATGGCCACGTACTTCGTGCCGATCCCGAGGAAGCCGCCGACGCCGACCACCCACGACTTGACCGTATTCTTCTCGTCGAGCACGACGTCGGCGATCTCGCCGATGGTCTCGTTGGCGGCGTTCTGGATGGTCAGGCCAACCAGCTTCGACGTGACCATGTCGCTCTTGTTCTGCACCACGAAGGTGGGGCGCAGATCGTTGGCGAGGGTCGCGGGGGCGGCCTGGACCGGTGCCGGCGAGGCGGCGGGCGCGGTGGCATCCGGCGACTGAGCGAGGGCGAGGGTGGCGCTGGCAGCGAGGAGAGTCGTGCCGAGCAACAGGCTGCGCATGGACGAAGTCTTTCGAAAGGTCGGGCCGAAGGGCGAACGAGGGGGGCCGTGGTGCCACAGCTCAAGTTCAAGCTTCCGCCAAAGGTTCCCGCGATCCGGCATGGTGAATGGACGAACGCCGGTCGGGCCTTAGATTTCTCGGTCCAAGGGGCGGCGGAACCGGTCCGCGCGCCCGCCACGGGGTGCCGCACCATGTCGAACGTCCTGCTGCCCAACGCCCGGCCCGCCAACGCCCGGCTCGCGCGGTTGCCGCGCCGTCACGCCCTCGCGTTGCTCGGTGGGGCCCTCGCCTGCGGTGTCCGCCCGGCCGTGGCCGACGCCAGGAAGGCGGGCGACTTCGCCTTCGAGACGCCGGAGGGCGGAACCCTGCCGCTCTCGGCCTATGCCGGTCGGCCCATCCTCGTGGTCAATACGGCTACGGCCTGCGGCTATGCCGGGCAATTCACGGGGCTGCAGGGCCTCTGGACCCGCTTCGGTGACCGGGGCCTCACAGTCATCGCGGTGCCGTCGCCCGATTTCGGCAACCAGGAACCCCTGGACGGCGTCGCCATCGCGGAGGCCGCCCGCAAGAACCATGG
This sequence comes from Methylobacterium sp. Leaf94, assembly GCF_001426045.1. NCBI lineage: Bacteria > Pseudomonadati > Pseudomonadota > Alphaproteobacteria > Hyphomicrobiales > Methylobacteriaceae > Methylobacterium > Methylobacterium sp. Leaf94. The sequence continues at coordinate 240,380 of NZ_LMRM01000012.1, forward strand.
CGTGACCTTTCCGGTCACCGCCAAGACCCATGTCCGGGGTCCCGCCGCGCATCCGTTCTATCGCTGGGCGGCCGCCGAGAAGCCCGGCAGCACGCCCGGCTGGAACTTCCATAAGTATCTGGTCGACCGCGACGGCAGCCTGATCGGCGCCTTCCCGTCCTCGGTCGAGCCCAACGATCCGCGCATCGTCACCGCGATCGCCAACGCGCTGCCCGCCGCCTGAGCGTTCAGCGCGGGATGTCCCGGGGCGGGCGCAGGGACCCCGGTGGAGGCGGTGCGCGGCGGGGGCGCCGGGCCCGCTCCGACGTCCCGCGCACCGGCGGCGAGGCGTAGTTCGAGGCGAAGGGATTGGCCGGGGTGCGATCGGCGCTGCCGAACAGGCTGAACTCCGCCCAGGCGCCCTGGTCCGCGCCCAGCAGCGTCAGGAGGAGAGCGAGGCAAAGGCGGCGCATGCGTGTTCCCGGGGTCGGCTGACTGCCTTGTCCCGATATCGCAAACCCCCACATCCCGCGAGAGGCCACCCCGGAATCACCCTGAGATCCGGGCTGGCGCGGGACGGGTCGAGGAACGGGATGATGAAGCCGCACCGGTTCGAGCAGGCGGGTATCGTCTTCGAGATCGCCTTCGAGCGGGCGCCGGAGGGCTGGGTCGCCCATATCCGCCGCTCCGACAGCGAAACCACCCACGCGATCGGGTTTCCCGATGGGCCGGGCTACGACCCCGCCGATGTGCGCGGTTCGCTGATCGCGGGCTGCGCGGCGGCGCTTCCCAACCTGTCCTGGGCGAGCCCGACCCGACACTGAGCGGAACCTCCCGAACCGCCCCGTGTTCGCCCTCCCGGATGCTGCGCTCGCAGACGCGCGGGTGCGTGAAACGGGAAGGAACAGCCGATGTCCGAGATCACCTATCGCATCGTCGAGCACGATGGCGGCTTCGCCTACAAGGTCGGCGACGTGTTCTCAGAGACCTATCCGAGCCATGACGAGGCCCTGCAGGCGGCCCAGGCCGCCGCGGCCGAGCAGCAGGTTCCGGGTTCGACGGAGGGCATCCGCTACCAGGACAGCCAGGGCGTCTGGCACGACGAGACCGCCCAGGGCAACGATCGTCCGACGGCGCGCGTGGTCGATTGACGTCCGGTCCCGGTCCGGCGGCGCTCAGGCCGAGCGTCGCCGGGGCGGGGTCCCACCGGCCGGCCAGGCGGCCAGGGTCGGCTCGACCTCGAGGCCCGGTCCGGTCCCCGCGCGAGAGGGCGCGCCCTCACATTTGGTGCGGTTGCGCCCCGCCGACTTCGCCCGGTAGAGCGCCGCATCGGCGGCCTCCACCAGGGCGGCCGGGGTCTCCGCGCCGTCCGGGCTCGCCGCGACGCCGACGCTGACGGTGACGTGGTCCAGGCCGTCGCCGCGCCCGGCATGGGGCAGGGCGAGGGCATTGAGCGACTGGCGGACCCGCTCCGCCAGGACGATGGCCGCCGCGCTGTCGAGGCCCGGCAGCAACAGGGCGAATTCCTCGCCGCCGTAGCGCGACACGAGGTCGGCGGTCCCGCTGACCCGGGCGGTCAGCAGCCGCGAGATCTCGCACAGGCAAGCATCGCCCGCCCCGTGTCCGTAATGGTCGTTGAAGCGCTTGAAGTGGTCGACATCCACCAGCATCAGGGCGAACGGATCGCCGTCGCGTGAGGCCTGCCACAGGGCTTCGAGACGCTGCGAGAAGGCCCTCCGATTGGCAAGGCCCGTGAGCGGGTCCGTGGTCGAGAGACGGGTCAGCCGGGCGTTGGCGACCACGAGCTGCTGCGCCCGCAAGGATTCCCGCAGCGTGTAGAGGTAGTTGCGTCGGTTGGCGCTCTCGATCTCATGCGCGGCCCCCAGACTGAAGGCGATGCCGATCAGCATGTCGAGCCGGACCAGGCCCGCCAGATCCGGGGCAATCTCCGGGTGGGCTGCGATGGCGAGGCCGCCGGCGAGCGCGGTCGTGCCGGAGACGATGCAGGCCCAGGTGAACCGGAGCGCCAGGGAGATGTTGGCGAAGATCACCGTCAGCCAGATCGCCGTGGTCGCGTGGGCGACGTTGGGTCCGTGGCCGAGCCAGAGCGTGAGCACCGGGATCGTCACCGCTGCCAGGACGCCGAGGCCGCACAGGGCCTCCCGAATGGGGGCGCTCACCCGGCTCAGGCCCACGAAGATCCCGATGGCCAGCGGCGTCATCACGGCGAACCGCAGGACCAGGTTCAGCATCGCGACGTCGGGCGTGGTGACGAAGGCGGCCCCGGCATAGAGGTGGAAGACCGCGAGGCCGATGAGGGTGGTGCGCCGCAGGTGCCGAACCCGCCGGCGTCCGGTCTCCGCCTCGAACCGGCTTTCGAGTTCGGCCGGGAAGACGAGGCGCCAGCGCGTCGCCTGCAGCGTCCGTTCGATGAGCACCAGCAGACGGTCGCTGGCGCGAAACGACAGGGAGCCCGGATCGTCGGACGATCGGGCAGCAGACGAAGCGATCACGCGCGGAAAAATCCATGGGCAAGCGGGCGGCGGGCAGGCGGGCGACGGGCAGGCGAGCCACTTCGGCTCCCGGGCGAAGAGTTCGGCCCCCGGGCCAAGAGTTCGGCTTCCGGGCCAAGAGTTCGGCTCCCGGGCCAAGCGTTCGGCCCCACGGGCAAGAGTGACCGCAACTCCTAACGGCATGCTTGCCCCGATCGCTAAAATCCGAGCGATCGATGGCACAGAATGACCAGGACGTGTATAAATGTGCCTGACAATCGTGGGATGTGACGGTGCCCGACCGAATGGACGATTGCCTCCCGGGGGCCACCTCGTGCATGCCTCGTCCAGATCCGGGCGCGCGCCGCCGCGGACCGCGTTCGGGGCTGCCCGTCGCCACCCCTCGACCCGGATCTCTACGCCTTCTGGAGCCTGCCCGTGACCCTCTCGAACCCACGCCAGCCCGACCACGACATCGATCCGCTCTTCCTCGAGCGCTGGTCCCCGCGCGCCTTCACGGGCGAGGCCGTGCCGGAATCCGAGCTTCTGCGGATGATCGAGGCCGCCCGCTGGGCGCCGTCCTCCTACAACTCCCAGCCCTGGCGCTTCGTCTACGCCCTGCGCGGAACCCCGGCCTGGGAGACCTTCCTCGACCTGCTGGTGCCGGGAAACCGCAAGTGGGCGGAGGGGGCCGGCGCCCTCGTCATCCTGGTCTCGAGCAAGCTGATGAAGACCGGTGACGGCCTGACGCCCTCGGCGAGCCATTCCCTCGACACCGGGGCCGCCTCGGCGAACTTCCAGCTCCAGGCGATCCGCCAGGGCTGGCACGTGCACGGCATGGGCGGGTTCGACAAGGCGCGCTCCGTCAGCGTGCTCAACGTGCCGCCGGACCATCAGGTCGAGGCGGCCTACGCCGTCGGACGCGCGGCGAACCCGGCCGATCTCACCGAGGAGCAGCGGGCCAAGGAGGTGCCGAACGGCCGGCGGCCGATCAGCGACTTCGCCTTCGCCGGTGCCTTCAAGGCCCGCGAAGCCTGAGTCGTCCGCCGTGCTGAGATCCGCCCCCGATTATGCCGGGCTCGTCGCCGGGTTCGCCTGGGACATCCCGGAGCGGTTCAACATCGGCGTCGATGTCTGCGACCGCTGGGCTCTGCGCGCGCCCGATCGGGTCGCGATCCAGGAACTCGTCGGGGCGCGGGTCTCGGACGTCACCTTCGGCCACCTGAAGGATCGCTCCGATCGTCTGGCGGCCGGGTTGCGGGCCCGGGGCGTGGTGCCCGGCGACCGCGTCGGGGTCCTGCTCCCGCAATCGGCCGCCGTGGTGATCGCCCATGCGGCCGCCTACAAGCTCGGGGCGATCGCGCTGCCGCTCGCGGGCCTGTTCGGGCCGGACGCCCTGCGCTACCGCTTGGCCGATGCCGGGGCCCGCGTCCTGATCACCGACGCGGCGGGCCTCTCCAAGATCGAGGCCCTCCGCGCCGACCTGCCGGACCTCGACCTCGTCGTCTGCGTGGACGGCGCGCGGGGCGAGGCCCTCGGCTGCGATGCCCTGCTCGCCGAGGCGCCGGGCGGGTTCGTGCCGGTCGACACCCGGGCCGACGATCCCGCCCTGATGATCTACACCTCCGGTACGACCGGGCCGGCCAAGGGCGCGCTGCACGCCCACCGGGTGCTCCTGGGGCATCTGCCGGGCTTCTGCATGATGCACGATTTTCCGCCGCAGGCCGGCGACCGGATGTGGACGCCGTCCGACTGGGCCTGGGCCGGCGGCCTCCTCAACGCGACGCTGCCGAGCCTGCATTTCGGCGTGCCGGTGCTGGCCTGCCCGAATTTCCGGTTCGAGCCGGAGGCCGCGTTCCGGCTGATCGCCGAGCGGGCGATCAGCCTCGCGTTCCTGCCGCCGACGGCCCTGCGCATGCTGCGCGGCGTCGCCGATCCGCGCGGGCGCTTCGACCTGTCCCGCCTGCGCAACATCGCCTCCGCCGGCGAGGCCCTGGGTCCGGAAACCTTCGACTGGGCGCGGCGCGAACTGGGGCTCACCATCGGCGAGGCCTACGGCCAGACCGAGTGCAACCTCGTCCTGGCCGCCTGCCGGGCGGCCGGGGTGGCGCGGGCCGGCTCCACCGGACGCCCGGTCCCCGGGCACCGGGTCGCGATCCTGCGGCCGGACGGCAGCGAGGCCGCCGCCGACGAGCCCGGCGAGATCGCCGTCGCCCGGCCCGACCCCGTGATGTTCCTGCGCTACTGGAACCAGCCCGAGGCGACGGCGAAGAAGTTCTTCGGTGACTGGATGCTCACCGGAGACACCGCCCGGCGCGACGCCGACGGCTACGTCCACTTCGTCGGGCGCGAGGACGATCTCATCACCTCGGCCGCCTATCGCATCGGTCCCACCGAGATCGAGGATTGCCTCGGCGCGCACCCGGCCGTGGCCCTCGCCGCCGCGGTGGGCAAGCCGGACCCGCTCCGTACCGAGATCGTGAAGGCCTACGTCGTCCTGCGCCCGGGCTACGAGGCCTCGGATGCCCTGGCCGCCGAGATCCAGGCCTTCGTGCGCACCCGCCTCTCGGCCCACGAATACCCGCGCGCGATCGCGTTTCGCGATCATCTGCCCATGACCACCACGGGCAAGATCATCCGCCGGCAGCTGCGCGACGAGGGGTGAGGCTCACCGCACCGTCACGCGGTAGCGGACGCGGCTGACATTTCCCACGGGATCGACCAGTTCGAGCGCAAACGCGTCGCGGCCGGTATAGCCGGGCGCCGCGGTGTAGAACACGAAGGTCGCGGGCCGCTTGCGGGCATTGCAGTGCGCCCGCGCATTGAACATCGGGAAGCTCGGAAAATCCTGTCCCTGCGCGATCTGCACGCGGCCGTCATGCGGCGCTTCGATCAGGCTGATCGTCATCGGGCCGAGAGACTTGCACGTCGGATCGAGCGAGGAGAACGAGGCGGCCGTGAGCCGGCTGCTTCCGAACACGACCTTCTCGAACGTGGCCACGTGCATCGGGCTCGCCTGGGCGGTCACGCCCGAAGCGAGACCCATGGCGCTGGCCAGGACGACGTGCCGGATCATGGGGGCTGCCCCGCTCTTGGGAACACTGCGCCGGAGCATGCCCGAGTCGCAGGCCCGGCGCAGACACAACCGATCCCAAAAAGACCCGTTCTGCGGGATTTGTAGCGCGCGGGCGACCGATCGGCCCAGGCGGGACCGACTGGAATCATTCGCATAAAGACATCTTTATATCTTGATTGCCTCTGGCCCGGCGCCCTGCTATAGGCCTCGCCGAGACGCAACGAGAGACGGAGCGATTACGAAATGGCCCAGATTTCCCCGGCCCAGGATTACATCGTCAAGGACATCGGTCTGGCCGAGTACGGCCGCAAGGAGATCTCGATCGCCGAGACCGAGATGCCGGGCCTGATGGCCACGCGCGAGGAATTCGGTCCGTCGCAGCCCCTGAAGGGCGCGAAGATCGCCGGCTCGCTGCACATGACGATCCAGACGGCCGTGCTGATCGAGACCCTGAAGGCGCTGGGCGCCGACATCCGCTGGGTCTCCTGCAACATCTACTCGACCCAGGACCACGCCGCCGCCGCCATCGCGGCCGCCGGCATCCCGGTCTTCGCCATCAAGGGCGAGACCCTGGAGGAGTACTGGGACTACACCTCGAAGCTGTTCGACTGGCATGACGGCGGCCTGCCGAACATGATCCTCGACGACGGCGGCGACGCCACCATGTTCGTGCACCTGGGCCTGCGCGCCGAGAACGGCGACACCGCCTTCCTCGACAAGCCGGAATCCGAGGAGGAGGAGATCTTCTTCGCGCTCCTGAAGAAGAAGCTCAGCGAGAAGCCGAAGGGCTGGTTCGCGGGCCTCGCCGACTCGATCAAGGGCGTCTCCGAGGAGACCACCACCGGCGTGCACCGCCTCTACAACCTCGCCAAGGAGGGCAAGCTCCTCTTCCCGGCGATCAACGTGAACGACGCCGTCACCAAGTCGAAGTTCGACAACCTCTACGGCTGCCGCGAGTCGCTGGTCGACGGCATCCGTCGCGGCACCGACGTGATGATGGCCGGCAAGGTCGCCATGGTCGCGGGCTTCGGCGACGTGGGCAAGGGCTCGGCCTCGTCGCTGCGCCACGCCGGCTGCCGCGTCCTCGTCTCCGAGGTAGATCCGATCTGCGCGCTCCAGGCCGCGATGGAAGGTTACGAGGTCGTGACGATGGAGGACGCCGCGCCGCGCGCCGACATCTTCGTCACCGCGACGGGCAACAAGGACATCATCACCATCGAGCATATGCGGGCGATGAAGGACCGCGCCATCGTGTGCAACATCGGCCACTTCGACAACGAGATCCAGGTCGCCGGCCTGAAGAACATGCAGTGGTCGAACATCAAGCCGCAGGTGGACGAGATCACCTTCCCCGACGGCCACCGCATCATCCTCCTGTCGGAGGGACGCCTGGTGAACCTCGGCAACGCCACCGGCCACCCGTCCTTCGTGATGTCGGCCTCCTTCACCAACCAGACCCTGGCCCAGATCGAGCTCTGGACCAACCCGGGCAAGTACGAGAAGCAGGTCTACACCCTGCCGAAGGCCCTCGACGAGAAGGTGGCGCTCCTCCACCTCGAGAAGATCGGCGTGAAGCTCTCCAAGCTCCGTCCCGACCAGGCCGCCTATATCGGCGTCTCCGAGAACGGCCCGTTCAAGCCCGACCACTACCGCTACTGAAGACCGCTCCGGCGCCCCTCGCGGGGCGCCGCGACGACCTCCGATCGGCTCCTGCGAAGCCCGGCCCCGTGCCGGGCTTTCGCGCGTCCGGTCCCTGCTGGACGCGCCGTCGCAGTGTGGCTTTTCTGCGCTCCTGCGCGGCCATCGCCTCCGAAGCCTCTAAAGTTAAGCTTAAGCCTCTTCCGGGACGATTCCGCCTCGCGCTAGTGTGGGCTGATTCCTCAGATGGAGTGGCTCGCAGCCGGCCTCCGGCCGGTTGCGGGATGGGCGCCTCTCGGCGTCTCATCGAAGATTCGTGGAGGCGGGACGGATCATGAGGGTCGAACGAACGGCGCGCGCCCTGCTGTGCGCCGGCTCTCTCGCCGTCGCCGTGGCCGGTCCCCCGGCGCGGGCGGCCGGGACGGGGCTGGATGCCGGCGCTGCCGTCTCGGGGTTCGGGCAACACACGCACAACGCGGCCGGTCTCGCCATCCTGATCGGCCTGACGGTGTTCGCCACCATCGTGGCCCTGCTGCACATGCGCGAGCGCAGCCGTTGGACCCGGCGCGAGCGCGACCTCGTGACCGAGCTGTCGGCCCTGCGCGAGTCCCACGATCGCGCCGAAATGCTCCTGAACGCCGAGCGCCAGGTCCTCATCACTTGGTCGGGCCGCGGCGCGCCGACCATCGAGGGCGATCTCGGCCTCATCGATGGCCGGCGCGCGCCCGGCGACGCCGATCCCGGCCTGCCCGGCTTCGAGACCTGGCTGCATGCGGTCGACGCCGACGCCCTGAACACGGCCGTCGAGGCGCTGCGCGCCCGCGGTGCCGGCTTCCGCCTGAGCCTGCGCACCCAGTCGGGCCGCTTCATCGACGCGCACGGGCAGGCCCTGTCCGGCCGCGCGATCCTGCGCCTGCGCGAGACGACCGACGAGAAGCGCGAACTCATCGACCTGCGCCTCACCCTGTACGAGGCCAAGCGCGGCCTTTCGGCGCTCGGCAGTCTCCTGGACGCGATCCCGCATCCGGTCTGGCGCCGCAACCGCGACGGGGCGCTCGCCTGGGTCAACCTCGCCTACGTCGCGGCGGTGGAGGGGGGCACCCGGGAGCACGCCCTCGAGGCCGGCGTCGAACTCCTCGACCGGCAGGCCCGGGACCTCATCGCCCGCGACGAATCCGGCCGCCTGGCCACCGGGGGGCGCGTCCCGCATCGTCTCTCCGCCGTGGTGGCGGGCGGCCGGCGGACCCTCGACGTCTCCGAGAGCGCCATCGAGACCGGCCGCGTCGGCATCGCCGTCGACGTCTCGGAGCTCGAGAGCGTCCGCGCCGACCTGCAGCGGCAGATGGATGCCAACGTCCGCACCCTCGACCAGCTGCCCACCGCCGTGGCGATGTTCGACGCCCGCCAGCGCCTGATCTTCCACAACGCCGCCTACCGCCAGCTCTGGGACCTCGACCCGGCCTTCCTCGACGGCCGCCCCCTCGACGGCGAGATCCTCGACCGGCTGCGCGCCGCCCGGAAGCTGCCCGAGCAGGCCGACTTCAAGTCCTGGAAGGCCGACGTGCTCGCCGCCTACCGCGCCGTGGAGGCCAACGAGTCCTGGTGGTACCTGCCCGACGGGCGCTCGCTGCGCGTCGTCGCCGATCCCAACCCCCAGGGCGGCCTGACCTACCTGTTCGACGACGTCTCGGAGAACATGAAGCTCGAATCCCGCTACAACGCGCTGATGCGGGTCCAGGCCGAGACCCTCGACACCCTGAAGGAGCCCGTGGCGGTGTTCGGCGCCGACGGCCGGCTGACCTTCGCCAACCGCGCCTTCGCGACCCTGTGGCGCCTCGATCCCGAGACCCTGCGCGAGCGCCCCCGGGTCGATGCCGTCATCGCCGCCTGCCAGACCCTCTCGCCCGACGAGGACCCGTGGATCGACATCCGCGGCGCCATCACCGGCCTGGAAAGCCGCGCCGGCCTGACCTGCCGCCTGGAGATCGTCGACGGCACCGTGCTCGACTGCGCCGCCCAACCGCTGCCCGAGGGCGCGACGCTGCTCACCCTCATCGACGTCACCGCCAGCGTGAACGTGGAGCGCGCGCTCACCGACAAGAACGACGCCCTGGAGCGGACCTCGCAGCTGCGCGACACCTTCGTGAACCACGTCTCCTACGAGCTGCGCTCGCCGCTCACCAACATCATCGGCTTCACCCAGCTCCTCGGCGACGAGACGGTGGGCGCCCTGAACGAGCGCCAGCGCGAGTATTCCGGCCACATCATGCGCTCGTCGGGCGCGCTGCTCGTGATGATCAACGACATCCTCGACCTCGCCTCCATCGATGCGGGCTCCCTCGAGCTCACCCGCGAGGTGGTCGACGTGCGCGCCACCGTCGATGCCGCCGTGCGCGGGCTGGAGGACCGGCTCGCCGATTCCGCCATCGCCCTCGATCTCGACGTGCCCGACGACGTCGGCACCTTCGTGGCCGACGGCAAGCGCGTCCGCCAGATCCTGTTCAACCTCTTGTCGAACGCCGTCGGCTTCTCGGCGCCGGGCCAGCAGGTCCGCGTGGAGGTGCGCCGCAACGCTTCGGAACTGACCCTGGCGGTCGCCGACCAGGGGCAGGGCATGCCGCCCGACGTCGCCGCGCGGGTCTTCGACCGCTTCGAGAGCCACACCCTCGGCACCCGCCATCGCGGCGTCGGCCTCGGCCTGTCGATCGTGCGCTCCTTCGTGGAACTGCATGGCGGACGCGTCGGCCTGGACTCGGCCCCCGGCGCCGGCACCCGCGTCACCTGCACCTTCCCGATCACCGAGCCGACCGCGCGGCGGGATGCCGCCGAGTAGGGGCGTCGGACGGGGGCGTCCCCATGGAGCCTTCGGTCCGTCCGCGATTTGGTTAAGGATGCTCCGGTATGACAGCGGGGCTCCGCGCGATCCGGGTCCGGCCGGGGCGGCGCACGGCCATGGAGGAGTTGGGCGTTGAACGAGGATGGTGCCGACACGCCCCAGCGTGAGGTGAAATCGGCCTGGGAGATCATGCTGCCGGAGGAGAGCGCCACCGAGGATCTCGGCCGCTTCCTCGCGGGGCTCCTCGTGCCGGGGGACATCGTCGCCCTGTCCGGCGGCCTCGGCGGCGGCAAGACCACCCTCGCGCGCGCGCTGATCCGGGAACTCGTGGGCGACCCGGACCTCGACGTGCCGAGCCCGACCTTCACGCTGATCCAGCCCTACGAGGCCGCCGACGGGCGGGCCATCGTGCATGCCGACCTCTACCGCCTGCGCAGCCCCGACGAACTCGTGGAGCTCGGCTTCGACGAGATGGCCGAGACCGCCATCACCCTGGTGGAGTGGCCCGAGCGCCTGGGACACCGCGACGCGCCGATGCTGACCGTCGACCTGTCCCTGCGGGCCGAGTTCGGGGACGGGGCGCGCTTCGCCCGCATCGACGGCAGCGGCGGCATGGCCGCCCGGCTCAAGCGGGCGCGCGCGCTGCGCCTCCTCCTCGTCCGCAGCGGCTGGGACGAGGCCGCCCGCGTCAACATGCAGGGCGACGCCTCCTCGCGGGCCTACGAGCGGCTGGTGAAGCCGGACGGCAAGACCGCCGTGCTGATGATCTCGCCGCCCCGCGCCGACGGCCCCCCGGTCCGCAACGGCCGCCCCTACAGCGCCATCGTCAAGCTCGCCGAGAGCGTGCACGCCTTCGTCGGCATGGATCGCGGCCTGCGCGCCCTCGGGTTCTCGGCGCCCCGCATCTACGGCGAGGACCTCGCCGAGGGTCTGCTGATCCTGGAGGATCTCGGCACCGAACCGGTGGTCGACGCCAACGGGCCGCGCCCGGAGCGTTACGCCGAGGCGGTGCGCCTCCTGGCCAAGCTCCACGCCACCGAGCTGCCGGGCGTCCTCCCCGTGGCCGACGGCATCGACCACGTGCTGCCGCCCTACGACCTCGAAGCCCTGGTGTTCGAGACCGAACTGCTGCCCGACTGGTACTGCCCGGCGATCCGGGGGGGCGAGCTGCCCCACGCGGCCCGGTCCGAATTCGTGGCCCTGTGGGCGGAGGTGCTCGACAGCATCAAGCCCGACCGCCCGACCTGGACCCTGCGGGACTACCACTCGCCGAACCTGATCTGGCTGCCCGAGCGCGAGGGGCTGGAGCGCATCGGCGTCATCGACTTCCAGGATGCGGTTCTCGGCCATCCGGCCTACGACGTCGCCTCGCTCCTCCAGGACGCTCGGGTGGACGCGACCGCCGAGTTCGAGCTGCGCCTCCTCGGCCTCTACGTGCGCGAGCGCCGGGCCCGCGAGCCCGACTTCGACATGCAGGCCTTCGCCCGGGCCTACGCGGTGCTGGCCGCCCAGCGCGCCACCAAGATCCTCGGCATCTTCGCCCGCCTCGACCGGCGCGACGGCAAGCCGGCCTACCTCGCGCACCTGCCGCGCATCGAGGGCTACCTCGCGCGCAACCTCAACCACCCGGCCCTGACCCATCTGCGCCTCTGGCACGAGGCGCACCTGCCGCACCTCGTGCCGAAGGCCGGGGGCGAGCCGGCCGAGGGCGGCTGAAGACCCGCGATGCCCGCGGGGAGGCTGCCGGAGGGCGGCCGCGCCCGCCCGAGACCTCTCCGACGAGACGAACGCCATGTCCGACACAGCCCCCATCACCCGCGCCTTCGTCCTCGCGGCGGGCCTCGGCAAGCGCATGCGCCCGATCACCGCGACGGTGCCCAAGCCCCTGGTTGAGGTGGCCGGCCGGGCGCTCCTCGACCACGCCCTCGACCGGGCGGCGGAGGGCGGCATCACCGATGCGGTGGTCAACGTCCACTACCTCGCCGACCTGATCGAGGGGCACGTGGGCAAGCGCCGGACCGCCCCGGCGATCGTGCTCTCGGACGAGCGCGACGCCCTGCTGGAGACCGGTGGTGGCGTGAAGAAGGCCCTGCCGCTCCTCGGCGAGGACCCGTTCGTGGTCTTCAACGCCGACTCGTTCTGGCTGGAGGGCCCGGAGTCGAATCTCGGCCGCCTCATCGCCGCCTGGGACCCGGCGGCGATGGACATCCTCCTCCTCGTCGCCCCGACCGCGACGAGCCTCGGCTACGAGGGCAACGGCGACTTCGCGATGGATTCGTCCGGGGCCCTGGAGCGCCGCGGCGAGCGCGAGGTGGCGCCGTTCATCTATGCCGGCGTCGCCATCCTGAAGCCCGGCCTGTTCGCCGGGACCCCGGAAGGGGCCTTCTCCCTCAACCTCCTGTTCGACCGGGCCATCGCGGCCGGCCGCCTGCATGGCCTGCGCCTCGACGGGCAATGGCTCCACGTCGGCACGCCGGAGGCGATCACGGCGGCCGAGGCCCGGGTGAAGTCCACGGCGCCGACGCTCTGAACGCAGGTCGGCGATTCCGCGGGGCATCGCATTCCCGGGCCGGGGATTTGGTGGCATGGAGGGTGGGATGCCGACCTCAGACGTCCCGACCGCCCACGTCTTCTCGATCCCGCCCGGCGCGCCCTTCCTGCCGACCCTCGCCGACGCCCTGATTTCGGGGCGCCTCGTGGGCGCAATCGGCGACGACCCCTTCGCGCTCGCCTCCGTCACCCTCTACCTGCCGACCCAGAGGGCGGTGCGGGCGCTGGCCGCGATCCTCGCCGCGCGCCTCGGTCACGCCGCCCTGCTGCCCCGGATGGTCCCCCTCGGCGAGGCCGACGAGGCGGAGCTGGATCTCGCCGCCAACCCGCTCCTCGAGAACGGTCCCGACCGTCTCGCCCCAGCGATGCCGCCTCTGGAGCGCCGCCTCATCCTCGCCCGGCTCGTCCAGGGCTGGGCCGAGGCGGTGGACCGCACGCTGCTGCCCATCGACGACGACGTGCCCTTCCTGGTGCCGTCCTCCCCCGCCGACGCGATCGGGCTCGCCGCGGACCTCGAACGCCTCATGGACGCGCTCACCGTCGAGGGGCTGCCCTGGGACGAGATCGGCGGCGCCGTGGAGGCCGAGTACTCGCGCTATTTCGGCCTGACCCTGGATTTCGTGAGGATCGCTGCCGAGGCCTGGCCCGGGATCCTCGCCGAGCGCGGGATGAGCGACCCGGTCTCGCGCTCGCGCCGCCTCGTCCTGGCCGAAGCCGACCGGCTGATGCGGGATCGGCCCGCCGACCCGGTGATCGTGGCGGGCTCCACCGGCTCGGTGCCGGCCACCGCGAAGCTGATCGCCGCGGTGGCCGGGTTGCCCCGCGGCGCCGTGGTTCTGCCGGGCCTCGACTTCGAGCTCGACGGCGACGGCTGGGACGCCATCGAGACCGGCGAGGGCTTTTCGCGCGAGATCGCCCACGGCCATCCGCAGGCGGTCCTGCATCGCCTCCTCGGTCCAGCCGGTCTCGACCGCGACCGGGCGCAGGTGGCGACCCTCGGAGAGACCTCTGCCGAGGCGCAGGCCCGCTTCGGGCTGCTGTCGCAGGCCCTGCGCCCGGCCGAGACCACCGAGGCCTGGGCCGCCCTCGACCCTGCCGACCGCGCGCGGCTGGCGGAGGAGGGCCTGCGGGGCCTCGCCGTGGTCGAGGCCAGCGACGAGCGGGAAGAGGCGCTGATCATCGCCATCGCCCTGCGCGAGACCCTGGAAACGCCGGGCGCGACCGCGGCCCTGGTGACCCCGGACCGCGCCCTGGCCCTGCGCGTCGCGGCCGAACTCGCCCGTTGGGGCATCGTCGCGGAGGATTCCGGCGGCGAGGCCCTGTCGCGCAGCCGGGCCGGGCGCTTGGCGCGGCTCGCCGCCGAGGTCGCCGCCGATCTCCAGCCGGCCCGGCTGATCACGCTCCTGTCCCATCCCTATGTCCGCCTCGGCCTGCCGCGCAGGGACCTGGTCCGGGCCGCCGCCGCCCTGGAGATCGGCACCCTGCGCGGGCCCGCCCCGGCGCCGGGCTTCGCCGGGTTGCGGCAGGCCCTGGCCGACCAGCGCAGCGCCACCGGGCGACGGCCCCGCGCCAAGCGCCGCCTGACCGAGCGCGACTGGGACCTCGCCGCCGGACTCCTGGACCGGCTGCAGGAGGCCTTCGACGGCTTCCTCGACGCCGATCACCGCGACGTCGGCAACCTCGTCGCCTACGCCGCCTGCCACCGCGCCACCTTCGACCGGCTGATCGACGCGGCCGAGGGCGAGGCCGTCGACGACGCCTCGCTCGGCGTGCTCGACACCCTCTTCGACGACCTCGAGATGGCCGAGCCCGGCCTGCTGCCCGGCCGCTTCGGCGACTACCCCGCCTTCTTCACGGCGCTCGCCCGCGAGCGGCTGGTGGCCTGCAGCGACGGGCGCCCGCATCCGCGCCTGCGCATCCTCGGCCTGCTGGAGGCGCGGCTGATGAGCGTCGACCGGGTCGTGCTCGGCGGCCTCGACGAGGGCGTCTGGCCGATGAAGACGACCACCGACGCCTTCCTCAACCGGCCCATGCGCGAGCGCATCGGCCTCAACCCGCCCGAGCGCCGGATCGGCCAGAGCGCCCACGACTTCGTCCAGGCCCTCGGCCACCACGACGCCCTCATCACCCGGGCGGCCAAGCGCGAAGGCGCACCGACCGTGCCGTCGCGCTTCCTGCAGCGCCTGCGCGCCTTCACGGGCGACGCCGGCTGGAACCGGGCGTTGGCCGCCGGGCGCCGCTTCTCGGCCTACGCTGCCGCCCTCGACCAGGGTACCGGCCCGGCGCAGGCCCGTCTCAAGCAGCCCCGTCCGAAGCCGGATCCGGCCCTGTTCCCGCGGTCCCTGAGCGTCACCGAGGTCGAGACCCTGGTGCGCGACCCCTACGTGATCTTCGCCCGGCACGTCCTCGGCCTCGATCCGCTGGATCCGGTGGCGGCCGAGCCGGGGGCCGCCGACCGCGGCACGCTGATCCACGAGATTCTCGGAGATTTCGCCGAGCGCTACCCGGATTCCCTTCCGGACGGCACCTTGGCAGCAGAGGTCTTGGCCGGCATGGCGGCGAACGCCTTTGCGTCGATCAACGATACCTACCCTTCGCTGTACGCGGAATGGTGGCCCCGCTTCGTGAGGTTGTCGGAAGAATATCTCGCCTGGGAGGGTGAGCGCCGGGCGCAGCTGGGCCGGGTGCACCCGGAAATCTCCGGCAAATGGGTGATCCCGATGGGCACCGAGACCTTCATCCTGCGGGCGCGGGCCGACCGGATCGAGCGGCGCCGCGACGGCGGGGCCTGCATCGTCGACTTCAAGACCGGGCTGCCGCCGAGCAACAAGGAGGTCTTCGCCGGGTTCTCCCCCCAGCTCACCCTGGAGGCGGCGATGCTCATGGCCGGGGCCTTCGACGGCTTCCCCGCCACCACGCTGACGCCGGACCTCCTCTACGTCCACGCCTCGGGCGGCCGCAAACCCTTCGAGCCCCTGGCGGTGAAGCCGCCGCGGGGCGACGAGCGCGAGGTCGCCGCCATCGTGGCCGAGCACGTCGCCCGCTTCCGCGGCCTCGTCGCCCGCTTCCTCACGGGCGAGGCCGCCTACACCTCCCGACCCTACCCGAAATACGCCAAGTCCTACGGCGACTACGACCACCTCGCCCGGGTGCTGGAATGGTCGCTCGGCGGCGAGGGGGAGGCATAATGTCAATTCGAGAAACCTTCGTCGTCGACGACCTCACCAAGGCGGCGCAGCGCCAGGCCGCCGATCCGCGCGCCTCGGCCTGGGTCTCGGCCAATGCCGGCGCGGGCAAGACCAAGGTCCTCACCGACCGGGTGGTGCGCCTGCTCCTCGACGGGGCGCCGCCCGCCCGCATCCTCTGCCTCACCTTCACCAAGGCGGCGGCGGCCAACATGTCGATCCGGGTGTTCCGGGTCCTCGGCCGCTGGGTGACGCTGGACGACGCCGCCCTCTCGGCCGAACTCACGGAACTCACGGGGGAGCGCCCCGCCCGCAAGACCCTGCAGGTCGCCCGTCGGCTGTTCGCCCGCGCGGTGGAGACGCCGGGGGGGCTGAAGATCGAGACCCTGCACGCCCTCTGCGAGCGCCTGCTGCACATGTTCCCCTTCGAGGCGAACGTGCCGGCACGCTTCGTGGTGCTGGACGAGACCCAGGCCGGGGAGGCCTTCCGGATCGAGACCGGCAACGTGCTCGCCGATGCCATCGGCGGCGGGCATCGGCCTCTCGGCGAGGCCCTCGCCGTCGTCGGCCCCGAGGCGACGGGGGACGCCCTGCGCAAGGCGATCCGCAGCGCCATGCGGGCCCGCGACGTGCTCGACAGCCGCGTCGGCCTCGACGGCCCCTTCGCCGCGCTGGCCGACACCCTCGGCGTCCGGCCCGGCGACAGCGCGGCGGCGATCGAGGCACGGATGCTGGACGGGGGCTTGGGCGATCTCACCGCGTTCGCCGGCCGCCTGCGCACCGGCAAGGCCACCGACGACGGCATCGCCGACAGGCTGCTCGCGGTGGCGGCGGCCGCGCCCGCCGAGGCCCTGGAGACTTACCTCGGGGTCTTCTTCACCAAGGAGGGCGCCCCGAAGGCCGACAGGAGCCTCGGCACCAAGTCTGTGCCGGAGGATGCCAAGCAGGCCCTGTGCGACGAACGCGACCGCCTGGAGCCGCTGCGGGACGCCCTGCGCGGCGTGCGCACCCTGGAACGCACCCGCGCGCTCTTCACCCTCGCGGGCGAGATCCACCGCCGGGTCGAAGCCCAGAAGGCCCGCCTCGGCGCCCTCGACTTCGACGACCTGATCCACAAGACCCTGGACCTCCTCGGCCGGGTGGATTCCACCTGGGTGCTGTACAAGCTCGACCGCGGCGTCGACCACGTGCTCATCGACGAGGCGCAGGACACCAACCCGCACCAGTGGGAGATCCTGCGCCGCATCACCGCCGAGTTCGCCTCCGGCGAGGGCGCCCGCGAGGTCGCCCGGACCCGCTTCGCCGTCGGCGACCCCAAGCAGTCGATCTACAGCTTCCAGGGGGCCGAGCCCCGCGAGTTCGAGACCACCCGGCGCGCTTGGCAGCGGGCGGCGGCCGGCGCCGACCTCGCTTTCGAGGACGTCCACCTGAACCTGTCGTTCCGCTCGGCCGGCGGGGTCCTGCGGGCCGTGGACGCCACCTTCGCGATCCCCGAGCACTACGAGGGCCTGTCCTTCGAGGACGCGGCCGTCGGCACCACCCACAGCACCGCCCGGGTCACGGCGCCCGGCACCGTCGAACTCTGGCCCATCGAGGAGCCGGCGGACGAGCCCGAGCCCGATGCCTGGGCCGCCCCCGTCGACGCGCCGGAGACCAACGCACCGGCCATCGTCACCGCACGCCGGGTCGCCCGGGCGGCCCTGACCTGGATCACCGCCGGCGACGAGACCGGCCGGGTCTGGCGCCCCGGCGACATCCTGATCCTGGTGCGCAAGCGCTCGGCGGCCTTCGAGGAGGTCATCCGCGCCATGAAGGCCCTCGGGGTGCCCGTCGCCGGCCAGGACCGCCTCGACATCGCCGCCCACATCGCCGTCAACGACCTCGTGGCGGTGGGCCGCGCCGGCCTCCTGCCGGCCGACGACCTGACCCTCGCCGGCGCGTTGAAGACGCCCCTGGTCGGACTCGACGACGACGACCTCGTGCGCATCGCCGGACGGCGCGACCTCGACGAAACCCTCGAGGATTCCCTCGCGCGCCATGCGGCGGCCGGCGACCCTGCGGCGATCCGCGGCCACGCGGCCCTCACGTCCTGGATCACCCTCGCGGCCTGCGAGGGCCCGTTCGGATTCTACGCCGCGCTGCTCGGGGCCCGCGGCGGCCGCCGCGCCCTGGTCTCCCGCCTCGGCGGCGAGGCCGGCGACGCCATCGACGTCTTCCTGATGACGGCGGCCCAGGCCGAGCAGGCGCCCGACGCGCCCTCGCTCGGCGGGTTCCTCGCCCGCTACGACACCGTTCCGGGGCGCGGAGAGGGCGGCCACACGGTCAAGCGCGATCTCGATTCCGGCCGCGACGAGGTCCGGGTGATGACGGTACACGGGGCGAAGGGGCTGGAGGCCCCGGTGGTCGTCGTCATCGACGGCTGCGAGGCCCTGGGGCGCAACGACCCGCCGCTCCTGCCGCTCGTGCCGGGGGCACAGCGGTTCGGCCACGGCGCCGCGCTGCTGCCGCCGGTCTGGGCCGGGGCCAAGGCCGGCGACTGCGAGGCCGTGACCCAGGCCCGCGCCACCCTGCAATCCCGGGCCCGCGAAGAACACAACCGCCTCCTTTATGTGGCGATGACCCGTGCCGCCGACCGCCTCGTCATCGCGCCCTATCGCGGGCACGAGGCCCCGAGCGAGGCCGCCTGGTGCGAGATGGTCCGCACCGGCCTGGAACGGTCCTTCGGTCTCGGGGAGGTCCTGGAGACCCCCCACGGCCCCGCCACCCTGTGGCGCGACGGCGGCGCGGCGGAGCCGGCGGCCCCGTCCCCCTCCGCGGCGGAGAGGCCGCCGGACCTGCCGGCCTGGCTGGAGGCCCCCGTCCTGGCCGAGGTCGAGGCCGCCCCTCCGGTGACGCCGTCCGGCGCCCTCGGGGCCGCCGACACCCGCCGCCAGCCGGGCCAGCGGCAGGCCGACAGCGAGGCGCGCCGGCGCGGGACCCTGATCCATTCCCTGGTGGAGCACCTGCCGCGGATCGACCCGGCCCAGCGGGAGGCCGCCGCGACCGCCTTCGTGCGCGCCCGTGCACCCGGATTCGACCGTGCCAAGCAGGACGGCATCGTGGCCGCGACCCTGCACCTGTTCGCGGAGCCCGACCTGGCGCCGCTCTTCGCGCCGGAGGCAAGGGCCGAGGTGACGCTGTCGGGGCGGGTCGTGGTCGGTGGCGTCTCGCGCCCGGTCTTCGGTCGTGTCGACCGCCTGGCCATCGCCCCGGACACGGTCTGGGTGGCGGACTTCAAGACGGGCCGGCCCCCGCGGGACGGGGCGCCTCTGCCGCGCGCGGAAGCCGGGCAGATCGCTCTCTATGCCGCGCTCCTGGCGGAGATCTACCCGCGCCACCGCGTGGTGCCGATGCTGGTCTGGACCTCAGGGCCCGTCATCCGCCGGCTCGATGCCGACGCCGTCGCGGCCGCCCTCGACGCGCTGGCGCAGAGGGCAGCGTGAGCCCGAGAGTCTGTCCGGTTCATCCTGAACCGGACAGACTCCCTAATCCTTTCTCAGCGTGAGTCTTTTCCGGGTAACCGGTTCCCCCTTATCCCTGACACACGCTACCGCCGCCCGCCGGCGGCCCGCTTCTGCGGCGCCGACGTGCCCGAATCCTCCTCGAAGAGTTCGGCGAGCTTTTCCGTCATGGCGCCGCCCAGTTCCTCGGCGTCGATGATCGTTACGGCGCGGCGGTAGTAGCGCGTCACGTCGTGGCCGATGCCGATGGCCAGCAGTTCCACCGGCGAACGGGTCTCGATGTCCTCGATCATCCAGCGCAGGTGGCGCTCGAGGTAGTTGCCGGGATTGACCGACAGGGTCGAGTCGTCGACCGGCGCGCCATCCGAGATCACCATCAGGATCTTGCGCTGCTCGGGCCGGGCCAGCAGGCGCTTGTGCGCCCAGTCCAGCGCCTCGCCGTCGATGTTCTCCTTGAGCAGGCCCTCGCGCATCATCAGCCCGAGGTTCTTGCGCGCCCGGCGCCAGGGCGCGTCGGCGCTCTTGTAGACGATGTGGCGCAGGTCGTTGAGGCGCCCCGGCGTGTTCGGCTTGCCGCCGGCGAGCCACGCCTCGCGCGACTGTCCGCCCTTCCAGGCGCGCGTGGTGAAGCCCAGGATCTCGACCTTGACACCGCAGCGCTCGAGGGTCCGCGCCAGGATGTCGGCGCAGGTCGCCGCCACCGTGATCGGGCGCCCGCGCATCGAGCCGGAATTGTCCAGCAGGAGCGTCACCACGGTATCGCGGAAATTCGTGTCCTTCTCGCGCTTGAACGAGAGCGGCTGGAACGGGTCGGTGACCACGCGCACGAGGCGGGCGGGATCGAGCTGGCCCTCTTCGAGGTCGAAGTCCCAGGCCCGGTTCTGCTGGGCCAGGAGCCGGCGCTGCAGCCGGTTGGCGAGGCGCCCGACCACGCCCTGGAGATGGGCGAGCTGCTTGTCGAGATAGGTCCGCAAGCGCGCCAGCTCCTCGGCGTCGCAAAGGTCCTCGGCGTGGATGATCTCGTCGAAGCGCGGGTTGAAGACCTTGTATTCCGGCCCGCGCGGCTCGTTCGCCCGCTGCGACGGCGGCCGCCAGGCCTCCGTCGCTTCCTCGGATTCGGCGTTCTCGGCCTCGTCGGGCAATTCGCCCGAGGGCGCATCGGCGGCCTCGGTGGCGCCTTCCTGCAACTCGTCGGAGGCCTCCTGCGAGGTCTCCATCTCGGAGCGGTCGCCCTGGGACTGCTCCTCGGCTTCGCCCTCGCTCGGGGTCTGCTCGTCGTCCTGGGCCTCGTTGTCGTCCTCGTTCTCGTCGTCCTCGGGATCGAACGGCGTCTCGTCCGCCATGTCGAGGGAACTGAGGAGGTCGCGCACCGAGCGGGCGAAGGCGCGCTGGTTCTCGATCGAGCCGATCAGCCCGTCGAGGTTGGGGCCGGCCTTCTCCTCGATGTGGGTGCGCCAGAGGTCGACGATCTTGCGGGCCGCCTCCGGGGGCGCCGCGCCGGTCAGGCGCTCGCGCACCATCAGGGCGACGGCATCCTCCATCGGCGCGTCGGCCCGGTCGGTGATGTCCTCGTACTTGCCGCCGCGATGGTAGCGGTCCTCCAGCATCGCCGAGAGGTTCGCGGCGACGCCGGACATGCGGCGTGAGCCGATCGCCTCGACGCGGGCCTGCTCGACCGCGTCGAAGACCGCCCGGGCGCCGGCATTCTCCGGCGCCAGCCGGCGATGCACCGCCACGTCGTGGCAGCCGAGCCGCAGGGCCATCGAGTCGGCGTTCCCGCGCAGGATCGCGACGTCTTCCGGCGTCAGCTTGCGCGGCGGTTCGGGGAGGCGCGCCTTATCCCCCGTCAGCGCCGGGCGGTCGCTGGCATAGACCACCTCGATCTCGGAGCGCTTGGCGATGGCGCGCAGGCAGCCCGCCACCGAGCGCTTGAGCGGTTCGGCGACGGGCTCGCGCCGGTCGCCGGGCTTGCGGTTGGAGATCGACATGCGGGTCGACGGTTTCCTCGAAACGGACGGGAGGGGGTCAGCTCAGGGCGACGTTCGAGGCGCTCTCGGGCAGGTCCTTGCCGAAGGCGCGCTGGTAGAACTCCGCCACGAGGGTGCGCTCCAGCTCGTCGCACTTGTTGAGGAAGGTCACCCGGAAGGCGAAGCCGATATCCTGGAAGATGTCGGCGTTCTCGGCCCAGGTGATCACCGTGCGGGGGCTCATGACCGTGGAGAGGTCGCCGTTCATGAACGCGTTGCGGGTCAGGTCCGCCACGCGCACCATGCGGTTGACGATGTCCCGGCCGCCGTCGCGCTGATAGTGCGCCGCCTTCGACAGCACGATGTCGACCTCGCGGTCATGGGCGAGGTAGTTCAGGGTGGTGACGATCGACCAGCGGTCCATCTGGCCCTGGTTGATCTGCTGGGTGCCGTGATAGAGGCCGGACGTATCGCCGAGGCCCACCGTGTTGGCGGTGGCGAAGAGGCGGAAGGCCGGGTGCGGGCGGATCACGCGCTTCTGGTCGAGCAGCGTCAGGCGGCCCGAGAGTTCCAGCACGCGCTGGATCACGAACATCACGTCGGGGCGGCCGGCATCGTACTCGTCGAAGACCAGGGCGACGTTGTTCTGCAGCGCCCAGGGCAGGATGCCGTCCTGGAAGGCCGTGACCTGCTTTCCGTCCTGCAGCACGATCGCGTCCTTGCCCACGAGGTCGATGCGCGAGACGTGGCTGTCGAGGTTGATCCGGATGCAGGGCCAGTTGAGGCGTGCCGCGACCTGCTCGATATGAGTGGACTTGCCGGTGCCGTGATAGCCCGTGACCATCACGCGCCGGTTGCGGGCGAAGCCCGCCAGGATCGCCAGGGTGGTCTCCCGGTCGAAGATGTAGTCTGGATCGAGGTCCGGCACGTGCTCCTCGCTCTGCGAGAAGGCCGGGACCCGGAGATCGAGGTCGATGCCGAAGGCTTCTCGGACAGAGACTTCCCGGTCGGGGAGCGAGGCGGGCGAGACGTCAGAAAGCATAAGGACCTCGTCGGGGCGCGGGTGCCGCGGGGGTGTCACGGAACACGCGGGCTATGTCGGACTTCGGGGTCTCGCGGCTCGGGGACGATGAGCCGCGCGCGACCGCCATCTAAAGGTCGGCGCCGGGCGGCGCCAAGGGGTGTCGGAACTGCATATAGGGCCTCACGCGGCAATTGCCGCCCCATCCTGAGCAGGGGAGACCCAGAAAACGTGCATCGATCGTGCCGGAACCTCGGGCCGGCGTCGGTCGCCGCGTCAGCAGAGGCCGGCGGCGCGCAGGGCATCGTGCGCCCGGATGATGTCGCGCAGACGTTCCTCGAACGAGCGGTCGCCGCCATTTGCGTCGGGGTGGAAGCGTTTCACCAGGGTCTTGTACTGCGCCTTGATGGCCGCCGAATCCGCGTTCTCGTCGAGGCCGAGTACGTCAAGAGCCTTGAGGGTCGCCGCCGAGTGCCGGGGTCGGCGCGGCTCGGGTGCGGCCTTGCGCCGGGCGGTCTCGCCGACGCCCTCGGCCCGCAGGATGTCCAGGGGATCGACATAGGCCCAATCGCGCTTCGGCGCCGCCTTGCCGCGCTCCCCCGCGGTGGCCGGGTTCACGCCCATCGCCCAGGTCGGGCGATGCCCGATGATCGCGTCCTTCTGGAAGGCCTGCACGGCCGCATCGTTCATGCCGTCGAAGTAATTGTACGTGGCGTTGTAGGCGCGCACGTGATCCATGCAGAAACGCCAGTACTGCCCCTCCGCCTTGCGGCCCTTGGGCGCGCGGTAGAGGCCGGGGTTCTTGCACCCGGGCGTCTCGCAGGTCTGGGCTGCGGCCGTCTTCGGCTCGTCGCAGGACGGCTTGATGCGGATGCTGTCGAACAGGGGCGAGTTGAGATCCATGATGGGGCGATTATGAGGGGGTGGGTCGGAGACACAAGAGCGGCGGGCCTGATGCCGCATGCGGTGTTCGGGGGTTGACGCGTGAGACCGGACGCCGGCGCTTGACCGCAGTCCAAAAACGAGGAGACGCCCGCGATGACCGAGACCGTGACCCTGAAGGACTGGATCACCGACACGCTCCGGGTGCAACTGGCGCCGCAGGACTTGGCGGTGATCGACGAATCGCACCTGCATGCGGGCCATTCGGGAGCGCGGCCCGAAGGAGAGACGCACTTCCGATTGGACGTGGTCGCGGCCGCCTTCGAGGGCAAGAGCCGCGTCGAACGTCATCGCCTCGTCAACGCCGCCCTCGAGCCGGCCTTCCAGCGCGGACTCCACGCCCTGGCGGTGCGCGCCCGCACGCCCGCCGAAGCAGCCTGAACGCGGCGACCTGATTCCAGATCCTGCGAGAGATTCCGCCGTGGCCCTTCAATGCACGCCCCACATCGCCATCGACGAGGCGGAGCTGGAGGAAACCTTCGTGCGTGCGTCCGGCCCCGGCGGACAGAACGTCAACAAGCTCTCGACGGCGGTGCAGCTGCGCTTCGACGCCCGGCGGTCGGCCGCCCTGCCGGACGCGGTGGCCGTCCGCCTGATGCGGCTGGCGGGGCGGCGCCTCACCGTCGACGGGGTGATCGTGATCAGCGCCCAGCGCTTCCGGACCCAGGACCGCAACCGGGCCGATGCCCGCGAGCGGCTGGCCGAACTCGTGGCCGAGGCGGCGGTGCCGCCGACGCCCCGGCGCGCCACGCGCCCGACGCTGGCCTCGAAGAAGCGCCGCCTCGACGAGAAGTCGAAGCGGAGCGCCACCAAGCGCCTGCGCGGCAGCGGCTTGGATTAGGGGCCGCGCCTCGGATCTCCGCTCAGATCTCCACTCAGATCTTGGCCGCCGCCGTACCATCCGGCGGGTGCGTCTCGACCTCTCCGCTGACGTAGCGGCTGCCCGGCTTCATGATCGTCAGCACCAGGGCGATGAGAGCGAGCAGCGCCGAGACCGCGGCCGGAAACAGGAACGCATCCTCGCCGTAGCGCATCTGCAGGAAGCCGCCGATGACCGCACCGGTGCTCAGCGCCGCCCAGAGGGGGGCCTGGATCCAGAACGAGGGGGCCACCGTGCCGAGCATCAGGTTGGCGAGCCCGGTTCCGAACCGCACCACCGCGCCGGTGACGTAGGTGAGCGCGAGGCTGCGCCCGCCCTCGTCCTGCAGCGTCGCGTTCTGGAGGCCCAGAGCGATGACGATCGGGTAGGCGTGGAGCGGGAAGGCGAAGGTGCCGTGGGGGACGATGAGCCCGATGGTCAGGAGCACCGACTGCAGCAGGAGCAGCACCGAGAGGCGCCAGCGCCCGACCCAGGCGGCGATCAGGGTGCCGGCGAAGGCGCCGAAGCAGAACAGGACGATGACTGAGGCGACCCGCGATGTGCTCTCCCAGTCGAAGCGGCTGACCGAGACGCCGAATCGGGTCGTGTTGCCGCTCATGAACGACATGAAGAGCTGCGAGAATTCGAGAAAGCCGATGGAATCGGCGCAACCGGCCACGGCCGAGAGGGCCAGCGCGAAGGGGATGCGCGTCGCGGCACTCGCCGGAAACGACTTGTTCTGCGTCTCTGCCATAGGGTTGCTATCCTCCGTCCCGTGCGGCGGCTGAACTACGGTGGCGTAAGGCCGATACGCTCGGTGCACCGCCGGACCTCGACGTCAGGTCCCGGGCGGGGTGCTCCGATGCGTCCGGGGCAACAGTCACGCTCCCGTTTGGTTCAACCGCGTCGTGCGCTGGCGCTCAAGGGCGGCGACGGACACGTGAATGTTACCGCCGCCGGGCGACGATGACTTGGCCGGGGACGTCGGCGCCGTTTTCCCGTCGCACGACGGCCGGCTCGGCGCGTTCGAGGGCGAGCCCCGCCCCCGCCAGGGTCTCCCGCACCAGCGCGTCGCCATGGGCGTAGCGCGCATCCGCTCCCAGGATGAGTCCGTCGCCCGGATGGGACTGCACCGTGAAGGCGAAGCGCCCGCCCGGGCGCAGGACGCGGGCGCTGCCGGAGACCACGCCGGCGAAATCGCCCACGTAGATCATGACGTCGGCGGCCGTGACGCAATCGGCCGAGGCGGGGGGCTCGGCGCCGAGCGCCGCCACCAGCTCGCCCTCGACCAGCCGGTGATAGCCGCCACGCCGCCCGGCCTCGGCCAGCATCCCGGGCGAGAGGTCGATCCCGGTCAGGAACTGCGCCCGGCCGGCGAGGGCGGCCCCGACGAGCCCGGTACCGCAGCCGAGGTCGATCACCCACCCGAGGGGCGTGGCCGGACCTGCCGATGCCTCGAGCGCATCGGCGACGAGCGTATGCCCGCGATAGGACAGGCCCTCCACGAGGTGGCGGTCGAAGCGCGGCGCGTAGGCGTCGAACAGCGCCCGGACGTAGCCCGGCGAGATCGCGCTGGCGGCCTCGCCGGCGCCGATGCGCACCAGGGCGAGGCGGGCGCCCTGCGCGTCCTCGGGGTCGAGGTCGAGGGCGCTGGCGTAGGCGCGCAGGGCCGCGTGGTGATCGCTGGCCCGCCCGCTCTGGGCGTACCGGCCTTCGCGGGCCCGGCCGAGGAGGAACCAGGCCGGGGCGAAGCGGGGGGCGATCTCCAGGGCCTGCTCCGCCATCTCGGCGGCAGCGTCCGGATCGCCGTCGTCGAGGCAGCCCTGGGCGTAGGCGTAGCGCCGGTCGGCGCGAAGGTCGCCGGAGGTGATCGTGCGGGACATGTGGCTGCGCATGGTCGTCGGGCGCCCTATATGCCGCGCCAATGAGTTTCAGCGCCAGCGATCTTCTCACCCTGACCCGCGAGGGCCTGTACTGCCCCCTCGGCGGCTTCCACGTGGATCCGACCTGGCCGGTGCCGCGCGCCCTCATCACCCACGGCCATGCCGACCATGCCCGGGCGGGGCACGGGCGCGTGATGGCCACGGGCGAGACCCTGCGCATCATGGCGGTGCGCTACGGCGCCGATTTCTGCGCGAGCCGGCAGGAGGCCCCCCTCGGCGAGGCGATCCGCATCGGCGACGTCACCGTGCGCTTCGCCCCCGCCGGGCACGTGCTCGGCTCGGCCCAGATCGCGATCGAGGCGCAGGGCGTGCGGGTGGTGGTGTCGGGTGACTACAAGCGCGCCGACGACCCGACCTGCCTGCCCTTCGAGGTGGTGCCCTGCGACGTCTTCATCACCGAGGCGACCTTCGGCTTGCCGGTGTTCCGGATGCCGGACACCCGCGACGAGGTGCAAAAGCTCCTCGATTCCGTGGCCCTGTTCCCCG
The DNA here is from genome assembly GCF_001426045.1 of Methylobacterium sp. Leaf94. NCBI lineage: Bacteria > Pseudomonadati > Pseudomonadota > Alphaproteobacteria > Hyphomicrobiales > Methylobacteriaceae > Methylobacterium > Methylobacterium sp. Leaf94. Next base: position 266,854 of record NZ_LMRM01000012.1, read on the forward strand.
AGCGCGCCCACATCGTCGGCGCCTACGCACTCGGCAAGGCGCAGCGGGTGATGGCCCTGCTGCGGGAGGCCGGCTACGACCGGCCGATCTACCTGCACGGCGCCATGGAAAAGCTGACCGAGCTTTACAAGCAGGAGGGCATCCCGCTCGGCGAGACCCCCAAGGTGGTGGCCACCGAGCGGGCCAAGCTGCACGGCGCCATCGTGCTCTGCCCGCCCTCGTCGATCCAGGACGTCTGGTCGCGCAAGTTCCCCGACCCCGTCACGGCCTTCGCCTCGGGCTGGATGCGGGTGCGGGCCCGGGCCCGGCAGAAGGGGGTCGAGCTGCCCCTCTGCATCTCCGACCATTCCGACTGGCCCGATCTCTGCCGCACCATCCTGGAGACCGGGGCCGGGGAGGTCTGGGTCACCCACGGGCAGGAGGACGCCCTGGTGCACTGGTGCGGGACGAAGGGCATCAAGGCCAAGCCCCTGCACCTCCTCGGCTACGGCGACGACGGCGAGTCCGAGCCGGTCGCCCCGCCGGAGGAGGCCGTCGCATGAACGACTTCGCCCACCTCCTCGACCGCCTCGCCTACGAGCCGCGCCGCAACGCCAAGCTGCGCCTGCTGCAGGACTACTTCACCCACGCTCCCGACCCGGAGCGCGGCTACGCGCTCGCCGCGATGACCGGCGGCCTGACCTTTCGCGAGGCCAAGCCGGCGATGATCCGGGGCCTGGTCGAAGCCCGCGTCGACCCGGTGCTGTTCGGGCTGTCGCACAACTACGTGGGCGATCTGGCCGAGACCACGGCGTTGATCTGGCCGGCGCCCGTGCCCTCGGACGGCGAGCCGGTCATCGGCCCCGGCCACAACAACCCGCCCCCGCACGTGCCGACGCTCGCCGAGGTGGTCGAGACGCTGGGCACGGTGAAGAAGGCCGACCTGCCCGCCCGCATCGCCGCGTGGCTCGATGCCCTCGACGAGACCGGGCGCTGGGCGCTGCTGAAGCTCATCACCGGCGCGCTCCGCGTCGGCGTGTCGGCGCGCCTCGCCAAGACCGCCATCGGGGCGCTGGGCGGCCACGAGGCCGACGCGGTCGAGGAGGTCTGGCACGGGCTCGAGCCGCCCTACGCCACCCTGTTCGCCTGGGTCGAGGGCCGGGGCGAGCGCCCCACCACCCTGAACCCGGCCCCGTTCCGGCCGCCGATGCTCTCCCACCCCATCGACGAGGAGGGCGATTTCGAAAAGCTCGATCCGGCGGCGTTTTCCGGCGAGTGGAAGTGGGACGGCATCCGGGTTCAGCTCGTCGGCGGACGGGACGCGGCCGGGGAACACGTGGCGCGGATCTACTCGCGCACCGGCGAGGACATCTCCGGCGCCTTCCCGGATCTGGCCGAGGCGATCACCTTCTCGGGGGCCATCGACGGCGAGTTGCTGATCCTGCGCGAGCGCCGCGTGCAGAGCTTCAACGTGCTCCAGCAGCGCCTGAACCGGAAGGCCGTGACCCCGAAGCTCCTGGAGGAGTTCCCGGCCCATGTCCGCGCCTACGACCTGATGCAGGCGGACGGCGAGGACCTGCGCCCGCTGCCCTTCACCGAGCGCCGGGCTCGCCTGGAGGCGTTCGTCGCCGCCCTCGATCACGCCCGCATCGACCTCTCGCCCCTGGTGCCCTTCGCGACCTGGGCGGATCTGGCGGCGGCCCGCGCCGACCCGGCCGCCGTGGGGGCGGGCGAGGATGCCGACGCCATCGAGGGTGTCATGCTCAAGGCCCGCGACAGCGTCTACCTGCCGGGCCGGCCCAAGGGGCCGTGGTGGAAATGGAAGCGCGAGCCGTTCCGCGTCGACACCGTGATGATGTACGCCCAGCGCGGACACGGGAAGCGCTCGTCGTTCTACTCCGACTACACCTTCGGGGTCTGGCGCGCGCGCGAGGACGGCACGCCCGAGCTCGTGCCGGTCGGCAAGGCCTATCACGGCTTCACCGATGCCGAGCTGCAGAAGCTCGACCGCTACGTCCGCAACAACACCACCAAGCGCTTCGGTCCGGTGCGCGAGGTGTCCTACGGCCTCGACCACGGCCTCGTGCTGGAGATCGCCTTCGAGGGAGTGCAGCGCTCGACCCGGCACAAGTCGGGCGTCGCCATGCGGTTTCCCCGGGTGGCGCGCATCCGCTGGGACAAGCCGGCGGCGGAGGCCGACCGGATCGACGCCCTGGAGACCATCCTGGCCCGGGGCGAGCGCGAGATCGCGCCGGGCGAAACCCTGACGGAGACGCACGGATGAGGCAGGCGGGCAAGATCGGTGCGCTGCAGGGCTTCGCCAGCGGCCCGGTGGCGCGTCAGGCGGCGGCCACGGTCACGGTCTCGACGCCCGGCCAGGGCTTCACCGACATCACCGGGGCGGTGGAGGCCTTCCGCGCGCAGAGCGGGATCGTGGAGGGCCTCGTCACCGTGTTCTGCCGGCACACCTCGGCCTCCCTGACCATCCAGGAAAATGCCGACCCCGATGTGCGGACCGACCTCCTCACCGCCCTCGACGGGCTCGCGCCGCGCCATGCCGGCTACATGCACGGCGCCGAGGGGCCGGACGACATGCCGGCCCATATCCGCACGATGGTGACGGATTCGAACCTGGCGATCCCGGTGAGGGGCGGGCGCCTCGCCCTCGGGACCTGGCAGGGGATCTACCTCGTCGAGCACCGGGACCGGCCGCACCGCCGGGAGATCGTCCTGCAGGGGCTCGGCGCCTGAGAACCGGCCGGATCAGCGCCGGATCAGCACCACGCCGCCGATCAGGAGCGCCACGCCGACCACACGGGTCGCGTCGAGTTCGCGCTGGGCGAGGCCGAGCCAGCCGAAATGGTCGAAGGCCACCGAGGCCAGCATCTGGCCGGTGACGAGGAGGGCCAGGAAGGTCGCCGCGCCGAGTTCCGGCACCAGGATCGTGGCGAGCGCGATGAAGACCGCGCCGAAGAACCCGCCGCTCCAGCCCCACCACGGAATGCGCCCGGTCAGGCTGGCCGCCGGCAGCGGGTCGCGCAGGGCCAGGGCCAGCACCACCATGGACAGGAGGCCGACGAAGTAGCTCGCGAAGCCCGCCCAGGCGGAGGAGTTCAGGGCGATCCGGAGATTCGCGATCAGCGCCTGCTGCACCACGATGCTGGCGCCCGCCATGACGGAGAGGGCCACGGGAAGCAGGAGGTTGAGCATCGGCCTGGCACCTGATCGGGACACGGGCGCCTTGACAACCATCCCGCGGCCATGCCGTCAAATGACGGATCGGCGCGTTTCCATGCGGATGGGGCATGATCAATCCGGGCCATCTCGATCTCTTCCGCGCGGTGATGCGCCATGGCGGGATGACCCGGGCCGCCGCCGCGCTGGGCATCGGCCAGCCGCACGTGAGCCGGGCCATGGCCCAGCTCGAGGCCGAGACCGGCCTTTCGCTGTTCGTGCGCGGCCACGGTACCGCCCGGCCGACGCCCGAGGGGGAGGCCTTCGCCCGCGAGGTTGAGCGGAGCCATGCTGGCCTCGAACAGCTGACCCACGCCGCCCGGCAGATCCGCGAGCTCGGCACCGGGCCCCTGCGCGTCGCCTGCCAGCCGTCCCTGGCCTCACGCCTGCTGCCGCGGGCGATCCGGCGCCTCATGGCCGAGCATCCGGGCGCCCGCGTCGCCGTCCATGTGCCGAGCCCCGACACGATCTGGGCCTGGACCGCCTCGGGCCGGTGCGACCTCGGCCTCGCCCGCCCGCGCTCCGGCCATGCGGGGGTGGCGGCCGAGGGCTTCCTCACGGTCGACGCGGTCTGCGCTCTGCCGCGCCGGCATCCCCTGGCGCGCCGGCGCTCCGTCACGGTCGCGGACCTCGCCGGCGAGACCCTGATCGCCGGCGGTCCCGGCCTGTTCCAGGAGGCCGTCGAGGCGCGGTTCGCGGAGGCCGGGTGCGTGCCGCGCTTTCCCCTGATGGCCCAGTACACGGCGGCGCGCTGCGGGCTCGTCGCGGAGGGCCTGGGCCTCGCCATCGTCGATCCGGTCCCGGCCGGCGAACTCACCGGCCTGCCGATCGTGCTGCGCCCGTTCCGGCCGGCCCTGCCGATCGAGACCGCGCTGATCCGGCCGGCGGGCCGCCCGCCGGGGCGCCTCGCGGAGCGCCTGATCGACTTCCTCCGCCTGGAGCGCGACGCGCTGGTTCCGGAACCGATCCTCGCGCCCGATTGAGACCTGCGATCCCGAACCGAACTCACGTCCCGTCGCCGGGTTCTCAGCATATCGGCGACACGACACCGCACGTGGGAGAGATACGATGAAGGCTCTCGTCTGGCACGGCGCTCAGGACATTCGCTGCGACTCCGTCCCCGATCCCCGGATCGAGGACGAGCGGGACGCGATCATCAAGGTCACGGCCTGCGCCATCTGCGGCTCGGACCTGCACCTCTACGACCACGTCATGCCCGGCATGGAGAAGGGCGATGTCATGGGCCACGAGTTCATGGGCGAGGTGGTCGAGACGGGGAAGGGCGTCGGCGGCAGCCTGCGCAAGGGCGAACGGGTGGTGATCCCGTTCACGATCATCTGCGGCGAATGCGACCAGTGCAAGCGCGGCTTCTTCTCGGTCTGCGAGCGCTCGAACCGCAACAAGCACCTCGCCGCCAAGGTCTTCGGGCACACCACCGCGGGCCTCTTCGGCTACACCCACCTCACCGGGGGCTATGCGGGCGGCCAGGCTGAGTACGTCCGCGTCCCCTTCGCGGACAAGACCCACATCAAGGTGCCGGAGGGGCTCACCGACGAGCAGGTCCTGTTCCTCGGCGACATCTTCCCCACCGGCTGGCAGGCGGCGGTGCAGGCGGACATCCAGCCCACCGACACCGTGGCGATCTGGGGCGCCGGCCCGGTCGGCCAGATGGCGATCCGCTCGGCGATCCTGCTCGGCGCCAAGCAGGTGGTGTGCATCGACCGCGTGCCCGAGCGCCTGGAGATGGCCCGGGCCGGGGGCGCCGTGACCATCGACAACGGCACGGAGAGCACCGTCGAGCGGCTGAACCAGCTCACGGCCGGCAAGGGTCCGGAGAAGTGCATCGATGCCGTCGGCATGGAAGCGCACGCCCCCCGCGCCCTGGAGCACGCCTACGACCGCCTGAAGCAGGCGATGATGCTGGAGAGCGACCGGGCCAGCGTCCTGCGGGAAATGATCTATGTCTGCCGCCCGGCCGGCATCCTCTCCATCCCGGGGGTCTATGGCGGCCTCGTGGACAAGATCCCGATGGGCGCCCTGATGAACAAGGGGCTGACGGTCCGCACCGGGCAGACCCACGTCAACCGCTGGACCGACGACCTCGTGAAGCGGATCGCCGACGGGCAGATCGACCCCTCCTTCGTCATCACCCACCGGGGCCGCCTCGAAGACGGGCCCGATCTCTACAAGACGTTCCGCGACAAGAAGGACAACTGCATCAAGGTCGTGCTCCGGCCCTGAGCGCCGCCCGTTTTCCCGATGGAGGAAGTCCGCATGCCCGCATCCGCGTCCCGTCCGGATCCGACCGTTCGTTCCGGTCGGACGAGGCCCGAAGTCCCGCCCGCCCGGCTGTCCTCGGACCGCCGGCGCCGGCCCGATCCGGCCACGCGCCAGGTGGCGCAGGGCCTCGGCTGGTTCTCCCTCGCCCTCGGGATCACCGAGCTGACCTGCGGCGACGCCATCGCGCGCTGGCTCGGCATGCCCCGCGCCGGCGCGCTGGTGCGCGCCTACGGTGTGCGTGAGATCGTCCAGGGCGCCGGCATCCTCGGCTCCCACGATCCGACGCCCTGGATCTGGGCCCGGGTGGCCGGCGACGTCCTCGACGTCGCCACCGTCCTGCCCGGCCTCACGGGCGATCCGCGCCACCGCGCCAACACTGGCATCGCCCTCGGCGCCCTGGCGGGCGTCGGCGTGATCGACGTGCTCTGCGCCCAGGCCCTGTCCGACGCCCCCCTGGCGCCCTCGGAGCGCGTCCGTGCGGATTATCGGAGCCGGAGCGGTTTCCCGAAGGGCATCGACGCGACGCGCGGCGCCGCCCGCGACGTCCGGCCCCCCGAATTCACGACGCCGGAGGGGCTCCGGGCCTGGGCTTAGGGCGCGGACCGGGCTCGGATCGCCCGGTCGCGATGCGGGCGCCCATCGCGACCCGGGTGCCGCCGTACGGGGGTCGCTCCGCACCACAGGCGGTCCCGGGCCGGCATCCCGCCATCGCCCGTCCGGGACCGCCCCGGCCGGGTGCTTGGCCTCAGTTCGACCGCCGTGACAGCGAGATCGCGTAGGCCGGCGAGCGGATGGCGAACATCGGGTCGTCGGCGGGGCCGGCCACGCCCGCGGGCAGGTCGACCACCGGATCGAAGGTCGCCGCGTCGCAGGTGGCGGCCGGCGCGAGGGCGGCGATCGCCAGGGTGCCGAGCTTGACCGACTTGCGATTCTCCTCGGGCCAGAGGACGGTGGGATCCTGGGTCGGATCGCCGGGCTCGCCGAGGATCGCCACGAGGTCGAACGTCGCCGGCCCCTGCGCGAGACGCGCCGTCAATTCGTCGGCGTAGAACGCGTCGGGCTTGGCCTTGGCCTCATCGTCCGTGAGGCCGAGCTGGCCCGCCGTCGCCACCGTCTTCAGCTTGGCCACCGTGGCTTTTCCGGCGGCGTCGGTGAGCGTGTAGGCGTGGACGCCCCAGTAATCGACGCCCGCGTAGCTCGCCGGCACCGGGCGCGCGTTGAGCCAGGCGGCCTGCCGGGTCGTCTCGGGGTTGGCCACCCCGAACGCCTTGATCTTCTCGGCATCCGGTTTTCCGTCCGGTCCTGGCGCCCGCACGCTGGCGAAATCGAGCAATTGCTGCGGAGTCTTGGAGCCGAAGACCGGGGCCGAGATGAACACGAACACCATGTCGCCGGCGGAGTGGTTGATCCGCATGGAGAAGCCACGCGTGACGGGCTTGGCCTTGTCGGAGACCTTCGGGTTGCTGCCCCCCATGGAGAAGCGGGCCGTCACCGGCAGGGGCTTCTCGGGGGCGCGGCTGAAGTGCGGCGCCTTGGACAGGCCCTGCGCTTCGGCCGAGGGCGTGAAGCTGCCTGTGACGCAGACGCCCTTGGCCCCGCTCCCGCGCACGTTCGGCTGATTGCCGCCGGCCTTGAACAGGGCGTCGACGATGGCCTGCGTCTCGGGTTCGGCCTTCGCAGGCGTCGAGCAGGCGAGGGCGGCGATACCGCCGAGGAGCAGCAGGTTCGGTCTCATCACGGGCGCACCCCACGGGCAAACGGATCGAGGTCGGGAGACAACGGAGCCGACACCCCGGGCGCGATTCCCGGGGTGTCGGCCGGGTCGGGCCTAGTAGCTGCCGAACTTGTAGTTCAGGCCGGCGCGGACGAGGCTGCCCTCGGTGGAGATGCGGCTGTTGTAGCCGACACCGGGACCGCCGACGCTGGCGACGAGCAGATTGCGGCTGCCGAGATCGTAGCGCAGGTATTCGGCCTTGAGGGTCACGGCGCTGGACTTGAAGAAGTTGAAGAACGAGTCCGTGGGCAGGGCGTACTCGATGCCGCCGCCATAGGCGTAGCCGGTCTCGATATTGGAGCGCGACCCCGCATAGGTGACGGGCAGGCCGGTGGTGAAGGTGATGCGCTGGGTGACGTCGCCGTAGGCGAAGCCGCCGGTCCCGTAGATCAGGAACTTGTCGAAGGCGTAGCCGATCCGGCCGCGGACGGTGCCGAGGAACGACAGCTCGGTGCGGTAGCTGTTGGTCAGCTGGTTCGGGTTGAAGACCGGGTTGAAGATGACCTGGGTCGTGGTGCGCTGGAGGTCGGTGTATTGCGCATCGGCTTCGAGGCCGACCACGATGCCGCTGCCCGGCGTGAACTGATAGTTGTAGCCGACCTGGCCGCCGCCGGTGAATCCTTCCGACGCATTCCGCACGGACGCCTGACGCAGACCGTTGACGACGTTGTTCTGCAGCTGCGCGCCGCCGGGGGTGTTGATGCCCGTGGTGCGGATGGTGTCGTTCTCGCTGAAGGCGTAGCCGGCATTGATACCGAAATAGGCGCCCGTCCAGGTAAAGACCGGGATGGGCATGAAGACCGGCGGGGGGGCCTGACGGCGGGGCAGGTCGGCGGCGGCGGCGGCGCTAGAGAGAAGCGCGGCGGCACCGCCGGCCAGGAGCAGCGTCTTGAGCATCGGCAAAGGGCCTTCGGGTTCAGGACTTTCGGGATGGAGGGACGGTGCCCGCCCACCCTCGACATGCCGATCCCTTGCGACCATGCATAGATCTTGCGGCGTTCAGGCGTCGTATTCCGAAGCAGATCCGCCGCTTTCCAATGCTGCAGTGATCCATCTGCAACAGAAATTCCAATGGATCTCCTGGTAATAAAATTTTCGTGATAGCGGATTAAAACAGAACTCTGTTCTTTACTGCACTATTGGGCGTCGGCTTGCCCAAGAGGGCGAATCGCGGCGCTCGGTATTGCGGCCTGAATCTGCGGCTCCGGCGTGAAGGGGGGCAGGGTCGCTCCGGGGCGGCGCCGCGGCTCGCATCCGCGATCGTCGCTGCCGATTTGCTGGCTGCCGAGGCCGGCTTTCCGGTCCTGCCCCTGCATTTCGCGCATGGCTCGGCGGAGGCCTTCCGGTCTCACCCGACTGTGACCTCTTCTCCGTGCAACGATCGACGCCGAGGCAACTTGGGCAGGGGTGCCGCCACGTTCGGGGCGAGCCTTTCATCCCTGTAGCAACGAGATGTTGATGACGCCTCAATTCTGGCTTTGGCTCGGCTTCGCGGGCATGGCGGCCGGTGCCGCCGCGATTCTGTTCCTCGGGAAGCGGCGGACCCCCGCGGAGGAGGCGGATGCCATCATCCACGGGATCGTGCCGATCATCGCGGCCTGTTCCTACTTCGCCATGGCGACGGGGCAGGGGAGCATCGCCCTGCCGGCCGGTCCGGAAGCGGCCGACGCCGCGCGGCAGTTCTACTTCGCCCGCTACATCGACTGGACCTTCACCACGCCCCTGCTGCTCGTCGGCCTCGCCCGCACGGCGATGCATTCGGGGATGCGCCGTCCGGCCGTCGTCTGGGGCCTCGTCGGCTCCGACCTGATCATGATCGTCACCGCCCTGGCCTTCGGCCTCTCGACGGTCGCCTGGGTGAAGTGGACCTGGTTCGCCATCTCCTGCGGCGCGTTCCTGGCCGTGTTCTACGGGATCTTCGTGCAGCTGCGGGAGGAGAACGCCGCCGAACGGGCCGATGTTCGCTCCGCCTTCCTGCGCAACGCCGTGTTCCTCTCGGCGGTCTGGTGCGCCTATCCGGTGGTGCTCCTCGTCGGCCAGGACGGCCTCGGCTTCCTGTCCCCCGCCGTGGCCCTGGCCGTGGTGGCGATCCTCGATCTGACCGCGAAGGTGGTCTACGGCGTGATGGCGACGCTGCAGACCACGCGGGCCGTCGACCGGGACCTCGCCGAAGGCACGGTCACGGCCAAGCCCCTGCGCCGGGCGGCCTGATCCGGATGGCGGCGCGCGCGTCCCTCGCGGGGCTCCTGCCCCTGGCGGTGGCCGGCGCGGCGCTCGCCCTCGTCGCCTCCGCGGCCCTGCCGCGCGAGGCGTCCTGGCTCGCGGCCCTGGCGGTGGTGATCGGGCTCGGCGTGCCGCACGGCGCCCTGGACGGGGCCGTGGCGGCGCCCCTGCTGCGCCCCCGCTTCGGATGGGCCTGGTTCGGGATCTTCGCGGTTCCGTATCTCGGCCTCGCGGGCCTAGTCCTGCTCGCCTGGCAGGTCGCCCCGCTGGCGACCCTGGCGGGCTTCCTCGCCCTGTCGGTCCTGCATTTCGGCGAGGAGGATGCCGGGCCGGGCCGGCCCCTCGAGGTCCTGGTGCGCGGGGGGATGCCGGTCGCGCTGCCGGCCCTGCTGCGGCCCGAGGAGACCGCCGGGCTGTTCGCGGCCGTCACGCGCCTGCCGATGCCGGAGATTCCCGGCTGGTGGGTGGCGGCGTCCTGGGTCTGGCTCGCCCTCGCGGCCTCCTGGCTGTTCGCGGGGCGGCGACCCTGGTCCGTGCGCGGCGAGATGGCCGCCCTGGCGGCCGCCTTCTGGCTGCTGCCGCCGCTCACCGCCTTCACCCTGTACTTCGTCGGACTCCACGGTCCCCGGCACATGCGGGCGCTGGTGCGCGATCCGACCCGGGCGCCGGGCATCGACACGATGGGCAAGGCCGTCCGCGCGTCGCTGCCGGTGTTCGGCCTGACCCTCCTGCTCGGCGCAGCCCTGTGGCCGCTCTACGCCGCCGGCACGGACGACCCCGCCGCCACCCTGCTGTGCCTCACCCTGCGGATGCTGTCGGCCCTGACGGTGCCGCACGTCCTCCTCGACCGGATCGCGGCCCGGGCGCCGGCGGTTCAGGCGACCGGTTCGGCGACGAACTTGGCATAGCCCCGGGCCCGCAGATCACAGGCCGGGCACTGGCCGCAGCCGTGGCCCCAGGGATGGCGGTCCCCGCGGGTGCCGAGGTAGCAGGTGTGGCTGTCCTCGACGATGAGGTCGACCAGAGGCTGTCCGCCGAGGTCCCGGGCCAGGGCCCAGGTCTTGGCCTTGTCGATCCACATCAAGGGCGTGTGCAGGACGAAGCGCCGGTCCATGCCCAGGTTCAGCGCCACCTGCAGCGCCTTGATGGTGTCGTCCCGGCAATCCGGGTAGCCCGAATAGTCGGTCTCGCACATGCCGCCGACGAGGTGCGTCAGCGCGCGGCGATAGGCCAGCGCCGCCGCGAAGGTCAGGAACAGGAGGTTGCGGCCCGGCACGAAGGTGTTGGGCAATCCCCCCGCCTCGAACGCGATGGCGATGTCCCGGGTGAGCGCCGTCTCGGAGACCTGGCCCAGGGCGTCGAGGGCGAGCGTATGGTCGTCGCCGAGGCGCGCGGCCCATTCGGATTTCAGGGCCGCGATCCCCGTCCGCAGGGCGTCCCGGCAGTCGAGTTCGATCCGGTGGCGCTGGCCGTAATCGAAGCCGAGGGTCTCGACATGCGCGAAGCGCTCCAGGGCCCAGGCGAGGCAGGTGGTGGAATCCTGGCCCCCCGAGAACAGGACCAGGGCGCGCCCCGCGCTCATCGCTGGCTCTCGCCCTCGTACTCGGCCCAGGACATCGGCGTCTCGTAGACCTTCACGGAGGAGAGGGCCGGCAGCGCCGCCTTGGTGCGGTCCCAGATCCAGGCCGCGATGTGCTCGGCGGTGGGGTTCTCCAGCCCCTCGATCTCGTTGAGGCAGTAATGGTCGAGGCGCGCCAGCACCGGCGCGAAGGCGTGCTCGACGTCGAAGAAATCCACCACCCAGCCGCTGGCCGGGTCGACGGCCCCCGAGAGGGTGAGCTCGACCCGGTAGGAATGCCCGTGCATGCGGTGGCAGCGATGGGTCTCGGGCACGTTCGGCAGGCGGTGGGCCGCCTCGAAGGTGAAGGCTTGGGTGATCTTCATCGAGCAATCTTCATGGTGCGAGCGGCAGGGACCCTCAGGGAATCCCGATGATCTTGTGGGTCTGGAGCGAGAGGCGCCAGCGCGCGTCGCGCCGGCAATAGGCGACCGCCTCGGCGGTGTGGGCGAGCCGGTCCGGCCCGTCCATGGGCTGGAGCCAGTGGTGGCGGAAGTCGAGATCCGCGAAGGCGTCCGGGGCGGCCTCCGCCTGCGGGAAGACGAGCTTGAGCTCGTGCCCGCTGCGCTGGACCAGGGGATTGCCGGCCTTGGGGCTGACGCAGATCCAGTCGATCCCGGCCGGGGCCGCCAGGGTGCCGTTGGTCTCCACCGCGATCTCGAAGCCGGCTGCGTGGACGGCCGCGATCAGGGCGTCGTCGAGCTGGAGCAGCGGCTCGCCGCCGGTGAACACGACGTAGCGGTGACGCGGCCCGCCGGCCCAGGTCTTCGCGATGGCGTCGGCCAGGTCCGGCGCCGTGGAAAAGCGCCCGCCGCCCTCGCCATCCATCCCGACGAAGTCGGTGTCGCAGAACCGGCAGGCCGCGGTGGCGCGGTCCTCCTCGCGGCCCGACCAGAGATTGCAGCCGGCAAAGCGGCAGAACACCGCCGCGCGGCCGGCCTGCGCGCCCTCGCCCTGCAGGGTGTGGAACAGTTCCTTGACTGCGTACGCCATCACGTCCTCGGCACCCGCCCCGGCGAACCGTCCGGGCCAAGCGCACCCCATCCTCTGAAACATCCGTCGGCCGCGATAAGCGCCCCACGCGCACATAAGCGGTCCCCGGCGCGGGCACCACGGGGCCCGGCGGCCCCCACCCATGCGGAGGGCGGCGGTATACCATGATTCCGCCGGCCTCTCGCGTCTGCGAGAGGCTCTGCCATGCTCCTGCCACGGAACGCGGCTTTGTGGAGACCGTGTCACGATCCGGCGAGGCGCGCTTGCCGCCGCTCCCGGAGGGGTGGCATGCCAGCTTGGCCGTTGACCGGCTTCCCGCCAGGGCCGATCATCGATCGGGCCGGGGCGTTCCTTCTTGAGACAGGCCTGATGTCGAACGGATTGTTGAGGCGCCTCGTCGTCGGTCTCGCGGTGGCGGCGGGCCTGCTGGGTGCGGGTTCCGCGAGCGCCACCACCGCACCGATCCTCGTGGTCGATGTCGATTCCGGCAAGGTGATCTACGGGCAGGCGGCCACGGACCCGTGGTTCCCGGCCTCCATCACCAAGCTGATGACGACCTACGTCGCCCTGGACCTCGTCCGGCAGGGCAAGCTCTCCCTCGACACGCTCCTGACCATCTCGCCGGCGGCCGCCGCCGAGCCGCCCTCGAAGATGGGGTTCCGCCCGGGCACCAAGCTCACCCTCGACAACGCCCTGAAGATCATCATGGTCAAGTCGGCCAACGACGTGGCCTGGGCGATCGGCGAGAATCTCGGCGGCTCCGTCGAGGGCTTCGCCCAGATGATGAACGAGACCGCCCAGCGCATCGGCATGCGCGAGAGCCGCTGGACCAACCCCAACGGCCTGCCCGATGCCCGGCAATGGACCTCGGCGCGCGACATGGCGGTCCTCGGGCGCGCCCTGATCCGCGACTTCCCCGAGAGCCGCGCGCTGTTCTCGATCAGCGCGATCCAGTTCGGCCGCTCGGTGATGGCCAACCACAACGGTCTCCTGGGCCGCTATGCCGGCGCCGACGGCATGAAGACCGGCTTCATCTGCTCGGGCGGCTTCAACGTGGTGGCGACCGCGACCCGCAACGGACGCCGCATCCTCACCGTGGTGATGGGCCAGCCCAGCGCCCGCGAGCGCGACCTGAAGGCGGCCGACCTGTTCGATTACGGCTTCAGCCAGTCCCCCGGCTGGGGCGCCCAGACCCTCGACGCCCTGCCGTCCTCCGGCCTCTCGGAGCCGCCGGACATGCGGCCCTACATCTGCGACCGCAAGAAGCCGATGCCGGTGGACGAGGGCCAGGGCGCCATCACGGCCAGCGCGAGCGCCGCGGGCGCCAGCGCCGACAACGCCAACGCGCAGCTGATGGCCGCCGCCGCCCCGCCCTCCGCGGCGCTGGCCTTCGCCACCATGAACAGCGCCGCCCTGCGCAACCGCGCCCTGCCGCCCCGCGCCCCGCTGCAGCCGATCCTGGTCTGGATCGGCCGCGACCCGGCCGAGGGCGCCATCGCGCTGAACGAGCAGGAAGAGGCCGAGAAGGCCGAGAAGGCCGCCAAGCTCGCGGAGGCCCGCAAGGCCAAGCTCGAGGCGGTCGCGGCCAAGCGCGAGGCCGCCCACCAGGCCAAGGCGGCCGCCCCCGCCCCGAAGGCCGCCGCCAAGCCCGAGCCGAAGAAGGCCCTCGCCCGCGGCAAGGCCGGCGTTCCGGCCACGGCCAGCGCCTACGCCCCCGCCGAGTCGACGCCCGTGATGGAGGGCGCGCCGAAGCTGAAGGTCGGCGCGGTCAAGAAGCCGGCGGCGAAGGCGGCCCCCAAGGCGGGTGCCAAGGCCGAGAACAAGCCGGCCGGTGCCGCCGCCAAGGCGAAGGCGACCAAGGCGGCCAGCAAGGCCCAGGCGGACGAGTAGGACGGTTTCGGGGGGCGGTTCGCGCGGTGCGGCCGGCCTCGCCCACGGGTCCGTTTCAGCCCCACGTCATTCCGGGGCCGCGGAGCGGAGCCCGGAATCCAGACACGCCGAGGGTGCAGGACTGTCCAAAGTCAGCGGTTCTGGATTCCGGGCTCGCCTTCGGCGCCCCGGAATGACGGTATGCGTTACATCATGCGTTCCGGGACGACGGCCCTGCTTCAGCCCCATGTGCCAACCCCACACGTGTGTGTTCTGTAACATTATAACACCCACGAGGATTGAGCGCCGCCGCCCGGAGGGCTAGGTCAGGGGGATGACCAACCTGTCCAAGCCCGATCCCCGCGCGCCCGAGCCGATCCCGCTCACCGTCCTCACCGGCTTCCTCGGGGCCGGCAAGACGACGCTGCTGAACCGGATGCTGCGCGATCCGGCGCTGGCCGACACCGTGGTCATCGTCAACGAGTTCGGCGAGATCGGCCTCGACCATCTGCTGATCGAGCGGATCGACGAGGACATGGTCCTGCTGGGGGCGGGCTGCCTGTGCTGCACGGTGCGGGGCGATCTCATCGCGACGCTGGAAGACCTGCTGCGCAAGCGAGACAACGGCCGCATCCAGCCCTTTCGCCGGGTGGTGATCGAGACGACGGGCCTCGCCGACCCCGCCCCGATCCTGCACGCGCTGATCTACCACCCCTATCTCGTCATCCGGTACCGTCTGCAGGGCGTCGTCACCGTGGTCGACGCGGTCAACGGCGCCGCGACCCTCGACGCCCATGCCGAGGCCGTGCGGCAGGTGGCGGTGGCCGACCAGATCGTGGTGACGAAACGGGATCTGGCGGAGGATGACGGCCGCGCCCTGGAGGCGCGCCTGCGGGCCCTGAACCCGACGGCGCCCCTGCATGCGGCCGCGGTGGCGCCCGCCGAGCTCCTCGGCGGCCTGTTCGGCCTCGACGGCAAGAGCGATGACGTGCGCGCCTGGCTCGGCGAAGAGGCCGCGCGCGAGGCTCATCACGGGCACGACCACGCGGGGCACCACCACCACGGCCACCACCGGCACGACGTGAACCGGCACGATGCCGCGATCCGGGCCTTCAGCCTGACCAGCGACGTGCCCGTGCCCCGGGCCGCCTTCGAGATGTTCCTCGATCTCCTGCGCTCGGCCCACGGTCCGAACCTGCTGCGCCTGAAGGGGCTCGTGGCCCTGGCCGATGCCCCCGACCGGCCGCTGGTGGTGCACGGGGTGCAGCACGTGATCCACGCCCCGGTCCATCTCGAGGCCTGGCCCGATGCCGACCATCGCTCGCGCCTCGTCCTGATCCTGCGCGACCTCGACCCGGCCTTCGTCACCCGCCTGTGGGACGCCTTCCTCGGACGGCCGCGCATCGATGCGCCCGACGCGGCGGCGCTGACCCACAATCCCCTGGCGATTCCGGGCGGCTAGGGCAATTTCGGTGATCTCTGGATCACCGAAATTGCCCTGATCTGTTGTGTGGCCGCATTTTCTTCACGCGAGCCGGAATCCCCCTCGCTTGAACATGCTCTAGGAGGCATCCCGTCCGGAAACGGGCGGCACCGATCTTGAAATCTTAATGCCGACTGGCGCCTCGGGGCGCCCCAGTGTCCCGGAATGGGACGTCGGCGGGATCGGATCGGGACATGAGACAGCGCTTCACGGTGATCGAGGGCGGCGCAGCGGCCGGAGGTTCGGTGGTCGCGGGTTCGGTGGCCGGCGCTTCTCTGGCCGATGCCACCGAGCGCGCGCCCGCTTCGCCGATCGGGGCATCCGTGTCCTGGCGCGTCGACCTGCGCCGGGCGGCGGCGGTGAGCGAGGCGGAGATCGCGGCGTGGCGTGCGCTGCTGGTGCGCGCCCGGGTCGCCGATCCGGTCCTGTCCGATCCCGACCACCTGCTGTCGGTGGCCCAGCATCAGGCGGGAGGGCGCGACCTCGTCTTCGCCCTCGCCTGGGCGACCGGGCAGGGGCCCGACCAGCTCGCCGCCGTGCTGCCGCTGGCGATGCCGCACACCCTCTGGGGCCAGGAGCGGATCGGCCTCTGGCAGCCCCATGGCACGACGCTCACCCCGGCCATCGCCCCGGCCTGCTTCGAGCCCGTGCGCGCGGCCGTGGCCGATTGCCTGCGCCGTTTGCGTCCCCGCGCCGTCCTGGCGCTCGAGCCCGTGGCCGCGCCTAGGCCGGAGACCGCCATCGCCCCGCTCCGGGCCGTCCCGCGCCGCGCCGGGATCCCGGCCCACAGCCTCGTCGGCGTGCGGGCGAACCCGGCGCAGGTCGAGCGGGTCAGCGAGCCGGGCCTCGTCCGCGATGCGGTGGAGGAGTTCCTGCTCCTCGATGCCGAGGTTTCGTCCGCCCCGATCATCGGCGATCCGTCGGAGGCGGCCCTGGTGCGGGTGGTGACGCGGCTGTTCGCGCAGCGTCGGCAGGCCACGGTCGCCCTGACCCGGCGGGACGATGCCATCGTCGCGGCCACGATCACGCTGGGCCACGGCGCGCAGGCCGTTCTCTGGCGACAGGTCGCGGGCGAGGGGGTGCCGGAGCGGTTCGGCCGCCGCGCCTGAGGGGAGCGCGCCGCGCCCCTCCGCCTACTCGTCCTCGCCGAACCTGTTGGCGAGGAGGTCGGTGATCGCCGTCATGCAGGCCTCCGCGTCGCCGCCCGAGGTCACCACCGCGATCGAGGTCCCCTGCGCGGCGCCGAGGGTGAGGAGGCCCATGATCGAGCGGCCCCCCACCGTCTCGCCCGAACGGGTCACCGTGACGGCGGCATCGAAGCGCTCGACGGTCTGGACGAACTTGGCCGAGGCCCGGGCATGCAGGCCGCGCCGGTTGATGATCGGAAGGACCTGGATCAGCCCGCCCTCGGGCACCGGCGGCAGGCTGTCCTCGGCGTCGTCGTCGTCGTAGCTCATGGGCGTCGGCCGTCCCCTCGCTGGCGCGCCGCGCCGCATCCTGCGGCCTCGGCCGGCCCACCGCTCATGCCAGGGGCCCGAGACTGCCTGTAAGCCGTGGAAGCAAGGGAAGAAAGCCTATTTGCCGGCCAACACGCGCGACGCGACGTTGATGTACTTGCGGCCGGCCTCCTGGGCGTGGAGGACGGCGTCGCCGAGGGGCTCGGCATCGCGCACGCTGGCGAGCTTGATGAGCATGGGCAGGTTGATGCCCGCCACCACCTCGACCTGGCCGCCGTTCATGCACGAGAGGGCGAGGTTCGAGGGCGTGCCGCCGAACATGTCCGTGAGCACGACGACGCCCTTGCCGGTATTCACGCGGCTGACCGCATTCATGATGTCGAGCCGGCGCAGCTCCATATCGTCCTCGGGACCGATGGTGATGGTCTCGATCTGTTTCTGCGGCCCGACGACATGCTCAAGGGCAGCCTTGAACTCGGTCGCCAATAGCCCGTGGGTGACGAGCACCATTCCAATCATCGACGCGGGTTCCAACGCCTTGTGAGCGGAGCCGCCATTTTGTGCAGCGCAAGGTCGAGCGCAAGGTGAATGCGGCATTTTGTGTGCTCGAACGTCATCATCATGCCACGCTGGTGGCACCGGCGCTACGGTCTCGGGAGCGGCGGCAGACGCAAGACCGGACGGTGCGTCCCGCTTGCCACGCCGGAGCACGCGGCCAGGGCATCGAGCACGAGGCGCGGCGCGAGGCCGGAGCGCAGCAGGGCCGCGTCGAGGCGCAGGGCCGGCAGGTCGAGGCCGAGGAGCGGCGTGCGGCTCAAGGGGCTCTCGGGCAGGCGCGGGGCGTCGGCGACGCAGTCGACCACCAGGCGAACCGGAACGCGGGGCAGGACCTCCGCGACCCGGAGCAGGCCGAGGCCCCGCACCTCGATCCGGTCGCCGAGGGCGGGGTCGGCATGGGCCACCACGGTTTCGCCCGCGCGGGTCAGCCGGACCCGATCGTCGGCCACGAGGTGCGCCGACCCTTGCATCAGCTCCGCCCGGTCGAGGAGGAGGAGCGCGAGGGTCGACTTGCCGGCGCCCGACGCTCCCCGGATGAGCAGGCCCGCGTCGCCGAGGGCGATGCAGGTGGCATGCACCGAATCGGTGCGGCTCGACGGATCGCCCATGGCGCGGCCGGCCTCCCCGCTCAGCGGGTCACGGCCGGCAGGCGGACGATGAAGCGGGCGCCGCGCACCGTCGGCTCGCCGTCCTCGTCGGCCGGGCCGGGCCGGTTCTCGGCCCGGATCGTGCCGCGATGAGCCTGGACGATCTGGCGCGAGATCGAGAGGCCGAGGCCCGAATTCTGGCCGAAGCCCTGCTCCGGGCGGTCGGTGTAGAAGCGCTCGAAGATCCGTTCCAGGGCGTGCTCGGGGATGCCGGGGCCCTCGTCCTCGACGATGAGCTCGACGTCGCTGCGCACCCGCCGCAGGGCCACCCGCACCTTGGCATCGGGGGGCGAGAACGAGCGGGCGTTGTCGAGGAGGTTGTTCACCACCTGGCCGAGGCGGCTGTCGTGGCCGAAGATCGTGAAGGGCGCGTCCATCTCGCCCGCGGGCGTGTCCACGTCGAACTGGATCGCCGCGTCCTTCGGGCGCCGGCGCTCGTTGGCCACCGAGACGACGGTGGTCATCAGCTTGCGCATGTCGACCCGGCGGGCCTCGGCGCGGGCGAGCTCGGCATCGAGGCGCGAGGCATCGGAGATGTCGGAGATCAGGCGGTCGAGGCGCTTCACGTCGTGCTGGATGATGGCGAGCAGGCGCCCGCGCGAATCATCGGATTTGGCCAGCGGCAGGGTCTCGACGGCGCTGCGGAGCGAGGTGAGGGGGTTCTTCAGCTCGTGGCTCACGTCGGCCGCGAAGCTCTCGATGGCGTCGATCCGGCGGTAGAGCGCCTGGGTCATGTCGCGCAGGGCCCCCGACAGGTGGCCGATCTCGTCGGTGCGCCCGGTGAAGTCGGGGATCTCCTCGCGGGACTTGATGCCCAGCCGCACCTTCTCGGCCGCATCCGCGAGGCGCCGCACCGGCCCCGCGATGGCGCCCGCGAGCAGGATCGAGAGGACGAGCATCACCGCCGCGGCGATCAGGAAGACCTGCAGCAGGCCGAAGCGCTCCGAGGCGATGACGCGGTCGATGTCGCCCCCTTGCGTCGACAGCAGCAGGGCGCCGCGCACGGAGTTGGCCCGCTGGATCGGCACCGCCACGGAGACGATGGTCTCGCCCGCCGGGTTGCGGCGGACGATGGTGCCGCGGGCCCCCGTGAGCGCCACCTGGACCTCCTTCAGGCCGTGGCCGCTGGCCGGGCCGACATCCTCGATGCCGGGGGGCGCGCCGTCGCCGCCGAGCTTCGTCCCGAGCTTCGCCTGCACGCCCTCCCAGGCCTTCTCCAGCCAGGTGCGCTTGCGTGGCCGGACATCCGGGTCGCTGCGGTTCATCTCGCCCCGCGCCGAGAGGGTGCGGGTATCGAACAGGAGGCCGCCCTCCTGGTCGTAGACCCGGGCGCGGTTGCCGGTGGGCGTGATCAGCCGCCGCAGCAGCGGGGCCACCCGCTCCGGGTTCAGCGAGAAGGTGAGGGGGGAGGAAGGCTCTTCGGCCTCGCCGGCCTGGAGCTGGAGCAGCTTGTCGGGGTCGATCCGGATCGTGTCGGTCTCGACCGAGGCCGAGGAGGCGATGGCGCCGGCGATGATTTCGCCCTGGATCAGGAGGCTCTGCACCCGCGCCTGGATCAGCCCCTGGCGGAACTGGTTCAGGTAGAGGAAGCCGAACAGGAGCGCGATCAGCCCGACGAGGTTGAGCACGACGATGCGTCGCGTCAGGCTCGACGAGGCCCGTTGGCCGATCCCGTTCCAGATCTGGCGCGGCCAACCCAGCATGCCGCGCGACGGGATTTCGCCTTGATCTGTGGTGGCCACGAGCGTCCGGTGGTGAGGGAACAGCGTTGCGGGAGGGAATGGAGGCCCGGGCCGGGCCTCAGCTCTCCTTGAAGCGGTAGCCGACGCCGTAGAGCGTCTCGATCATGTCGAAGCTCGTGTCGGTGACCTTGAACTTCTTGCGCAGGCGCTTGATGTGGCTGTCGATGGTGCGGTCGTCGACGTAGACCTGGTCGTCGTAGGCCGCATCCATCAGGGCGTTGCGGCTCTTCACGACGCCGGGGCGATGGGCCAGGGCCTGCAGGATCAGGAACTCCGTCACCGTCAGGGTGACGGGCTCGCCCTTCCAGGTGCAGGTGTGGCGCTCGGGGTCCATCATCAGGAGGCCGCGCTCCAGGGAGCGGGCGGCGGCATCGGCCTCGCGGGCGGCGGCGCCCGGGCCGTCCTTCGGAGCGAAGCGCCGGAGCACGGCCTTCACGCGCTCCACGAGGAGGCGCTGCGAGAACGGCTTATGGATGAAGTCGTCGGCGCCCATCTTCAGGCCGAACAGTTCGTCGATCTCCTCGTCCTTCGAGGTCAGGAAGATCACCGGAAGGTCGGATTTCTGCCGCAGACGCCTGAGAAGCTCCATCCCGTCCATGCGCGGCATCTTGATGTCGAAGATCGCGAGATCGGGCGGGGAATGCTTCAGGCCGTCCAGCGCCGAGGCGCCGTCGGTGTAGGTCTGGATGCGGTACCCTTCGGTCTCGAGCGCGATCGAGACGGAGGTGAGGATGTTTCGGTCGTCGTCCACGAGGGCGATGGTCGGCATGCGCGTGTCCTGTTGCTCGGATGCGGCTCGGCGGACGTCTGATGGCGCCAGCCCCTCCGCATCCCACCCCATCCTCCGTCGCGGACAGAGGGCAGAGATCGGCAAAAACGCGGTGGCGACCGTGCCGGGGAGGCGGGCCGCGTTCGCGCGGAGAGTCAGGCTGTGTAATGGCAATATGCTGAAAAAGCGAGCGACCTCGGTCGTTTGTTCGTTTGGCGCTTGACTGATGCCAACGGGCCGCAGTCCGGTGCCCTCGTGCGGAGCCCCGAACCCTGGCTATGATCCGGCGGCTGAACGCGGCCTGAGCGCCGGTCCGCGGGCACCGAATCGAGGGGGATCTTCATGGCCGAGGGCGAGACCAAGATGGCCGAAGGCGAGACCAGGACCGGGGGGGAGCGGCGCGGGCCGGCGGTGCCGCTGCCGGCCTCCGAGGCGCCGTTCGATGCGATCGGCCTCGCCCGCCATCTCCTGCGCAGCATCCGCTCCGGGGCGCTCGCCACCCTCGACCCGGAGGACGGCACGCCCTTCGCCTCCCTGGTGACCATCGCCACGGATGTCGACGGCACGCCCCTGATGTTGCTCTCGCGGCTCTCGGCCCATACCCGCAACCTGCTGAAGGACCCGCGCGCCTCGCTGCTGTTCAGCGCCGGCGGCAAGGGCGACCCGCTCGCCCATCCGCGCCTCACCGTCACGGGACGGGTGACCCAGACCCTGAAGCCGCGGGCCCGCGCCCGCTTCGTGGCCCGGCATCCGAAGTCGAAGCTCTACGCCGACTTCCCCGATTTCGGCTTCTTCGCCCTCGCGCCCACGGCCGGGCACCTCAACGGCGGGTTCGCCAAGGCCGCCGTGCTGACGGCCGACGAGCTGCGCCTCGACCTCACCGGCGCGGAAGGGCTGGTGGCGGGGGAGGAAGGGGCCGTCGCGCACATGAACGCCGACCACGCCGACGCCCTCGCCCTCTATGCCCAGGCCGCCGGAGCCGAGCCCGGCCCGTGGCGGCTCACCGGCCTCGACCCGGAGGGGATGGATCTCCTCACCGGCGACCGGACCGCGCGGGTGCTCTACCCGGAGCCGGTCCGCGAGATGGGCGCCCTGCGCAAGGCCCTGGTGGCGATGGCGGCCCAGGTCCGGGCCGGGGACGGCGCGCCGGCGGATTAGGCGTGGGCCCGGACCCCTGCGCGGGACCGGGGGCGCCGGGCCGAACGCACGGATCGGCGTTCGGCCCTGCAGGCTCCGTCGCGCCCTCACTTCTTGTCGTGCGTGTGCGTCTTGGCGTGGGTGTGGGTGTGGCCGTCCTTGGCCGCCTGCACGGGCTTGCCGCTCTCGGGCATCGTGGCGGGCGCGCCGCGCTCGGTATGGTGGTTCGGGCCGCCCGAGACGCCGCCGGTATTCGGGACGGCCTGCGACGGGTTCTCGGAGTTTCCGTTGCCCTCCGTGGCGGAGGCCTGTCCCGCCAGGGCGGTCATCAGGGCCAGGGAGAGAAGGGTGATGCTGATGCGCGACATGGTCTCGTCCTCGTGTCCCGCAGCCCCGTCGGCTGCGTCGAGACCTGATGTAGCCGAGGCGTTTGGCTGCCCGATGCCGGGTCCGTGACGAAGTGTGGCACGCGGCGGCGCGCCCGCGTCGCCGATCCGATCCCGCCTCAGCCCACCGGGCGCGGCAGGGTGATCCGCACCCGCAGGCCGCCGCCGGGCCGGGTCTCCAGGCCGATGCGGCCGCCTTCGGCCTCGATCACCCGGCGGGCGATGGTCAGGCCGAGGCCGGTCCCGCCGGTGTTGCGGTTGCGGGAGGTTTCCAGGCGGGTGAACGGCGCGAAGGCCCGGTCGACCGCGTCGGGCGGCAGGCCGGGGCCGTCGTCGTCGATCCAGAGCTCCAGGCTCGCGTCCGCGAGCGCCAGGCCGATCCGGGCGCGGTCCCCGTAGCGGACGGCGTTGTCGACCACGTTGTCCAGGGCGCGCCGGAGCGCCACCGGCCGGATGGCGGCGAGTGCCCGGCCGGGCCCCTCGTACACCACCGCGTGTCCGGCATCCTGCCCGGCATCGGCGATGCTCATCAGCAGGCTGGCGACGTTGGTTACCCGCCGGACCTCCGGATCGGCATCGCCCCGCAGGTAGGCCAGGGTCGAGTCGATCATCGCCTGCATGTCGTCGAGGTCGGACGCCATCGCGTGCCGCTGCCCGTCGTCGGCGACGCCGTCGAGGCGCAGGCGCAGGCGCGCGATCGGCGTGCGCAGGTCGTGGGACACGGCGGCGAGGGCCTGGGTCCGCTCGGTGACGAGGTCGCGGATGCGCATCTGCATGCCGTTCAGGGCGCGGGCGATCGCGCGGGTCTCGTCGGGGCCGACCTCGGGCACCGGGACCACCCGGCCCTGGCCGACGGCGTGGCCGATCAGCCCGGTGAGGTGGCCGAGCGCCCGCAGGGGCCGGGCGATCCGGTGGGTCAGCAGCACGGCGGCGAGGCCGACCAGGATCGCCATCGCGGTGGCCAGCATGGCCCAGGGATTGCTCAGCGCCATGCCCGAGGCGTGGGCGGAGTGGAAGGTCAGCTGGCTGCCGTCCGGGAGCGCCAGCGTGCCGCCGAGATCGAGCCGGTGGAGCGGGTCCGCGTCGCCCTCCATCACCAGGGAGAGGTTGGGGCCGAGGCTGGGGTCGAGGGCGGTCAGGCGCTGGTGCAGGGGCTCCAGGGCCGGGTCGCTCCGTCGCCCGGCCGGGGCGGGGGCGTCCGTCCAGGCGACCTCGAAATGGGGGTTGGACAGGGCCTGGGCCTCGGCGTTGCGCGCCGCCGGCGGGCGCCGCATCACCGCCTCGCGGGCCAGGGCGAGCTGTGTCGCCACCTGGGCGGCGAAGGCCTCGGCGGAGGCGGCGGCCGCCGATCGGCGATAGAGCAGCAGGGCCCCGCCATGCACCGCCAGGATGGCCACGAGGAGGACGACGAGGGTCCGGGCCTCCAGGCTGCGCGACAGGGCGAACAGGCGCCTCACCGGCGCTCGACCTTCGCGGCCAGCATGTAGCCCGACCCCCGCACCGTCTTGATCACCGGCGGTTCGCCCTCGGGCGGGTCGAGCTTGCGTCGCAGGCGGCTGACGAGGGTGTCGACGCTGCGGTCGGAGGGCGAGCCGAGGCGGGCCCGGGACAGTTCGAGGATCTGCTCGCGGCCGAGGACCCGCCCGGGATGGTCGAGGAACACCAGCAGGAGGTCGTATTCCGCGCCCGAGAGGTCGACGCCGGCGCCGTCCGGATCGACCAGGGCCCGGCTGCGCAGGTCGAGGCGCCAACCCGCGAAGACGAGGGTCTCGCCGCCCAGGGAGGCCGCCGGCGCCAGGACGGAGCGGCGCAGGACCGCCCGGATGCGCGCGAGCAGCTCCGGGCGCCCGAACAGCTTGGCGATGTAGTCGTCGGCCCCGAGTTCCAGGCCCAGCACCCGGTCCGCCTCCTCGCCGCGCGCGCTGACGACGATGACCGGCACGGTGGAGCGGGCCCGCAGGGCGCGCAGCAGGTCGAGGCCCGATGCACCGGGCAGCATGACGTCGAGGAGGATCAGGTCGACCCCGCCCTCCGGCAGGAGCCGCCACATCTCGGCGCCGCTCCGGCATCCGGTGACCCGGTAGCCGCTGTCGCGCAGGGCCCGGCTCACCAGGATGCGCAGGCCGTCGTCGTCTTCCACCAGGAGGACGTGGCCCAGCTCCGGCATCGGCCCGGCGCCCTCCAACGGGTTCATGGTTCTGGCTCGGCTCCGAGGATGCGGCCACCGTCGCGAATCGGCGGGCGCGGGGAATCAGCCGGAAATCGCGGGCCGCCGCAAGCCCGGGGCCGGGCTCGGCCCCCGGCCGCGTCCGGCGCGCGCTTGGCGCACCGGGCCTGCGCTTGGCGCACGGAGCCGGCACTGCTATCTGCGGGCGACCTGTTTCCCATTCCAAGAAACCGTGCGCCGGGTCCGTCCCTTGGACGGCGGGCCGCGCGCGCCGGAGATCGCATCCTCGATGACAACGACCCCCATCGACAACATCCGCAACTTCTCCATCGTCGCCCATATCGACCACGGCAAGTCGACCCTCGCGGATCGCCTGATCCAGACCACCGGCACCGTGGCCCTGCGCGACATGAGCGAGCAGATGCTCGACTCGATGGATATCGAGAAGGAGCGCGGCATCACCATCAAGGCGCAGACCGTGCGGCTCGAATACAGGGCCGAGGACGGCAAGGACTACGTCCTCAACCTGATGGACACCCCCGGCCACGTCGACTTCGCCTACGAGGTGTCCCGGAGCCTCGCCGCCTGCGAGGGCTCGCTGCTGGTGGTGGACGCCTCGCAGGGCGTCGAGGCGCAGACGCTGGCCAACGTCTACCAGGCGCTGGACGCCAACCACGAGATCGTGCCCGTCCTCAACAAGATCGACCTGCCGGCGGCCGAGCCCGAGCGCATCCGCGCCCAGATCGAGGAGGTGATCGGCATCGACGCCTCCGAGGCCGTGGCGATCTCGGCCAAGAGCGGCCTCAACATCGAGGCGGTGCTGGAAGCGATCGTGACGCGCCTGCCGCCGCCCAAGGGCGACCGCGACGCGCCCTTGAAGGCGCTCCTCGTCGACAGCTGGTACGACGTCTATCTCGGCGTCGTCGTGCTGGTGCGCATCGTCGACGGCGTGCTCAAGAAGGGCATGAACATCCGCATGATGCGGGCCGATGCCGTCCACGGCGTCGACAAGATCGGCGTGTTCCGGCCGAAGATGGCCGATATCGGCGAGCTCGGTCCCGGCGAGGTCGGTTTCTTCACCGGCTCGATCAAGGAGGTGGCCGACACCCGCGTGGGCGACACGCTCACCGAGGACAAGCGCCCCTGCAAGGAGATGCTGCCGGGCTTCAAGGACGTGCAGTCGGTGGTGTTCTGCGGGCTCTTCCCGGTGGACGCGGCCGAGTTCGAGACCCTGCGCAGCGCCATGAGCAAGCTCCGGCTCAACGATGCGTCGTTCTCCTACGAGATGGAGACGAGCGCCGCGCTGGGCTTCGGCTTCCGCTGCGGCTTCCTCGGGCTGCTCCACCTCGAGATCATCCAGGAGCGCCTGGAGCGCGAGTTCAACCTTGACCTGATCTCCACGGCGCCCTCCGTGGTCTACCGCCTGCAGATGACGGACGGCACGATCAAGGAGCTGCACAACCCGGCCGACATGCCGGACGTGATGAAGATCACCGCCATCGAGGAGCCGTGGATCCGCGCCACCATCCTCACCCCCGACGAGTATCTCGGCGGCGTCCTGAAGCTCTGCCAGGACCGGCGCGGGACCCAGGTCGATCTGAACTACGTCGGCAAGCGCGCCATGGTGGTCTACGACCTGCCGCTCAACGAGGTGGTGTTCGATTTCTACGATCGCTTGAAGTCGATCTCCAAGGGCTACGCCTCGTTCGACTACCACATCTCGGATTACCGCGAGGGCGACCTCGTCAAGATGTCGATTCTCGTCAATGCCGAGCCGGTGGACGCCCTCTCGATGCTGGTCCACCGCACCCGCGCCGAGCATCGCGGCCGCGCCATGTGCGAGAAGCTGAAGGACCTGATCCCCCGCCACCTGTTCCAGATCCCGGTCCAGGCGGCGCTGGGCGGCAAGATCATCGCCCGCGAGACCATCAAGGCCCTGTCCAAGGACGTGACCGCCAAGTGTTACGGCGGCGACATCTCGCGCAAGCGCAAGCTCCTCGACAAGCAGAAGGAGGGCAAGAAGAAGATGCGCCAGTTCGGCAAGGTCGAGATCCCGCAGGAGGCCTTCATCGCCGCCCTGAAGATGGACGATTGAGCCGGGCCGCCCGACCGTGGATCCGCACCGGGACCCGAACGCCCCCATCCGGCTCACCGTCCTGATCCGGACGCTGAACGAGGCCGACCGCATGGCGGCCTGCCTCCGCTCGGTGCTGCCGCTCCGGTGCGAGATCCTCGTCATCGACGCGGGTTCGGCGGACGCCACCGTGTCCATCGCCGAGTCCCTCGGGGCGCGGGTGGTGGTGAACCCCTGGAAGGGGTTCGGGCCGCAGCGGCGCTTCGGCGAGGACCTCTGCCGGCACGACCACGTCTTCAGCGTCGATGCCGACGAGATCCTGACGCCGGAGATCGTGCGGGAGATCCGGGGGATCTTCCAGGGGGCCGACATTCCGTCCCTGATGATCGTCCGCAAGGCGATGGTGCTGCCGCACCACGCGCGCCCCTCGCCCTGGGCGTTCTGCACCGAGAACATCTACCTGTACGACCGGCGGGTGGCCCGCACCACCGACAACCCGAACTGGGACAAGCTCGCGATCACCACGGACGCGAAGCCGGTGACGATCCGGTCCGTGGTCTGGCACCACACCTTTCGCGACTGGAACCACGCCATCGCCAAGTCGAACTATGTCGGGCAGCTCGCCGCCGACACGCAGCCGATCGGCTCGCGCTTCGAGACCGGCCTGCGGCTGGTGTTCGAGTACCCCCTCAACTTCCTGAAGTTCTACATCCTGCGGCGCTTCTTCCTCGCCGGCCTCGACGGTTTCGTGATGGCCAGCGTCCTCGCCTATGGCCGCTTCATCCGGATCGCGAAGATGCACGAGGCGACCCGCGGCCAGCCCTCCACGGGGCTGCCGTTCCTGCGCCGGGCCAAGCGCTCCGCCCCGGACGCCCCCGGCTGAGGCGCCGCCGGAGCCCGCCCGGCCACATCCGCGACGCAATCGGTCGGTTCCTGCTCGCGATTGACGTCCGCCCCCGGCGCCCGGCTTGCCAGCCGGACCGGGGACCGGCACTGTCAGCTTGGCCATAGGGGCCGCGCGGACCCGGGCGATCTGTCGGCCCGTCGCGCGACGGGAAGACGGGACGCCTGCGATGACGAGGGACACGAGGAACGTTGAGTCCGGCACGACGGACGGGCGAATGGGCCGCCTGAGCCGCCGGTCCTTCCTGGTCGGCACGGGGGCCGGCCTCGGCGCCCTCGGGCTCGCCGGCTGCGTCTCTTCGGACGGCGTCCTGCGCGCCGAGGCGGCCAAGATCTACGGCCCGATGCCGGAGGAGAGGTTCCCCATCCCGGCCACCGACATCAGCAGGGTCGATCCGAAATACTTCCGCCGCACGGTCCCGTACCCGACCCAGGAGGCGGCCGGCACGATCATCGTCGATCCGGCCAACTACTACGTCTACCGCGTCGAGGGCGACGGGACCGCGACGCGCTACGGCGCCAATGTCGGCCGCGACGGGTTCCGCTGGAGCGGCGACGCCTATGTCGGGCGCAAGTCCGAATGGGCCACCTGGACCCCGCCCGCGGAGATGATCCGGCGCCAGCCCGAGGCGGCCAAGTACGCCCGCGGCATGCCGGGCGGCCTCGACAACCCCCTCGGCGCCCGCACCCTGCACCTCTACCAGAACGGCGCCTACACGCTCTACACGATCTACGCCTCGAGCGAGCCCGACACGATCGGCTCGGGCATCACCAGCGGCTGCGTCGGCCTGCTGAGCCAGGACATGATCCACCTCTACGCCCGCACGCCGGTGAAGACGAAGGTGGTCGTCCTGCCCGCCTGAGGGCGGACGCGTCCTCAGCGCGGCAGGGCCATGCGCAGGGTGCCGCGGCCGGCGGCCTTGGCCGCGTAGAGGGCCGCGTCCGCGCGGGTGAAGAGATCCGCCGGCGCCGAGGCGGCGGCCCGGGCGATGCCCACGGAGGCGCCGAACCGCAGGCAGACGCCGCGATGGTGGTAGGGGTCGCGCATGGCCGCGACGATCCGCCGGCCGATCGCCTCGCAGAACGGCCCGTCGGCCTCCCGCTCCACGAGGACGGCGAACTCGTCGCCGCCGATGCGGGCGACGAGATCCGTTTCCTGGCAGGCCGCCCGCAGGCGCCGCGCCGCCTCCTGCAGGCAGACATCGCCCACGGCGTGCCCGTAGGTGTCGTTGATCGCCTTGAAGCCGTCGAGGTCGACCAGGAACAAGGCCCCGCTCTCCGACAGCTGCGCCAGGCGCTCGTCGAAGACCGACCGGTTCGCCAGGCCCGTCATGCGGTCGAATTCCGCCCGGTAGCGCGTGCGGTCGGCGCTGAGCTTCTGCTCGGTGATGTCCTGCTTGAACCCGAACAGGCGCACGGGAACGCCCGCGCGGGTCTCCACCGACCCGGTGATGCGGATCCAGCGGCGGCTGCCGCGGCCGGCGACGATCTCGGCATCGAGGGTGAAGGGGGAGCGCCGGCCGATCGCCTCCGCTCGAACGGCCACGAGGTGGCGTCGCGCCTCCTCGGTGTAGCAGGCGAGGGTCTCCGGCCGGCTCACCGGGGATCCGCGCGGGAATTCGAAGAGGTCGTAGACCCCCTCGCTCCAGCGCAGGGACTCGTCCGGGAGGTCGCATTGCCAGAGGCCGATCCGCGCTTCGGCCGAGGCCGCCTCGAAGATGCGCGTCATGTCCGCGAGGGCGTCGGCCTGGCACTGGATCAAGGCCGCCTGGGCGGCGAGTTCGCCCCGGAGGGTCAGGATCGTCGCGGTGTCCCGCCAGCGCTGGGCGGCAGCGGCGTCGACCGCCCGGGTGGCCAGCCGGAGGGCGGCGGACGCCAGGCGCGGGCGGTGCGGCGTCGGCAGAGGGTCGATGGGATCGTCGTCAGAACTCACGCGGCGTGCCCCGTTCGCGCCAAGGTGTTCAGCCCGGAGCAGGTACGGATCGTCAGCAATGCCGTCCCGGCTTCGAGATGTCCTCTCGTCATCACGCTAAGGGGAGGCCGGTTAACGGAGGCCATCGGCGGGAGAAGTTTCGGGCGGAGCCGACCTATTCGGCCGGCTTGTCCCCGTCCTGGGCCTCGACCTTGTCGACCGGCGGCTCGGCGCTCGCCATCGACTTGCGCTCCAGCATCGGCTGCAGGCGCTCGGCGAGCTGCTGGCCGAGATGGCGGGTGTAGGCGGTCTGGAAGTAGCGGGCGCCGGTGCCGCGGCCGTAGAGGCGATCATGCGCCTGGATCATCGCGTCGACCTCCGGGCGGCACAGGAAGCCGGTGACGCCGGCGGCCTCGTACCAGCGGCCCGCGCGGGCGTGCCGGGTCGCGGCGGGGTTGGACAGCACGGTCTCGGCGAAGCACTCCGTCGCCGCCCGCTCGAGGGGGGACATGACCCCGTGCGGTTGCGCCGGATTGCGCCCTGCCGCCTCCGCCGCGGCGCCCCATCCCACGGTCGTCACCAAAGCGCCGAACAGCAAAGCCTTCATCGTCGGAAGCCCCGTGCGAAATCGATCTCGATCCGACGCGAGTATTCACCAGCGATTTGGTCCGGAGAAGGGCAGAAGTCCGGCACCGGGCGGTCCGACGACGATCGGCGCGCGGTTGTGGCGCGCCCATCACAGGGCCATCCTGGGCGCGGCTTCAGCCGCGACGCGCGGCTTCAGCCGCGACGCGCGGCCTCAGCCGCGACGCTCGGCGTTCCAGCGTCCGCTGCAGGCGATCAGCCCCGTGGTGTTCCAGGTGCCGTTGCCGGTGCCCGAGCGGCCCAGCCGGCCGACCACGTCGGCGGCGTCGCTGCCGCGGGAGATCACCGCCCGCACGGCGCCGGTCTGCGAGACGCGCCCGTTGATGTTGAACTCGCCGCCGGCATAGCTCGCCTCGCCGCGCCGGATCTGGACGCCGTAGCGGTAGGCACGGTCGCAGGGACCGTCGAGGGTGACCACCTCGATGCTCCAGGTGCCGTCGTAGCGGTTGGGCACCTGGACCTTCTTCTTGGCGGCATCCGCGACCCCGGCGGAGGCGGTCAGGAGGGCAAGGGTGGTCACCGCGAGGGCTGCGCGTCGCATGGGAATCCGTTCGTGTTTCGACTCGACTGGGCCGAGAACGAGCGCGACCGCCCCAGGGTTGCGCGCCTACGCGTTCGTCGCGTGCGCCAGCGCTCCCGTCAGCAGCGCCAGAACGTCGCCGCCGGCATGGAGTTCGCCGTCGACGCCGGCCGCCTTGAGGGGGGCTGCGAGGTCGCCCGCCTTGCCGGCCAGGTACAGGGTGCTGGCCCCGGCCGCCTTGAGGGCGCGGGCGGCTTCCACCGCGTGGGTGGCGTAGAGCGCGTCGGACGAGCACAGGCAGGCGATGCGGGCGCCCGAGGCCCGGAAGGCCTCGGCCAGGGCCGCCGGATCGGTGAAGCCCTCCTGGTTCACGGCCTCGATGCCGCCGGCCGCGAAGGCGTTGGCGGCGAAGGTCGAGCGGGCGTTGAAGACCGCCACGGGTCCGAGATTGGCCAGGAACACCGCGGGGCGTCGACCGCTCGCGGCCAGCGCCGCGTCGGAGGCGTCGCGCAGGGCCTCGTAGGGTTCGGCGAGGCGCAGGGACGGCAGGGGCGAGGCGGTCAGGGCCGATCCGCTGCCGAAGCCGGCGGCGGGCGGCGCCGCCACGGGGGCGACGTCCAGCACCGTGACGGGCTTCTCGGCGAGGTAGGGGAATTCGCTGGCGCCGGTCAGGGCCTCGCGGCGGGTGGCGACGTTCCGGGCCCGCGTCGCCTGGATCGCGGCGATCCGTCCCTGGATCGCACCGGCCCGCAGGCTCGCGACGAGGCCGCCCTCGCGTTCGATGGCCTGGAAGGCGGCCCAGGCGGCCGTGGTCAGCTCGCCCGTGAGGGTCTCGAAGCTGCCGGCGCCGGCGGCCGGGTCGGCCACGCGGGCGAGGTTCGATTCCTCGATGAGGACGATCTGGCTGTTGCGCACCACCCGTCGGGCGAAGGCGTCGCTCAAGCCGAGGGCCGCCGTGTAGGGCAGGGCGGTGATCGCGTCGGCGCCGCCGAGGCCGGCCGAGCAGGCGGCCATGGAGGTGCGCAGGATGTTCACGAAGGGGTCGCGCCGGGTCATCATCCGCCAGGCGGTCTCGGCATGGAGGCGCAGGGGCCGGGGGTCGAGGCCGCAGGCCGCTTCCACCCGGGCCCAGAGCCGGCGCATGGCCCGGAACTTGGCGATGGTCAGGAACTCGTCGGCATCGGCCGTGAGCAGCACCGCCACGGCCTCCCGGGCGCGCTCCAGCGGGTGCCCATTGGCTTCGAGGGCGCGCAGGTAGGCCACCGCGGTGGCCAGCACGGCCGCGAGCTCGGTCGCCTCGCTGGCGCCGGCCTCGTGGTAGGGCCGGCCATCGGCGAGGCAGGCGCGTCCCGAGAAGCCCTCCGCGTCGAAGGCCGCGAGGGTGCGGGCGATCTCGGCGCCGTAATCCTCCGCCAGGGACCCGCCGGCCGCCAGGGTGCCGATGGGGTCGAGGCCGAGGTCGAGGTCGAGGCCCTTCAGGGTCTCGCCGCGGGCCGCGACCACGTCCCGGATCAGGAAGGCGGCCTCGATTCCGCGCGCGCCCGCATCGAGGCGGGTGGCGATCAGCGGCAGCATCACGTTGCCGAGGGCTGCGTCGAGGTCGGCGGCGGTGGTGGCGGTGAGGCCGTAGCCCCGCGCGGAGGGGGCGCCGGCGAAGACCAGGGTGAGGGCGTCGGCGCCGCCCTCGAGATCGGCCAGGGCGAGGGCGCTCGCCTGGGCGCCGTCCGGGTGGTCGACCCGCTGGGCCACGCGCCACGGGCCGGGGGCCCGCACCGGCTGCGCCACCGGCGCGGCGGCGGCGTAGAGGGGTTCGATGCGGATGCCGTCGGCGGTCTTCGCGACGAGGCGCTTCTCGAAGTCGCCGCCCTTCAGAACACCGTCGACGAGGCCGAGCCAGCGCGCGCGGGTCGCGGGCGGAAACAGGTCGGCGAGGGGACGGTCTTCCATCGGGGCTGGCCTCCGCAGATGCTTGGCTCCGGCCAAGCGGCTTGGCGCCAGCCAAGCGTGGCCGGACATCCTTATCCGGACAGCCCTTGCACGGGGCGGCGCGCGGACGCAATCGCCTCCCCGTTCTGTATTTTTTATCCCGATCGATCCGGGGACCGGGCGACGCGCGTCAGCCGAAGATGATGAGGCCGGCGAAGCCCAGCGAGCCGACGATGATGCGCCACCAGGCGAACAGCCGGAACCCGTGGGAGGCGACGTAGTCGAGCACCGTCCGGACCACGATGAAGGCCGAGATGAAGGCGACGATGAAGCCGATCACGATCAGGCCGGTGTCGTCCCGCGACAGGTTCTTGTAGTTGTCGAGCAGGTCCTTGGCGAAGGCCCCCGCCATGGTGGGGATCGCGAGGTAGAACGAGAACTCGGTGGCCGAGCGCTTGTCGGCCCCCATCAGCATCGCGCCCACGATGGTGGCGCCCGAGCGCGACACGCCGGGGATCATCGCGAGGCACTGGAACAGGCCGATCCGGAAGTCCATCGGCAGGGTGAAGTCGAAGACGTCCCGCTTCTTCACCTCGAGGTCGGTCTCGTCGAGGACGAGGAGGACGATGCCGCCGGCGACCAGGGTCGCGCAGACGATCCAGGGATTGAAGAGATAGTACTTGATGTATTTCGAGAAGAGCCCGCCGATGATCGCCGCCGGCAGGAAGGCCACCAGGATTCCGAGGACGAATCGACGGGCCTTGGGGTCGTTGGGCAGCGCCAGGGTGATGCCGAGGAGCCGGCGGAAATAGACGGCCAGGATCGCCAGGATCGCGCCGAGCTGGATCAGCACCTCGAAGGTGTTGTTGGGCGATTCGAAGCCGATGAAGTGGCCGACGAGGAGCTGGTGCCCGGTGGACGAGACCGGGATGAACTCGGTCGCCCCCTCCACCACGGCAAGCACGACCGCCTTCGCGATGCTTATCGCATCCATCATCTCAGCGCCTCGACGGTTGGGGGTGTTTCGGGGGACCGGGCCGGTCCGGAGCGGGGGGTGTGGATCCACCTCGCGCGGCCTTCGCGGATCGAGGCTGATCCGTCAAGGTTGACGGATGGTTATCGCGTTCGCGCCAGGCATGTTAATGAGGCGGCAATCATCGGGCCATAAGTGTTATCGCCGCCGACCATCCCCGCGGGGCACCGACGCGGCCCGTCCCCCGGCACACCCTCCCCGTTCGAAACGGCCTCGATGGCGACGCTTTACCACTCTCCCTTCTGCCCGCACTCGCGCTTCATCCGCCTCGTCCTGTCCGAGATGGGCATGGAGCCGACGCTGATGGAGGAGCGTGCCTGGGACCGGCGCGAAGCCTTCCTGCTGATCAACCCGGCCGGGACGACGCCGGTGCTGGTGGAGCAGACCGGGCTCGCCGTGCCGGGAGCCGGAATCATCGCCGAGTATCTCGACGAGACCCGCGGGCTCGGCCTCAGCGGCCGGCGCCTCCTGCCCGAGACCCCGGCGGCCCGGGTCGAGGTCCGCCGCCTGCTCGACTGGTTCCTGGTGAAGTTCAACGCCGAGGTGACCGAGTACCTCGTCACCGAGAAGATCTCGAAGCGCTTCATGAACAGCGCCAATGGCGGCGGCCCGCCGGACATGAACGCCATTCGCGCCGCGCGCACCAACGTGCGCTACCACATGAAGTATATCGGCTACCTCATGTCCCGCCGGAAATGGCTGGCGGGCGACCATCTGACCTATGCCGATCTCGCCGCGGCGGCCCACTTGTCCTGCGTGGATTATCTCGGCGACGTGCCATGGGACGAGGACGAGACGGCGAGGGACTGGTACGCGCGGGTGAAATCCCGCCCGTGCTTCCGCACCCTGCTGGCCGACCGGGTGCCGGGCATGGCGCCGGCGGACCACTACGCGAACCTGGATTTTTGAACCCAAAGCGGACGCCGCAGGCCCGGGCCGCCACCAGGGCGCCCCGAACCGTCATCGCGGGCGCCGACCTGCGTCGCGCCGTCGAGGCGCGCGCCCGCCTCCTCGGCTTCGAGGCCGTCCGCGTCACCCGGCCCGACGCCGTGCCCGAACTGAAGGCCCGGCTCCCCGCCTGGCTCGCCGCCGACCACCACGGCAGCATGGAGTGGATGGTCGAGCGGGCCGACCAGCGCGCCGACCCCGCCACCCTGTGGCCGGGGGTGCGCAGCGTGGTCATGCTCGGCATGAATTACGGCCCGGAGCACGATCCCCTGGCCCTCCTGGCCCGGCGCGACCGGGGCGCCATCGCGGCCTATGCCCAGCGGCGCGACTACCACGAGGTGGTCAAGGGCAAGCTGAAGGAGCTCGGCGGCTACCTCTCGGCCAAGGGCGACGTCCGGGTGAAGGTCTTCGTCGACACCGCCCCCGTGATGGAGAAGCCGCTCGCCGCCGCCGCCGGCCTCGGCTGGCAGGGCAAGCACACGGTGCTGGTCTCGCGCGACCTCGGCAACTGGCTGCTGCTGGGGGCGATCTACACCTCGGCCGAGCTGGAGCCGGACGCGCCGGAGGCCGACCATTGCGGCTCCTGCCGCCGCTGCCTCGACATCTGCCCGACCGACGCCTTCCCGGCGCCCTACCAGCTCGATGCGCGCCGCTGCATCGCCTACCTCACGATCGAGCATGCCGGGCCGATTCCGGCGGCGTTCCGCACCGCCATCGGCAACCGGGTCTTCGGCTGCGACGACTGCCTCGCCGTCTGCCCCTGGAACAAGTTCGCCGCGGTGGCCGCCGAGGGCCGCATGGCCGCCCGCGCCGATCTCGCGGCGCCGCCCCTGGCCGAGCTCGCCGGCCTGGACGAATCGGCCTTCCGGGTCCGCTTCGCCGGCACGCCCGTGAAGCGCACGGGCCGGGACCGCTTCCTGCGCAACGTCCTCATCGCCATCGGCAACTCCGGCGAGCCCGGTCTCGCCGCGGCGGCCGAGGCGAACCTGTCCGATCCGTCGCCCCTCGTGCGCGGCATGGCGGTGTGGGCCCTCGGGCGCCTCGTCCCTCCGGGACGGTTGCGGGACCTTTTCAACGCCCGGGGTTTCGGCGAAACCGACGATGCCGTCCGGGCCGAGTGGCGCCTGGCCCTCGATTCCGACGGCCCCGAGACGACAGGACCCGTTGCTGCATGAACCTCTTCGTCTTCGGTCTCGGCTTCACCGCCCGGCGCTTCGTGGAGCGCGCCCGCGACCGCTTCGACGCGGTCCGCGCCACGGTCACCGATCCGGCGCGGACCGGACCCGGCGACATCGCGGCGATGCGGGCCTTCGGACCGGGTTCCGACGACCCCCGCATCGCGGCCGACCTCGCCGACACGGACGTGCTGCTCGTCTCGGCCCCTCCGGTCCGCGACCTCGACACGACCCTCGGCGTATACCGCGACGCCATCGCGAAGAGCCGCATCGGCTGGATCGGCTATCTCTCGACCATCGGCGTCTACGGCGATCACCAGGGCGCCTGGATCGACGAGGACACCGCTCCCAGTCCGGTGAGCGGGCGCTCGCAGGGGCGCCTCGCCGTCGAGGAGGCCTGGCTGGCGCTGGGCCGCGAGACCGGCAAACCCGTCCAGGTGTTCCGCCTGTCGGGCATCTACGGCCCGGGCCGCAACCCGATCGTGAAGCTGCGCGAAGGCAAGTCGCAGCGGATTATCAAGCCGGGCCAAGTCTTTAACCGCATCCACGTGGACGACATCGCCACGACGCTCCTGGCCTCGATCGACAAGCCCCGGGCCGGCGCGGTCTACAACGTCACCGACGACGAGCCGACGCCGCCGCAGGTCGTCACCGAGTACGCCGCCAAGCTCGCCGGCCTGCCGCTGCCGCCGGAGGTCGATTTCGAGACCGCCGACCTCAGCCCCATGGCGCGCAGCTTCTACGGCGAGAACAAGCGGGTCCGGAACCACCGCATCCGGGACGAACTCGGCGTCGACCTCGCCTATCCGACCTACCGCGAGGGCCTGGCCGCCCTCGTGGCGGATGCGCGAACGGCGTAGCGGCCCGGCCTGCCCCGTGGACGCCCGGGTCCGGTCGCACCGGCCATCGCGACGGTTCGGCCCGCCTCGCCGAGGGACCACGCCGTGAAAATCCTCCATTCCCTTCAGGCGTTACGGGGAATCGCGGCGTGCCTGGTCGTCTACGCCCACGCCTTCGACCTCGCCAAGACCCTGAGTTCCGGGCAGCCCGTTCAGGGCCGCCTCGGCCACCTCGAGGATTTCGGAGCCGTCGGCGTCGACGTCTTCTTCGTCATCAGCGGCGTCATCATCACCCTCACGGCGCAGCGCATCGTCGATCTGCCCTCCGCGCATCGCTTCGCCCTGCGCCGCGTCCTGCGCGTCGTGCCGTATTACTGGCTCCTGAGCGGCCTCGTCGTCGGCCTGACGCTCCTGTCCGGGCTACCCGACCCGCACCGAATTCCCGCGACGGTGCTGTTCATCCCGTTCAGTGAGCGCGGCTTCGAGATGCCGTACCTCGCCGTCGGCTGGACGCTCTGTTTCGAGATGCTGTTCTATCTCTGCGTCTATCTCGCCCGCGCGTGGCTCTTCTGGACGCCGACGGGCCGGTTCTCCGTGGCGCTCGCCCTGTTCGCGGGACTCTTCGCCCTCGCGCGGCCCGAGCACCTCACCCTGTTCCTCCTTAATCCGATGATCCTCGAATTCGGCTTCGGCATCGGCCTCGCGTGGCTCTACCGGCGCGGCACCGTCGGGCGCACGGATGCGGGCTATCTTCTGGCCTTCGGTCTGATCGGCTTTGCCCTGAACCTGGTCTTCGGCTTCGGTCACGCCTCGGAGCTGGAATGCACCGTCGCCCTGCCGGGGGCCGCCTACCGGGTGCTGGTCTTCGGCGTTCCGAGCGCCGGCGTGGTCGGCGGCCTGCTGCTCATGGAGCGCGCCGGCATGCGGGTCGGAACGGCGCTGGAGGGCCTCGGGAACGCGTCCTACTCGATCTATCTCACCCACACGATCACGTTCGAACTCCTGCGGGCTGCGGTGGCGCGGGACAGCTTGGCGCCCGACCTCCTCGTCGCCCTGGCGCTGGTCCTCGGCGTCGCTGTCGGCTTCGTGGCCTATCACGCCCTCGAGCGGCCACTCCTGCGTGCCCTCGGAAGCCGGACGGCCCCCGCCGTCGAGGGCCGTCCGGGGCTTGCCGCCACCGGGACGGCGGGACTCTGAGCCGATGGGCCGTCAGGCGGCCCTGCGGTTCGCCGCCGGTCCGAAATGGTCGCGGTAGCGCTCCGCGATGGCCGAGACGGGCAGCACCACGAAGACGTCCGTGGTGCCGAACTGATGGTCCACCACGGCCCCGTCGCCGAAGGTGGCGCCGACGCGCAGGTAGCCCTTGATCAGCGGCGGCAGCGCCTGCAGCGCCGCCTTGGGATCCACGGCCTCGCGCGCGAGGCGGTCCATGGGGACGTAGCGCTCGGGCAGAGCGCGGGCGCACCAGCCCTCCGCGGCGCGGGCATGGTGGTGCAGGAAGCTCAGGGGGAGGGCGAGGCGGTCAGGGTCGGTTCCCTCCAGGCTGGCGCAGCCCAGCATGGCGTCGATGCGGTGGTGCTGGACATAGGCCCAGATCCCGGCCCAGAGCAGTTCCACCGTCCGCTTCGTCCGGTAGGGCTTCAGCACGCAGGAGCGCCCGAGTTCGAGGAAGCGCGCCCCTGGATTGGCCGCCATCATCGGGGCGATGTCGTACTCGCCCGCGGTGTAGAAGCCGAAGTGGCTGTCGGCCGCTTCCTGGCGCAGGAGGCGGTAGGTGCCGACCACCTTCGGCCGGGCCCGGCGGAAGGGCTTGGTGGCGAAGGGCGTGGTGTCCACGGCCGCGTGATCGATGACGAGGAGGTGGTCGCAGACCGCGTCGTAATCGTCGATGTCCCGGCGCGACAGCATCGCGAAGCCGCTCGGGACCGCCGACATCTCCTCGTAGAACACCCAGTAGCGCAGGCGCTGGGCCCGCCGGATCTCCGCGACGGTGGTGGCGAGGCGGACCTCCAGGGTGCCGATCCGGCCGAGGGTCGGGGGGAGGCCTGGCGCGGCCAGGGGCTTCTTCAGGCGGGGCTTGAACCGGATCGGCGCCGCCCCGGGCGGGAGCAGCAGACCGCGGGGATGGAAGGCCGGCAGGCCGCCGCGTCCCGCCTCGGCGGTGCGCTGCTTCAGCCGGGCGAAGGGGGCGTGCACATGCGCCTCCCAGCCATTGAGCCACGCCATGGAGGCATCGCGCGCGAAGTTCGGGACCATCGTCCAATCCGCCCTGTCGGGACACCGAGGCGGCTCCGCGGGAGCCCCTGGCCTCGTGCCTTCGGGACGTCACAACATCACGAAGCCCACACGCTTTTATGACACGGATTGCCGTTTAGCGAGAGAGGTTTGCAACGGGAAGGACCCGGCAGCTCGGCGACCGCCCGATGGGTAGTCGTCGAAGGACCGGGCCCGCCGATCGCACA
This sequence comes from Methylobacterium sp. Leaf94, assembly GCF_001426045.1. Taxonomy (NCBI): domain Bacteria; kingdom Pseudomonadati; phylum Pseudomonadota; class Alphaproteobacteria; order Hyphomicrobiales; family Methylobacteriaceae; genus Methylobacterium; species Methylobacterium sp. Leaf94. The sequence continues at coordinate 305,607 of NZ_LMRM01000012.1, forward strand.
CGAATGGACTCAGACGAACTGGTTCAAACCCGGGATCGAGCCGACGATCGGTCCCATCACGTCCTCTCCGGCCTTCTCGCGGCCGTAGGCGAACAGTTCCTGCCCGAGGGGCTGCATCTGGCCCATCGGCACGCCGGCCGACATCAGCTTCTGGCCCAGCGCCATGACGCCGCCGCCGCCCATCATGCCGCCGAGCATGCCCATCAGGCCGCCGCCGCCTTCGCCGGCATTGGCCTCGGCGATCGTGGTCTCGGATCCCGGCAGGGCGCTGAGCAGCTGGCTCACCTCGGTGGCGGGCCCCTCCTTCTGGAGGAAGGCCAGGATATGGCCGATGGCGGTCTGGGCCGTGGCGGCGTCGAGGCCGGTCCGGTTCGTCACGCGGGCGATCAACTCTTCCATCTCAAACGGGCTCCTGGGTGGCCGGGTGTTCCGCGCGGCCGGGATTGCTGCTCGGTCGGGATGTTGTCCTTCCGGCCTCGTCGCCCCGAAATCAAGGCCGGCCCGCGAAGCGCTGGAAAATGCCGCGGTCGCGGCCCATAACCCTCACGGTCGATGCCGCTGCGCCCAGGCCGGCGAAGAGGAACGGACGGTCATGCAGGACGATGGCACGATCCTGGTCGGCAAGGCGCCGCTGAAGGACGGCAGCCTGAAGCCCGAGGGGCTGACCCTCCGGCTCGCCAATCGCCACGGCCTCGTGGCGGGGGCCACCGGCACCGGCAAGACCGTGACCCTGCAGGTCATGGCGGAAGGGTTCTCCAACGCCGGCGTCCCCGTCTTCGCCGCCGACATCAAGGGGGATCTCTCGGGCCTCGCGGCGGCGGGGGAATCCAAGCCGGTCTTCGTCGGGCGCGCCGCGGAACTGGGGATCCCCTACGAGCCCGACCGGTTCCCGACGGTGTTCTGGGACCTGTTCGGAGACCAGGGCCATCCGATCCGCTGCACCATCATCGAAATGGGGCCGTTGCTGCTCGCGCGCCTGCTGGAGCTCAACGACACCCAGGAGGGCGTCCTCAACATCGCCTTCCGGGTCGCCGACGACAACAAGTGGCCGGTCCTCGACCTCAAGGATCTGCGGGCCCTGCTTCTCTACCTCACCGAGAACCTGAAGGCGGTCTCGGGCCAGTACGGCAACGTCTCGGCGGCCTCCGTGGGCGCCATCCAGCGCCAGCTCCTGATGCTCGAGAACCAGGGAGCGGACCGCTTCTTCGGAGAGCCGGCCCTCGACCTCAACGACTTCATGCGGGTGGACCGCGAGGGCCGGGGCATCGTCAACATCCTGGCCGCCGACAAGCTGATGCAACGGCCTCGGCTCTACGCCTCGTTCCTGCTCTGGATGCTCTCCGAGCTTTTCGAGCAGCTGCCCGAGGTCGGCGACCTCGACAAGCCGAAGCTGGTGTTCTTCTTCGACGAGGCGCACCTCCTGTTCGACGACGCCCCGAAGGCCCTCCTCGACGCGGTGGAGCAGGTGGTGCGCCTGATTCGCTCGAAGGGCGTCGGCGTCTACTTCGTGACGCAGAATCCCCTGGACGTACCGGAATCGGTCCTCGGCCAGCTCGGCAACCGGGTGCAGCACGCCCTGCGCGCCTTCACGCCCCGCGACCAGCGCGCCGTGAAGGCCGCGGCCGAGACCTTCCGCCAGAATCCCGGTTTCGACGTCGCCAAGGCCATCACCGAGCTCGGCGTCGGCGAGGCCCTCGTTTCGTTCCTGGAGGCGAAAGGCACGCCTTCGGTCGTCGAGCGCGCCCTGATCGCCCCGCCCCAGGGCCGCGTCGGCCCCATCGCCCCGGCCGAGCGCGCCGAGCTCCTGGCGAAGAGCCCGGTGCGCGGCAAGTACGACCAAGCGGTCGATAACGAGAGCGCCTACGAGATGCTGGCCGCCCGCAAGGGCCTCGACGGCGGAGCGGACGGGGCCCAGGCCGCCGAGGGGAGCCTGGGCGGAATGCTCGGCGGCTGGCTCGGGGGCGTCCTTGGCGGCAAGCCCGCCGGTAAGGGCGGCCGCCGGCCGGCCCCCGGCCTCGCCGAGCAGGTGCTCGGCAACGCCGCCCGCTCGATGGCCCGCAAGGTCGGAACTGAGGTGGGCAACGCGATCCTGCGGAACGTGCTGGGCGGCCTGACGAAGCGGTAGCTTGTCGGGCGCCGACGCTTCGCGCCCGCATTGACAAATCACCCCGTCCTCGCCTATCCACCGCCTCTCGCGCGGCTTCCTCGACGAAGTCCGCGCGTTTCGCGTTCGCGCTCGGCCCAGGCGGCAAGCCCCGATCCGGTGTCGCGGATGACCTGAACAAGAAGACGGTCCAGGCTCGCTTCGCGGCGAGCGGGAGACCGGCAGAGAACACGAAGAGAGAACGATGTTCGCAGTCATCAAGACGGGCGGCAAGCAGTATCGCGTCGCCGCCAACGACACCATCACGATCGCCACCCTCGCGGGCGAGGCCGGTTCGGCCGTCACCTTCGGTGACGTGCTCCTGTTCACGAACGGCGAAGGCGCCACTCAGGTCGGCGCGCCGCTGCTCTCGGGCATCAGCGTCACCGGCGAGATCGTCAGCCACGGCCGCGACGCGAAGGTCATCGCCTTCAAGAAGCGCCGCCGCCAGAACTCCCGCCGCAAGCGGGGCCACCGCCAGCATCACACGGTGGTCCGCATCACCGGCATCAGCGCCTGACGATCCGACCTGAGATCCAAGAATTCGGAGTAATTCCCCATGGCTCATAAAAAAGCAGGCGGCTCGTCCCGCAACGGCCGCGACTCGGCCGGCCAGCGCCTCGGCGTGAAGAAGTTCGGTTCGGAAGCCGTCATTCCGGGCAACATCATCGTGCGCCAGCGCGGCACCAAGTGGCATCCCGGCACCAATGTCGGCATCGGCACGGACCACACCCTGTTCGCCAAGGCCGCCGGCCGGGTGCTGTTCGAGACGAAGCGCGGTCGCGCTTTCGTCACCGTCGTGCCGATGCAGGAAGCCGCCGAGTAAGGCGCCGAGCCAGGGCCTTCCGCCAGGCGGGCCCGACCACCAGATGATCCCGGGGAAGATGGGAAACCGTCTTCCCCGTTGTCGTTTCGTCCAACGTGTCGCCCGTCGACGTTTCGGCGCCGCGTCCGTGCCGAGCCCCAAACCGATCCGAGTCCGCCCGTGAAATTCCTCGACGAAGCCAAGGTCTATGTCCGCTCCGGTGACGGCGGCGCCGGCTGCGTCGCGTTCCGGCGCGAGAAGTTCATCGAGTTCGGCGGCCCGAACGGCGGCGACGGCGGGCGCGGTGGCGACGTCTGGGTCGAGTGCGTCGACGGCCTCAACACCCTGATCGACTACCGCTACCAGCAGCACTTCAAGGCCAAGAAGGGCGAGCACGGCATGGGCTCGAACCGCCATGGGGCCAACGGTGCCGACGTGGTGCTGAAGGTGCCGGCCGGCACCGAGATCCTGGCCGAGGACGGCGAGACCCTGATCGCCGACATGACCCATGTCGGCCAGCGTGTGCGTCTCGCCAAGGGCGGCAACGGCGGCTTCGGCAACGCCTACTTCACCACCTCGACCAACCGCGCCCCGAAGCATGCCAACCCGGGCCTGGAAGGCCACGAGCAATGGGTCTGGCTGCGCCTAAAACTCATCGCGGATGCGGGTCTCGTCGGGCTGCCGAACGCCGGCAAGTCGACCTTTCTCGCCACCGTGACGGCGGCCAAGCCCAAGATTGCCGACTACCCCTTCACGACGCTGCACCCGGGCCTCGGCGTGGTGCGCTCCGACGAGCGTGAGTTCGTTCTCGCCGACATCCCAGGCCTGATCGAGGGCGCCCATGACGGCGTCGGCCTCGGCGACAAGTTCCTGGCCCATGTGGAGCGCTGCCGGGTGCTGCTGCACCTCGTCGAAGCCACCAATGAACATGCGGGCCAGACCTACAAGCTCGTTCGGCGCGAGCTCGAAGCATACGGCCACGGCCTCGACGAGAAGCCCGAGATCGTGGCGCTCTCGAAGGCTGACGTCGTCGATCCGGACGTGCTCAAGGAGCAGGTCGCGCGCCTGAAGCGTGCCTCGAAGAAGAAGCCCCTCATCCTTTCATCGGCCACCGGCCTCGGCGTGCAGGACGCCCTGCGGGCGCTCGCCCGGGAGATGGACGCCGCCAAGCTCGCCGAGGCCGAGGCGCGGCCGGCGGAGGCGTGGCAACCCTGAGGAGGGGCAACCCGGTCTTGTGCGGCGGGCAACCGGTCGTCACAAGCGCTCCATCGTCCTCTCGCCGACGCTTCCGATGACCTCCGCCGTTCAGCCCCCCAATCTCCAAGATTTCCGTCGCATCGTCATCAAGGTCGGTTCGGCCCTCCTGGTCGACCGGACGCGCGGGCGCCTGCGCCATGCCTGGTTGAGTGCGCTCGCCGAGGACATCGCCGACCTTCATGCCAGCGGCGCCGACGTGTTGGTCGTCTCCTCCGGGGCCATCGCCCTGGGACGCACGGTGCTGGGCTACCCGCCCGGAACTCTGCGCCTGGAGGAGAGCCAGGCGGCGGCGGCCGTCGGACAGATCGCCCTGGCGCGGCACTGGTCCGAAGCTCTGGGCCATCATGGCATCGCCGCCGGCCAGATCCTGGTGACGCCGCAGGACACCGAGGAGCGCCGGCGCTACCTGAATGCCCGCGCCACGGTCCTGAAGCTCCTCGAAGTGCGGGCGGTGCCGGTCGTGAACGAGAACGACACGGTGGCCACCAGCGAGATCCGCTACGGCGACAACGACCGCCTCGCCGCCCGCGTCGCCACGATGATCGGGGCCGACGTGCTGGTGCTGTTCTCGGACATCGACGGCCTCTACACCGCGCCCCCGCACACCGATCCGGCGGCGCGCCACCTGCCCCTGATCGAGCGGATCACCCCCGAGATCGAGGCCATGGCGGGTGGGCCGGCCTCGGAACTCTCCCGCGGCGGGATGCGCACCAAGGTCGAGGCGGCCAAGATCGCCGCGAGCGGCGGCACCCACATGATCATCGCCGACGGGCGCGAGAAGAATCCCCTGCGCACCATCCTCCGGGGCGGGCGCTGCAGTTGGTTCCTGTCCGGCTCGAACCCCGTCACCGCCCGCAAAAGCTGGATCGCCGGCTCCCTGGAGCCGCGTGGCATCCTCACGGTCGACGCCGGCGCGGCGCGGGCCCTCCAGGGCGGCGCGAGCCTGCTGCCCGTGGGCGTGACGAAAGTCCAGGGCGGCTTCGGCCGCGGCGACGCGGTGGTGATCCGCGACGAGGCCGGGCGCATCCTCGGGCGCGGGCTCGTGGCCTATGACAGCGATCAGGCCCTGCGCATCATCGGCCGGCCGAGCCGGGAGATCGCGGACCTCCTCACCCATCCGGGTCGGGCCGAGATGGTCCACCGCGACGACCTCGCTATGGTGTGGGAATAGCAGCTCTGTCAGCGGCGATGCTTGTTGAGACGGTATCCGGCATGGCATGACGGGCGGGAACACATGGCGGCCGCGCCCCTTTCCGCGACGGTCGCGAGGATGAAGGCCGTGCCCGTTCTGAACCTGCGAACCGATTTTGCGCCCCCCGGCGATCTCTCTGAGGAGATGAACGCCATTGGCCGGCGCGCCCGCGCCGCCGCCCGCCAGATCGCCCTCGCCCCAGCTCAGACCAAGGACACGGCCCTGCGCCTGATCTCCGAGCGCCTGCGCGCCGAGCGCGACGTCATCCTGGCCGAGAACATCCTTGACGTTGAGGCGGCTCGTGCTGCCGGCCAGACCCAGGCGCTCATCGACCGCCTCACCCTCGATCCGGGCCGTCTCAACGGCATCGCGGACGCTGTGGCCAAGATTGGCGCGCTGCCCGATCCCGTCGGACGTCAGGTCGCGGCCTTCGAGCGGCCCAACGGCCTGCTCATCGAGCGCATCGCCGTCCCGCTTGGCGTGATCGGCGTCATCTTCGAGAGCCGGCCCAACGTGACCGCTGATGCTGGTGCGCTCTGCCTGAAGGCCGGCAACGCTGCGATCTTGCGGGCGGGCTCGGACAGTCACCGTTCCGCCATGGCCATCGCCCGCGTCATGCGCGCCGGGCTCGATGCCGCCGGCCTCCCGGCCGACGCCATACAGATCGTGCCGACCCGCGACCGCGCCGCGGTGGGAGCGATGCTCACCGGCCTCGACGGGGGCATCGATGTCATCGTGCCCCGTGGTGGGCGCGGCCTGGTGGAACGCGTGCAGGCGGAGGCCCGGGTTCCGGTCTTCGCCCATCTCGACGGCATCTGCCACGTCTACGTGGCGGCCGGCGCCGACCTCGACATGGCCCGTACCGTCCTGCTCAACAGCAAGATGCGCCGCACCGGCATCTGTGGGGCCGCCGAGACCCTGCTCGTCGACCATGCCTGTGCCGACACGCACCTGGCCCCCCTCGTCTCCGCCCTCCTGGATGCCGGCTGTGCCGTGCGCGGTGACGCCGCTACCCAGGCGGTCGACGACCGGGTCACCGCCGCCAGCGAGGCGGACTGGCGCACCGAGTATCTTGACGCCATCATCTCGGTACGGGTTGTCGGCGGCCTCGACGCCGCGATCGAGCACATCGAGACCAACGGCTCGCACCACACCGACGCGATCGTCACCGACGACATGACCGAGGCGACCCGCTTCCTCGCCGAAGTCGACTCGGCGATCGTGACCCACAACGCCTCGACCCAGTTCGCCGATGGCGGCGAGTTCGGCTTCGGCGCAGAGATCGGCATCGCCACCGGACGGATGCACGCGCGCGGGCCGGTGGGTGTCGAGCAGCTGACGACCTTCAAGTATCGCGTCCACGGGAACGGGCAGACGCGTCCTTGACGTGGTCTCGCCTGACCCGACCGGGTTCCGATGCGCCTTGACGCATCGGGGCCGGTGCGCCTGCCCCCCGTCGCGTCGGGCCTGCGCATCGGCCTCTACGGTGGCTCGTTCAACCCGGCCCATCTCGGGCACCGGCATGTCAGTCTCGTCGCCCTGCGGCGGCTGAGCCTCGACCGCCTCTGGTGGATGGTGACGCCGGGCAATCCGCTGAAGGATCGGGGCGAACTCGCGGCCATCGACCGGCGGGTCGCCGAGGCGGACCGCGTCGCCGACCATCCACGCATCGACGTCACCGATTTCGAATCGCGGATCGGCGCGCGCTACACCCGCCAGACCCTGCGCTTCCTCACCCGCCGCAATCCATCGGTGCGCTTCGTCTGGATCATGGGCGCCGACAGCCTCGCGACATTTCATCGCTGGCAGGGAGTTTTCGAGATCGCGCGCCTGATGCCGATCGCGATCATCGACCGGCCAGGCTTCACGCTGACGGCCCCGGCCGCCCGCGCCGCCCGGGCCTTGGCGCGCTGGCGTCTTCCCGAAGCGGAGGCGCCCACCCTGGCCGACAAGCCGGCCCCGGCCTGGGTCTTCCTGCACGGGCCGCGCTCGACCCTCTCGTCGACGGCGCTGCGGGCCAGGACGGGGGACGGTGCCTAGGCCGGTCATGGAAAAGGCAAGAGCCACGTTCCACTTTATCCGCATACAGGGTACGATCACGGGATGACGATGGCGATTGCAGGAACCCAGACGCTGAACGACGCGGTCCATACCGGAGCCCCCGGCTCCGAAGACTCCACCAACCGGAAGATCGACGATCTCCGGAGCCTGGCTCTCGATTGCCTCGAGGACATGAAGGCCGAAGAGACGATCGAGATCGATCTGATGGGCCGGACCTCCCTGGCCGACACTATGATCATCACCTCCGGCCGCTCCCAGCGCCATGTCGGCGCCATCGCAGACCGGGTGCTGCAGGAGATGAAGTCGAAGGGGCTCGGCACTGCCCGCGTCGAGGGCCTTCCGGCCTGCGACTGGGTGCTCATCGATGCTGGCGACATCATCCTGCACATCTTCCGGCCGGAGGTGCGCGGCTTCTACAATCTCGAGAAGATGTGGGGCGCCGATCGGCCGACCAGCGATCGTCCCCTTTCCGCCGTCGCCGAGTGAGCGCCGGCACCGTTTCGTGCGTCTCCTCGTGGCGGCAGTCGGCCGCCTGAAGCCCGGACCCGAGCGGGACCTTGCCGCCCGCTACCGCGAACGGGCCGCACAGCTCGGGCGCGGCCTCGGATTCGCCGCCTGCGACATCGCCGAGATCCCCGAGAGCCGGGCCCGCCGCGCGCAGGACCGCGCCGTCGAGGAAGGAGCTGCGATCCTCGCCCATACGGCCGCCGGCGCGGCGCTGGCGGTCTATGACGAGCGCGGCCGCGCCGATCTCACGAGCGAGACCATCGCGACGCGCGTCGGCGCCTGGCGCGATGCGGGCCGCTCCGTCCTCGTCCTCGCCATCGGGGGCGCCGACGGCCTGGACGCAACCGTGCGGGACCGGGCCGAACTCAGCCTCTCGTTCGGAGCCGCCACCTTGCCGCACGGGCTTGTGCGCGTCCTCGCCCTGGAGCAGGTGTATCGCACGCTGACGATCCTTGCCGGCCACCCGTACCACCGCGGAAACCTCGACGAGCGATGAACCCGGCCACGCGACGCAGGCGAGACGGCATGAGGGGCGGCGTGCTGGCGCTCGTCCTCCTGGCGCCCCCGCTCCTCGCCGCGCCGGCCGCACTCCGCGCCGAGGAACCGGCGACGCCGGAGGCGGTCCAGAAGGCTCTCGAAGAGAAGACCCGTCGCGCCGAGAACCTCAGGCGCATTGAGGACGCCCTCACCGCCAGCACCGGGGCCCGCGCCAAGTACGAGGCGGAGATCGCCAGCATCGGCGGCGACCGGGCCAAGCTCAACACCGCGCTTCTGGACGCTGCGCGCCAGGCGCAGGCCACCGAGGTCCGGATGAGCCGGCTGGAGGAGCGCCTCAAGACGCTCGGTGCCAGCGAGGCGGCCTTGCGCCGCTCGCTGGATTCCCGCCGCGGCGTGATCGCGGAAATCCTGGCGGCCCTGCAGCGGATGGGGCGGCGGCCGCCCCCCGCCGTGCTGGTGCGGCCGGAAGACGTGCTCGCCGTGATCCGTACCTCGATGCTGCTCGGGGCCGTGGTGCCCGAACTGCGCGGTGAGGCCGAGACCCTTGCCGCCGACCTCTCCGAACTCGTGAGGCTGAAGGGCCTCATCGCAGCCGATCGCGAAGGATTGACCAACGATCTCGCGGGCTGGGCCCGCGAGCAGCAGCGCCTGAACGCCCTCATCGCCGCGCGCCGCACCCGTCAGGCCGAAGTCGAGAGCGGCCTCGCGGCCGAGCGGACCCGCACGGCCGAGCTGTCGGTACAGGCCCGCAGCCTCAAGGATCTCCTCGACCGGATGGAGGGGGAGGTCGCCTCCGCCCGCCGGGCTGCGGAGGAGGCCAAGGCCGCCGAGACCCGCGAGGCCCGGGCGACGCAGGAGCGCTTCGCTGCCGCCGGGGCCCGGGATCCTGCCCGGCTCTCGCCGAAGGTGCGCTTCGTCGAAACCCGTGGCGACCTGCCGCGTCCGGTCAGCGGGGCGCTCCTGCGCAGCTTTAACCAGCCCGACGGCAACGGGGGCACCACCCGCGGCATATCGCTCGCGACCCGGCCGAAGGCCGTGGTTTCGTCACCGGCCGATGGTTGGGTGTCCTTCGCCGGGCAGTTCCGCTCGTACGGGCGACTCTTGATCATCAACGCCGGCGATGGCTACTATCTCTTGTTGGCGGGGATGGATCAGATCAACGTCGAAGTCGGCCAGTTCGTGCTCGCGGGCGAGCCGGTGGCGGCGATGGGGGAGGGCGGTACCGGCGCCGATGCGGCAGCCGCGGATCGCGGCGATCCGGTCCTGTACGTAGAGTTCAGAAAAGACGGCGGCTCCATCGATCCGGAGCCTTGGTGGGCGAAAAGCCCCAGCGAGAAGGTTCGCGGATAATGCGCAAGGTTTCCCTCGTTCTGCTCGGCGCGTTCCTCGGCGTCGGGTCCTCCATGGTGGCGACCCAGACCCGACTGCTCTCGGGGACGAGCGCGGTCGCGGCCTCCGCGGAGACCTACCGTCAGCTCAGCCTGTTCGGCGACGTGTTCGAGAAGGTGCGCACCGACTACGTCGAGAAGCCCGACGAGGCGAAGCTGATCGAGGCGGCCGTCAACGGCATGCTGACCTCGCTCGATCCGCATTCGAGCTACATGGATGCCAAGAGCTTCCGCGACATGCAGGTGCAGACCCGCGGCGAGTTCGGCGGCCTCGGCATCGAGGTCACGATGGAAGACGGCCTGATCAAGGTCGTGACCCCGATCGACGACACGCCCGCCTCGAAGGCCGGTATCCTTACCAACGACGTCATCACGCAGATCGACGAGGATCAGGTCCAGGGTCTGACCCTGAATCAGGCCGTCGACAAGATGCGCGGCCCGGTGAACTCGCCGGTGAAGTTGAAGATCAGCCGCAAGGAGTCGAAGGACCCGATCGAGGTCACGCTCAACCGCGACGTGATCAAGATCAAGCCCGTGCGCTCCCGCGCCGAGGGCGGCGACGTCGGCTACATCCGCCTGACCCAGTTCAACGAGCAGACCTTCGACGGTCTGCGTGCGGCGATCGACAAGCTGAACACCGACATCGGCGCCGACAAGCTCAAGGGTTACGTGCTGGATCTCCGCAACAATCCGGGCGGTCTCCTCGACCAGGCCGTGATGGTGTCGGACGCCTTCCTCGACCGGGGCGAGATCGTGTCCACCCGCGGCCGCAACCCGGACGAGACGCAGCGCTTCTCGGCCAAGGCCGGCGACCTGACCAAGGGTAAGCCGATCGTCGTGCTGGTGAACGGCGGCTCGGCCTCGGCCTCCGAGATCGTGGCCGGCGCCCTGCAGGATCACAAGCGCGCCACGGTCCTCGGCACGCGCTCTTTCGGCAAGGGCTCGGTGCAGTCGATCATTCCGCTGGGCGGCAGCGGCGCCCTGCGTCTGACCACCGCCCGCTACTACACGCCGTCGGGCCGCTCCATCCAGGCCAAGGGCATCGAGCCGGACCAGGAGATCCTGCAGGAGGTGCCGGACGAGCTGAAGGGCAAGGACGAGACGAAGGGCGAGGCCGGCCTGAAGGGGCACCTGAAGCAGAAGGACGTCGAGGAGCGCGGCGGTTCGTCCGCCTACGTCCCGCCGGACCCGGCCAAGGACAAGCAGCTCATCGCCGCTTTCGACTTCCTGCGTGGGATCCAGAAGGGCGCGGCCAACACGCCTAAGGCCGCCGTCCCGAACTGAGCGCGATCCGCGGCGCCTTAGCGAAACGTTAACCATGGCGGCCCCCAATGTCGGTTCAGGACCGACGCTGGGGGCCGTGGCCGTTTCGGCCAGTCCCTCAGCGATCCCCGGTCCGGGAGCCTGGGGAAGCGGCTGCGCGTGGCCACCGACGACATCCTGACCCGTCCGCTCGGCGGCAAGCCGACCGCCGGCCAGCGTCTGCGGGCGCTGCGGCAGGTGCGGGTGACCGCCCCGATGGTGCTCGGCGGCCTCGTGGCGGGCTTCGTGCTCGGCGCCAGCATCCTCGTCGTGGCCGGGGATCCCGAGGGCGGCGAGCCCAGCGCCGTGGCGGTCATCGCGCTCCGCGAACCGGTCTTACCGGAGCCGGCCGTACAGGCATCGAAGCCCGAGGCCGCGAAATCCGGTCCAAGCAGCGCCAGCGACGTCGAGACCGCCTCCGGCGTCACCGTCGTTCGCCCGACGGGCACGGCCGCCCCCACCGATGCGGTGGTCATCCAGGTTCCGTCCACGACCCCGGTGAAGCTGAGCGCCGCTCCGGATCCGCGGCTCGTCGAACGCGGCCGCCACGGCAACATCCCCCGCCTCGGCGACGGGCGCCTGCGCCCTCTCGACGTCTACGCGCGGCCGGATCCCGGTGGTTCCGGGCCCCGCATCGCCATCCTGGTCTCGGGCCTCGGGATCGGCCAGGCGGCGACCGCCAGCGCTATCACCCGCCTGCCCCCGGCGATCAGCCTGGGCTTCGCGCCCTATGGCAGCGACCTCGAGCGGACCGTCGCCCGGGCCCGCGAGGCCGGACACGAGGCCCTGCTCCAAGTGCCCATGGAGCCCTTCGACTATCCCGACAGCGATCCCGGTCCCCAGACGCTTCTCACCAGCTCGCGCCCGCCGGAGAATCTCGATCGCCTGAGCTGGGTGATGAGCCGGTTCTCGGGCTTCGTCGGCATCGTCAACTACATGGGTGCGAAGCTCACCAGCGATCCGGCTGCCCTAGAGCCGGTCCTGCGCGAGATCGGGGCCCGGGGCCTCGGCTTCGTCGACGACGGCACCTCCCCGCGCTCGATCGCCCCCGCGCTGGCCGCCAAGGGGAAGGTGCCCTTCACCCGGGCCGAGATCGTCCTCGACGCCCTGGCGCGACCCGAGGCCATCGACCGGGAACTGGCCCGGCTCGAAGCGCAGGCGCGTCAGAAGGGTTTCGCCTTCGGCTCCGCCTCTGCCCTGCCGATGAGCATCGATCGAATCGCCCGCTGGGCCGCCGAGGCGGAGGCGCACGGCATCCGCCTCGTTCCCGTCAGCGTCGCCCTGCGTGGGAGCGGCGCAAGTACCCGGCTCACCAGCGCCAAGCCCTGAGACATCCGGAGTAATGGATCGGGCCGGGCGACCCGGTTCGGAATTGCGCTGCGGCGCCGTTTCGTGCGTTGCGGCACATGCCTCGCCTGCCTATGGTCGCCGCCATGACCGCATCCTCGATCGCCGACGGCGCCGACCTTCCCTACCGTCCCTGCGTCGGCATCACGCTGATCTCGCGCACCGGTCTCGTCTTCATCGGGCGGCGGCGGGCGGATGCCGGGCCGGAGCACGTGGCAGACGGACGGGCCTGGCAAATGCCCCAGGGCGGGATCGACGAGGGGGAGGATCCGGAAGCCGCTGCCCTGCGCGAGCTCTACGAGGAGACCAACGTCTCGGCCGGCTCCGTGGTGCGCCTCGGCGAGACCCCGGGATGGCTCTCCTACGATCTGCCCCAGGAGGTGCTGAAGCAGGCCTGGAAGGGGCGTTACCGCGGCCAGACGCAGAAGTGGTTCGCGTTCGGCTTCCTCGGCTCGGACGACGAGATCGACGTCGCAACGCCGGGCAACGGTGCCTTCACGTCCGAGTTCGATGCCTGGCGCTGGGAGCCGATCGCCGGGTTGCCGGATCTGATCGTGCCCTTCAAGCGGCCGGTCTACGAAGGCGTGGTCGACGCTTTCTCAGGGTTCACGACGTGGCGCGTCCCGGCGTGACGGCCTGACGCCCGATGCGGTGGTGGTCGATCCCGATCCTCTTGGTGCTCGGCTGGTTCGCGTACACGCTGACGCCGCTCTGGGCGCTCTACGACATCGCCCGCGCGGTCCAGGCGCACGACACCGACTACATCACCCAGCACGTCAATTTCCGATCCCTGCGCCTCTCGGTGATCCGACAGGCCGCCGCGGCGGCTCAGGCGCGGGATCCCGCCGCGCCGGATGCGGAGCCCCGGGAGCGCCAGCGCATCGCCGAGGCCGCTGCGGCCCTGGCGATCCCGATCGCTGAGGCCCTGGTCACGCCCAGGACGGTCGTCGACCTCCTCGATGACGGGTGGCCGCAATCGGTGGAATTCGGCCGCGACGGGCCGGAGCAGAAATCGGGGGGCGGGGGCCTGCGGATCGAGACCCTGCGCCGGCTGATCCCGTTCTATCTCGCTTCCGAGATGCGGGGCTTCCGCACCGTGGTCGTCGGCGTGCCGCCGGAGGCGGGCCGGGACCGCCGCCTGCGGATCCGCCTGCGCCTGCGCGCCTGGACCTGGCGCATCGTCGACATCGAGCTGAACGACGAGCTGCGCGAGCGCATCGCCCAGGCCTTCGCGCGCACCGGCGCGAAGGCGCGCTGAGGCCGCCCCGGCGGCTAGATCTCGTCCTCCGTGCCGCGGTTGGTGAACCGAGCGTTGCCCAGGCCGGTGCCGATGGTGAGTACCCCCCATCGGGTCACGTCCGTCCGGTGCGGAACTTCGCTGAGGCCCTGCACCACGGCATCGTTGTGCATGACAACCATGGTCGGATGCTCGCCAATCCGGGGGATCGCGGCCGTCACCCGCTCGGCAAGATTGAAGTCACGGCCCTCCCAGTTGCCGGGCAGGTTCTGGCCCCCGCGATCGATCGTGCCGTCGGCTTCGATCATGCCGGGACAGCCGATGCCGACGAACGGAGCCAGCGTCAGGCTGGCGCGGTCCGCCCGGCGGATCAGGTCGCCGAGCATGCCCACGAGGCGCTCCACCGCTTCGTCGCGGCTCGGCATCGGGTCCTCGTCGCAATGGCGCCAGATCTCAGAGCGCCAGACCTCGCTGCGCGAGAGGTCCGCGGCCTTCCTCAGATTCGTGACCACGACGCCCGCGCGGATGTTGCTGCCGCCGATGTCGACGGCCAGCAGGCTGTCGTATCCGGAGAACATCCAGGAGGGCGCCAGGTGCACCGCGCCGATCAGGCCGCCCTCGTCGGGATGGTGCCGGATCGGTTCGAGGGTGATGCCGAGGCCCCCGGCGCGCAGAAGGTAGCCCGCCCGCGCGACCGCGAGGCGGCCGGCCCGGCTGTCGCTGAAGCCGCCGCCAACCACGATTGCCTGCGTTCCCTCCCAGCCGTCCTGGCCGAGGAAGAGGCGGGCCACGCGGGCGAGTTCCTGCGCGAAGTCCTCGATGGCGCTGAACACCACGCCCGCGGCGAGGGGATCCTCGCCGAGGAGGATCTGGTCGATGCGGCGCTTGGAGAAATCACAGCTCGCCTTGTCGCCCAGCGGATCGGCGCCCACGGCGCGCAGGCGCTCTCGGCACGCTTCCAGCATCTCGCGGAACGCAGACTTCGAAACCCGGTCGCCGATGAAGCCGTCGCCGTCCTTCAGCTCGATGTTGTAATCGTCGACCACCACCGACGGCAGCCGTTGCGCCGCGTGCGCGATGCCCGCCTCGCGGATCTGAGTGTCCTTCGCCATGCCGCTCCGCTTGCCCCTCGTCGTGTCGTTCTGCGCAGCTCAACGCACGGCGCGTTCATTTGGGCTTGGCGGTTTCGGCCGGGGCCGGCGCTTTCGGCTCGCGGGCCTCCATCAAGTCCTCGGCCTTGTCCTCGTCGGTATCGCCGCCGCGCTCGATGGTCTTCTCGGGGTTCGCGGCGAGGGCCCGCACGATCTCGACCAGGCGCTCGCACTCGGCGGCGTACTTGTAGGTCTCCAGCACGATGGCCGCGTCGCGCAGGGTGCGCAGGTCGCGCACAGTCTGCTTGTTGGCCGTCTCGCGCAGCTCGGCCTTGGCCGCGATGGCCTCCTCAAGCTTGGCGCCCTTCACGTCGCAGGCGGCCGAGGCCGTCGCCGTCCCGGCCAGGAGGACGAGGAGAGGGAGGAACAGATTGCGCATGGGAAGGCTCCGGGCTCCGGCGGCCGAACCCGCGCCGCGCGCGGTCCGGTCTCAACCGTGGTGGGGGTGGGGACGCAGGATCTCGTTGGCGAGGGCCACGAGATGGCTCAGGCGGTAGGGCTTCGGAACGAAGACGGATTGGGTGACGGCCTCGGCCTGCGAGAGGTGGCCGCGTCCACCGGAGGTGTAGACCACCGGCAGGTTCGGCAAGTAGCGGCGCGCGCGATGCGCCAGGGCGATCCCGTTCGTGTTGCGGGCCAGATCGATATCGGTGAAGAGCAGGTCGACGCGCTCCCGCGCCAGGATGTCCTCCGCCGCGTCGGCATCGGCGGCGGTGAGGACGCGGTAGCCCTCGTCGAGCAGCGCCTCGGCGGCGAGCTCGCAGACCATGGCTTCATCCTCGACCACCAGGACGGTCTCGGCGGCGGCGCGCGGGTTGAAGGCGGGATGGGCGGGAAAGGCGCAGGCGAAGGAAATCATGACGCAACTCCTACTCATCCGGCGTGAGCCCCTGGGGGCCGAGCCGGATCGCAAGACAAACGGGTCGCCAAGGCGCATCGTTCGCCGCCGATCACTCCAATTGCGCGGACTTGGTAAGCGAAGCTTTAACCCTGCGGCGGTGCCGGTGAGCGGGTGCGCGTTGCGTCCATGACCCGTCCCTGGCATCTCGGCTTCGGCCTCGTCCTCACGGCCCTGGCCGGCTACGTGGACGCCCTCGGGTTCATCAGGCTCGGCGGCCTCTACACCTCGTTCATGAGCGGGAACACGACCCAGTTCGCGGTCTCCCTCGGGCACGGCGACCCGCACCACGCCCTTCTGCCGGCCCTGCTGATTGCGGCCTTCCTCACGGGCGGCATCTGCGGCGGTGGCCTCTCGGCCCTGACGCCCGCGCGCTGGGTCACCCCGGTCATCCTCGGCTTCGAGACCGCGATCGTCGGCGCCGCCTTCGAGGCCGCCACGGCCGCGCCGGATTCCGGCATCGCCTCGCTGATGCTGGCCTTGGCGATGGGCGCGCAGAACGCCGTGCTGTCCCATGTCCAGGGCTTCCGGGCCGGGACCACCTTCGTAACCGGCGCCCTGTTCGGGCTCGGCCAGAAGCTCGCCCTGGCGCTCGCCCGGCGCGGTGCGCGCACCGCCTGGATCGGCGACGGCGTCGTCTGGCTCGCGCTCCTCGTCGGATCCGTGGCCGGAACGGTCGCCTACGGAAAGCTGGCGTTGTATGCCCTCGCCATTCCCGCCGGCATCGCCGGCCTCCTCGCGCTCGTCGCGACGGTCCTGACGGCGCGCGGCGCCGGCGAAGGCCGCCGTCGCCAAGTGAGCCCGCGAGCCCCTGGTTGAGAGACCCGTTGCGATGAGTGTCCCCTCCCTCCTCGATCACGTGACGCCGCTGGCGGCCGGTGCCCACGTCACCGCCACGGTCTGGTTGAAGGACACCCTGGCCCTCGCCCTCGGGGACGGCGGCGTGCTCCTGGCCTCCGGCGCCGAACTCCGCCGGGTCGAGGCGCATCCGGAGGCCGGCATCTTGGTGGCGGCCGGCGACGGCCGCCGCCTCGTCACCGGCGGCGACGATGGCCGGGTGGTGGCGACCTCCGACGCGGGCGACGTCGTCGAGGTCGCCCGCGCAAAGAACGGTGCCTGGATCGACGCCCTTGCCCTGCATCCCGAGGGCGGCCTCGCCTATGCGGCCGGCCGCAATGTCGTCGCCCGCGACGCGAAGGGGCGGGAGAAAACCTTCGCGGCGCCCTCCACCGCCCGCGGCCTCGCCTTCGCGCCCAAGGGCTACCGTCTCGCGGTGGCGCACTACAACGGCGCCACCCTCTGGTACCCCAACCTCGACACCGCGCCCGACTTCATCGAGTGGAAGGGCTCGCATATCGACGTGACCTGGTCGCCGGACGGCCGGTTCGTCGTGACGACGATGCAGGAGAACTCCCTGCACGGCTGGCGTCTGCAACCCGACCGGGGCCACATGCGGATGTCGGGATACCCTGCGAAGGTGCGCTCGGTCTCCTGGTCGGGCGACGGACACTGGCTCGCGACCAGCGGCGCCGAGGCCGCCATCGTCTGGCCCTTTGACTCCAAGGAAGGCCCCACCGGCAAGGCACCCCGCGAGTGCGGCGTGCGGCCCGCCCGGGTCTCGCGGGTGGCGTTCCACCCCAAGGCCCTGGTCCTGGCCATCGGCTACGAGGACGGCTGCATCCTGCTCGTGCGCTTCGCCGACGCCTCGGAACTGCTGGTCCGGCCCGCGGTGAAGGGCAGCGCCATCTCGGCCCTGGCCTGGGATGGGCGCGGCAGCCGCCTCGCCTTCGGCTGCGCCGACGGGCAGGCCGGCCTCCTGACTCTCCCGGCCTGACCCCGATGGCTCTGTTCGGCTTCGGCAACCGCCGCCCGCCGGCGGATCAGGAGGCCCGCGCGGCGATCGTCGATTGGGTCCGCCGCTGCGGCGGTCTCGAAGAGGCCATCACCGTCAAGGCGAGCGAGATCGTCTGTGCCGACCCGGCCTGCCCGGGTATCGAGACCGTCATCCTGATCCTCGCCCCCGGGCTCCCGACCCGCGCCCTGAAGGTAGGCCGCCCCCTGCCCGAAGTGACCGAAGCGGACATCGCCGCGGCGTTCGCCGGGGAGGGGACGGCGTCGCAGGGCTGAGCGGGGCGCCGGAACCCGCCGCGCCGTCGGGCCCTTGTCCCCCATTGCCACCCGCGCGGAGAGGCCGGTGTTTCGCGTCCTACGCACCCTGGGGCTTGCCCTCGGACTCCTCGGCGGCGCGCTGGCGGCGCAGGCGCCGGAATTCGCCCAGCAATATGCCCAGCGGCTCGGCGGCACCCTGGACGAACTGCGCCGCGTGGTCTCCGGTCTCGAGGCTGATGCCGTTGCCACCGGCCGCAGTCGCGACGATGCGGTGGCACGCCTGCGCGGCGACGGCGACCCTCTCGTCGCCCGGCGCGGCGAGGCGGCGGGCCAGGATATCGTGCGCCTCGCCGCCCTTGAGCGGCAGCGCCGGGAGCTCGCGGAGGCCGGCGGCCCCCTCGGCCGCGTCGTGGCCCTGATGCGCGATCCCGACCTCGCCCTCGCGCGGGCCACCTACCAGGACTACACTCCGGCGATCCCCACCACCGTCGACGGTCTGACCGCCGGCCTGCTCGGCTTCCTGGCCACCTGGGTCGGCTGGCGCATCCTCGCCGATCTCGGTCGGTGGCTCCTGGCGGGTCGTGGCCGGCAGTCCATGACCCGACCGGCGTGAGGACGCGACTGTTGCCCGGCGTCTACAGCGCGGCTCCCGCGGCTGCACTAGGGTCTGACGGTTAGCGCGCGGGCCTCATCCTGGCGCCGTTTCACGGCCTCCTTCGAACCCATGGCGCGCGTTCCTTCCACCTCGGTCGACCCAGCCATCGATGCCGCCGCCCTGTTGCGTCGCATCGGCTTCATCGGCCTGTTCGTGATCATGCCGGTGGCGGCGCAGGTCGCCCGCCGCGCGGTGGTCATCCTCGCGCCGATCTCCATCGCACTCCTGCTCCTGGCGAGCGCCATCGACGGCCGCGCGCGACCGGTCCGTCCGGCCTCCACGCGCCTGCTGCGCTCGCCCGCCTTCCTGGCCGGCTGCCTGGTGATCCTCTGGTCGGCCCTGTCGCTGGTCTGGACGCCGTTTCTGAGCCTCGCCACCGAACGGCTGCTCAACGTCATCGCCACGCTTCTGATGACGATGGCGGCCTACCTCGCCCTGCCGGACCGCATGCGCTCGGCAAACCTCTATCTCCTGCCGGTGGGCGTGGCGGCGGCGGCCTTCTTCGCCATCGGGCTTGGGCTCACGGGGCAGGGGCCGTTCGGACAGGGGCTCCTCGGACCCGACGAGGACGCGATCCTCGACCGGGGCCTGATCCTGCTCATCCTGTTCGTCTGGCCGGCCGTCTCGTGGCTCCGCTCGCGCGGGCGCAACAGCGAGGCCCTCGGGCTCGCCCTGCTCGTCTCGGTCGCACTCCTGGTCTCGCCCGGTCCGACAACCCTGGTCGCCTTGGCGGTGGGTGCGGTCGCCTTCGCGCTCGCGGCCTTCCGGCCCATGCTCGCGCCGCGCCTCCTCGGCGTCACGGCGGCCACCCTGCTGGTGTTGGGACCGGTCCTGCCCTTCATCGCCCGGCCGATCGGTGCGACGGTGTTCGGCGGGCGTGCGCCCGGCGTCCTGAGCCTCAAGGCTTGGCAGACCATCGTGACCAGCGAGCCGCTGCGGCTCGTCACCGGGCACGGTCTCGAGACGGCCCTGCGAGGTCGTTACGTCAACTTGTTGCCGATGAACGCGCCGCGGACCCTGCTGTTCGAGCTCTGGTACGAACTCGGCCTCGTCGGGGCCTTCGCGGCGGCCTTCGCCCTGCACGCTGCGATCCGCCGCGCGGGTCGAGAGGCATCGGTGCTGGTGCCCGGCGCCATGGCGGCCTTCGCCTCGGCCTTCCTCATCGCCTGCATCGGCGTCGGGATGACGGTGATGTGGTGGCTCACCACCCTGGCGCTCGCAGTCCTGGTTTTCGTCGCGGTGGAGCGCGGGCAGTTCCGCACCCGCCGGCCCAAGGCCAGCCTGTTGCCGTCCGCCCAGAAAGCCTGACGCCTCAGGCGTCCGCAGCCGCCTCGATTGCCTCCATATCGGCGTCGGAGAGGCCGAAATGGTGCCCGATCTCGTGGACGAGGACCTGCGTGACGAGGTGGCCGAGGGTCTCGTCATGCTCGGCCCAGTCGTCGAGCAGGGGGCGACGGTAGAGCCAGACCTGATTCGGCATCTGTCCGGTCGCCGCCTCGCCGCTTTGGGCGAGACCGATCCCACGGAACAGGCCGAGGAGATCGAAGGGGCTCTCGCAATCCATCTCCCGCAGGGTCTCCTCGTCGGGGAAGTCCTCCACGTGGATCACAAGGCCGGCGCAGAGATTCCGGAATGCCAGGGGCAGATTGGCGAAGGCCGCATGCGCCAGATCCTCGATCGCACCGAGGTCCGGTGCCCGAGCCGACGTCCAGTCCGGTTCGCCGCCGCTCACGGGAGTTCCGGCAACACGCGCTCCGCCAGGAAGCCGGCGAGATCGCTGGTGATGTGGTCGATATGCGGTTCGCGCACGGCTTCCTGCTCGAAGGCTTCCCGGAAGGGGTCGATCGTCGGAGGCACCACCAGCACCGTGGACATGCCGATGTCGTGCGGCACGATCAGGTTGCGGGCGATGTCCTCGAACAGGGCCGCCCGGCGCGGCTCCACGCCGTGGCGCTTCAGGAACCGCTCGTAGGTGGAGCGCTCGGGCTTCGGAATGAAATCGGCATCGGCGATGTCGAACACGTCCTCGAAGTGGTCGAGGATGCCGAGCTTGGCCGCCACGTTCTCGGCGTGCCGGCGCGATCCGTTGGTGAGGATGAGCTTGCGGCCGGGCAGGCGCTCGATGGCAGCGCCCAGCGCCGGGTCGAGGCGGATCGACGAATGGTCGATATCGTGGGCGAAGTCGAGGAAGTCGTGCGGATCGATGGCCGACTCCACCATCAGCGCCTTCAGGGTCGTCCCGTAGCGATGGTAGAAATACTTCTGTAGCGCCCGAGCCGAAAGACCGTCGAGTCCGTATAGGCGCATGACGTAGAGGGTGATGCGCTCGTCCACCTGCGGCCAGACGCGGGCGTCGCTCGGATAGAGCGTGTTGTCGAGATCGAACACCCAGGTGTCGACCTGACGAAAGCCGCGGGATTGGGCGGTGGTGAAGTGGGGTTCGCCGGGCAGAAACAAGGTCGGTCGATGTGGTTCTGGGTGGGCCGCGAAGCCCGGCCGTTCGAGATGGGGACCGGACACCGCGAAGGGAAGCGGGGCGCGTGCTTTTCAGAGCATGGCCGTCGGCATCCCGCAAGCATTCCCGCGGCCGTACCCTGGGTCCACCTCGTCCGACCGGTTCGTTGACGGCCGCCTCTCCACGCGCACCCGAGATGGAGTGATCAGTGGTTAGGCAGAATCAGTCCTGTGTGGATTCGAAATAGGCAGCCTAGTCATTGTCCTGGCGCTATTCTGCTTGCTGGCGGAAAGACGTGACGAAAAGGCCAGATTAACTCCACATATACGAACGACGAGCTATTCGATCAGAGCGGTATTGCGCGACGTCCAAGTCTGCTGCCGGCCCCGTGAGGCGGGAGAAATTGCATTGCTCGCACGCGATTTCATGAACTTCTTCGATGCGTCCCGGCGCCAGGGCGTGATCCTCTCCTTCGGCGGCGACATCTCGGAGAATGTCCTGTTCTCTCTCGGCGAAGTGCTCAAGTTGCGCATGAGCCAGGGCGAGACCGATGCGTCGGTGGCCAAGCGGGTCTTCGCGATCTTCGTCGAGCAGGCCCAGAACGTCATCCGCTACTCCGCCGACAAGGTCGTGAAACCGTCCGGTCCGCAGGCGAGCCTGATCAGCAACGGAGTGATCGTCGTCGGCATGGAGGCGGGACGCTTCTACGTCGTCTGCGGAAACGAGTTGCCCGATCCCGACGTCCCGCCCCTGCGCGCCCGCCTCGACCACATCGCGAGCCTGAACAGCAACGAACTGAAGGCGTATTACCGCGAGAAGCTCCGCCAGCCACCGGACGAGGGAAGCCTCGGCGGCAGCATCGGCCTGATCGAGATCGCACGGCGTTCCAGCGCCCCGGTCGAGTACGACTTCCAGGCGCTCGGCTCCGGGCGCAGCTTCTTCTGCCTCAAAGCCTATATCTGACGGGCCGACCACCGATGGACCGAATCCAGCTTGCCGCCACGGACCGCTCGCCGCGGGTCGATTTCGACTTCGCGACCGGGCACCTGTCCCTGCACGGCGAATCCTACCCCGAGGATGCGGCCGCCTTCTTCGGCCCCCTGCTCCAGGCCCTGCGCGCCTACCTGGCGGACACCTCCGCGACCCCGATCGTGTTCGAGGTCGGGCTGGCCTACTTCAACTCGTCGAGCGCCAAAGCGCTGATGAACCTGTTCATGCCCCTCGAGGACGCCGCCGAGGAAGGGCGCGCGGTCACGGTGCGCTGGCGGTTCGCCGATGGTGACGAGACCATCGAGGAGGCGGGCGAGGACTTCGCCGCCGATTTCTCCTACGCGCGGTTCGAGATGGTGAGGGAGGCCGCATGACCCGCGCGATCAGGGCCGTCGGAGGCGCGGCCTCCGAACCAGCTGATTCCTTCAGCCTCTACGACGCCGAGGAAGCGGTGCTGACCCGCACCGAGGCGATGCTGTCGGGGCTCTCGGACGTCGCCGGCGGCGTCCAGGCGCTGGCCGACGCCTATCGCCGGGGCTTTCGCGAGCAGCAGAGGCTGGTCCGGATGAGCGACCGGATGCAGCTCGACCTGCAGAAGGCGAACCAGCGCCTCGCCGATCAGCGCCGGGATCTCCAGGCCCTGAATGCCGCCCTGTCCGGTGAGATCGAGCACCGCACCCGGCTCGAGGCCGAGCTGCGGCGTCTGGCCGATACCGACGACCTGACGGGTGCCCTGGCGCGTCGCCGCTTCATGGAGGTCGCGGCGCGCGAATGGCTGCGCCACGCCCGCAGCGGCGCCCCGGTCTCCATCCTCATCCTCGATCTCGACCGGTTCAAGCTCCTCAACGACAGCTTCGGCCACGCGGCCGGCGACGCCGCGCTGGTCTCCTTCGTCGCGATCTGTCGAGCGCACCTGCGCACCCTTGACTTCATCGGTCGCACGGGCGGCGAAGAGTTCGCCATTGTCCTGTCCGATACCGGCCTGGAGGGCGCCGCGGCCTTCGCGGAACGCCTGCGCGAGGCCGTTGCCGCCACGCCGGTGCCCATGATGGATGCCGCCATGCGGATCACCGTGAGCATCGGCGTCGCCCAGTCCGAGCCGGGCGAAACCCTGGAGAGCGCCATGCAGCGGGCCGACGCGGCCCTCTACGCGGCCAAGGATTGCGGTCGCAATCGTATCGCGCTGAGGCCCGGCGCGCCGGACGCCTCCGGCGCCGCGATTCGGCCATGACCGCCGAGACCCCGGCCCTCGGAGCCGCCCCCGGCGCGTCCGCCGGCAGCCGGCCTGCCTCCGGCGAGGGACGCGGCCGGTCCCTGCGCGGCGCCGGCCCGCGGCGCAGCAGCGATTTCCTCAGCGCGGCTGGCTTCGTCGATGTTCCGACCGGCGAGCCGGGCGCGATGCGTCCGGGCGCCCTGCGCGGCGCGGCCCAGGGGCGTGACCTCGACAGCCTCGCCCACACCCTCTTCCTGCGGATCTATCCCGTGATCGCGGTGGTCGTCCTAGTGACGCAGATGGGCATCGCCTGGGTCAATTATCGCGACCAGCTCCACCTCTACACCGAGCGCGCAGGCCTGATGGCGTCCCTGACCGCCAAGGCCATCGCCGGCCCCGGCTGGAGCGGCAGCCCGGAGGTCTATCGCCGCCCGATGGAGGCCCTGACCCTCGACCCGGCCTTCCGCGCGGCGACCCTGCGCGACGCCGCCGGCACCGTGGTGATGACGCTGGGCGAGCCGAAGCGCGGGCGGTCCTTCGAGCAGATCACCACGCAGGCGGATCTCTTCGCCGGCCCGGTCGCCCCCCCGGTGGGGCACCTGACCCTGTCGATCTCGGCTGAGGCCCTGCGCGGCAACGCCGAGAAGCAGGCGATCCTCGCCGTCGTCACCAGCCTGATCCTGATGCTCGCCTTCGTGCTGACCCTGCACGCCAACGTGCGGCGGCACGTGCTGGCCCCCCTGAAGCGCCTGCTGCTGGCCATGCGAGAGGTCGAGCACAAGCGCTGGGTGCCGGTGGAGCTCGATGGCGCCTTCCGCGCCAGCAACGAGATCGACGTCATCTCCCAAGCCTTCAACCGCATGGTCGACGGACTCCGCGCCGGCGACGAGGCCAAGCAGCTCCTGCAGCAGCTGGAGCAGGCGCACCACAAGCTGGCCCAGGCCAACCACCTGGTGATGGAGAGCATCGGCTACGCCCGCCGCATCCAAAGTTCGGTGCTGCCCGACCGGTCGGCCCTCGACGGCACGGGCCTCGAGGTGGCGGTGCTCTGGGAGCCGCTGCACCTGGTCGGGGGCGATTACTTCTGGCTCGAGGAGATCGACGGCCTCGGCATCCTGCTGGTGGCCGACTGCACCGGGCACGGTGTTCCGGGCGCCTTCCTGACCCTCATCGTCGCCACCGCCCTCGACCGTCTGATTCACGAGCGCGGCCTGCGCGATCCGGCCGCCATCCTGGAGGCCCTCGACGGCATGGTGCGGACCCAGCTGCGCCAGGACGGACGGGGATCGGAATCCGACGACGGCCTCGATTGCGGCCTCTGCGTCTGGGACCCGGCCGCGGCCGAGATCCGCTTCGCCGGCGCCGGCTCGGCCCTGACCACCCTCGAAGGCGCGGCGGTGACCCGCATCCGCGGCGCCAAGCGCGGCCTCGGCTATCCGCAGCGGCCGGGCGAACGCTTCGCCGTCGAGGAGACGCGCCTGCGCGTTGCCCCCGGGACGACCTTCTACCTGATGACGGACGGCATCACCGACCAGATGGGCGGTGCCGGATCGGCCCGACGTCTCCTCGGCCATCGCGGCGTGACCGAGATCCTGGGCAACCATCAGGCGGCGCCCCTGGCGGAGCAGGTGACGATCCTCGATGCGGCGCTCACCGCCTATCGCGGCGAGGAGACGCGTCGGGACGACATGACCCTGGTGGCCTTCCGGCCGCGGACGCTGCCCCGCGCGACCTGAGCGCGAGGCAGGGGAGGGAGTTCAGCCCCGACGGATCAGGGTGCCGGCACCGTAATCGGTGAACAGCTCCAGCAGCACCGCGTGGCTGACCTTGCCGTCGAGGATGACCACCGCCTCGACGCCCTGCTCCAGGGCGTAGATGCAGGTCTCCACCTTCGGGATCATGCCGCCCGTGATGGTGCCGTCGGCGATGAGCCGGCGGCAATCGTCGATCGACAGCTCGGGGATGAGCTTCTTGTCCTTGTCGAGCACCCCAGGAACATCGGTGAGCAGCAGCAGGCGCTTGGCCCGCAGCGCCCCCGCGATCGCGCCCGCGAAGGTGTCGGCATTGACGTTGTAGGTCTGGCCGTCCGCCCCGAAGGCCACGGGAGCCAGGACCGGGATCAGCTCGGCCTTCAGCACCGCGTCGAGAACGCCGCGCTCGACGTGCTCGGGCTCGCCCACGAGGCCGAGATCGACCTCCTGCTCGGTCTGGCTCTCGGGATCGATGATGGTCCGGGTGGCCTTGCGGGCCCGCACCATGTTGCCGTCCTTGCCGCAGAGGCCGATGGCGCGACCGCCCTCGGCCGAGATCCAGCCGACGATCTGCTTGTTGATCGAGCCGGCCAGGACCATCTCGACCACCTCGACGGTGGCCTCGTCGGTGACGCGCAGCCCGCCGCGGAATTCCGATTCGATGCCGAGCCGGCCGAGCATCCGCCCGATCTGCGGGCCGCCGCCATGGACCACGATCGGCTTCAGGCCGGACTGCTCCAGGAGCACGATATCCTCGGCGAAATCCTCCGCCGCCGCCCGGTCTCCCATGGCGTGGCCGCCATACTTGATGACCACGATCTCCTGGTCGTAGCGCTGCATGTGCGGCAGGGCCTGGACCAGGACCTCGGCGCGCACATGGACGTTGGGCAGCGGTTCTTTCATCGTGGGGCTCGTCCTCGATGGCGCGTCGGGCACCGCGCGCGACGCCGGGCTTCTAGCGCAGCATCGCGACGGTGCGAAGCAGCGGGGAAATGAATTTCACGCGGCGATGCCGGGTGTTGCCGGCCCCCATCGCGTGACGGAGCTGCCGGAGCGCGCGCGGGACCATTTCGCGGAGGCATCGAGAACGGGGTTGCAACCGCTCACCGGTAAGGGTTCCTTAAGGTTGACGAACCATGATCGGAAAGTCGCCGGGGATCCTGCACCATGCTGAATGCCGATCCGTACCATCCGCGTCCCACCCTGTTGAGCCCGCACCACATCGCCAGCGCGGTCGACCAGCTCAACCCGCAGGCGGCCTCCCCATCCGAGGTCTGGCGCCTCCTGACCGAACAATTTACCGTCGATCTCGACGCCGTCGCGGCCGTCCTGCCGCGATCCGAGCCCGAGCCGCATTGGTTGCAGATTCGCCGCTGACCGAGGTCGTGCCAACGGCGGCCCCATCCTCGTAGGACGGTGATCCGCGCCTCCTGGGACACGACGCTGGCACACGCCGTGCTTCGCCCTCTCCAACGACAACAACGATACGGGGAACACCAAGGCAACGATCACGCGGCCGCTCACACGCCGGAGCCACACCGCGGACCTTATTCGCCATCTCGAACAAGGGGTCCGTCATGTCTGAACTGCTCTCCGTCGCCCTCGTCTGCGCCGCGACGCTCCTCGCCAAGGATTGCTCCCGCGACACCGCCCTCGACGTCATGGTCGCCCCTGCCCGCACCCCCATGGAGTGCCTGATGCACGGGCAGACCGCCGCGGCCGCCACGGGCCTGACCGCAGGCGAGAGCCGCTACCTCAAGGTCACCTGCGAGCGCCGTCACGCGGACCTGCGCCATCTGCGCCGGGCCGGGTACGCCGCCGCCATCGTCCTCGTGCACCGCGACGCCATCTAGCCCAGGGTGAGAGCCTCGCCCACCGTCAGCACGCCGCCCTCCAGCACCTCCGCGTAGACACCGCAATCCGTATGGCCGAGATGCTGCGCGAGCGTGCGGGGGATTGCGAGATCGCGCTGGCCCGTGACCGGGTCGACATTGGTCGCCGCGCAGCGCTGAGTGCGCTTGTGGATGCGCAGGCGCACGCCGCCCTCCGTCGTCAGCGTGCGGTCGACGAGATCGAGCTCGGCCCAGGGGTGGAGGCCCGTGACGTGGAGGTTCGCCCGGAAGCGAAGGGGGTCCACCGCCGCGCCGGTCATGGTCTCGAGTGCCGCGACGCTGGCGAGGTTGAGAAGCGAGACGAACCCGCGCGGGGAATCCGTGAAGCGATAACCGGCCGGTGCCGACAACATGCGGGCTGGGCCTCGCAGGGATCCGGGCATGGTGCGGGTGAGGAAGTCTTCGATGGCGGCCCGTCCCTCCGGCTGGGCGAGGTCGCCACGGGCCGCGATCGCGCCACCCTGGCGGATCGTCAGCGTCCCGTCCTCGGGATCGTAGAGCGTGTCGAGCTGCGCCAGCGCCTCGTCGCGCATCAGCATCAGGAACTTGATCTTGGGCTGGTGCACCGGGGCAGCCGGGTCGAAGCCCGATGGGCCGTTCTCCACCGCGAACAGGCGGTCGCCCGGAAAGTAGTCACCCGCCGTCAAGGTCGCATGGTCCATCGGCTCGGGCGAGAGCCCCTTGACGGGGTAGCGATGGAGGGCGTCGAGGCGCAGGCTGGGCGTGTCCGTCATGCGCCGAGCGTGGCCCTGAAAGGCATCCGGGCGCAAGCCCGCGGCCGGCCGCCTGCCATCGCGCTCCACACCCTTGTGGTGCCGATTTGCAACACTACATCTCGAAGACCGGCGGCCAGGTGGTGCCGGGGTCTCCAGCGGCATCGGCCGTGGGGGCGACGTCTCGGCGATCGGTCGTGCCGCGAGGAGCGGGCGGCGGGTCGTGCCGACACGGGGAGGTGGGACACAGATGAATTTCGAGATCTATACCGAGCGCGCCCGCGGCTTCGTCCAGGCCGCGCAGAACCTCGCGATGCGCGAGGGCCATCCGCAATTCCAGCCGGGCCACATCCTGAAGGTCCTGCTCGACGATCCCGAGGGCCTCTGCGCCGGTCTGATCGATCGGGCGGGTGGTCAGTCGCGGGTCGCCCTCGCGCAGACCGAGGCCTGGCTCGCCAAGCAGCCGAAGGTGTCCGGCAACGCGTCCCAGCCGCAGGCGACGCGCGAGCTCGTGCGCCTGTTCGACACCGCCGAGAAGGCGGCCGAGAAGGCGGGCGACAGCTACGTCACGGTCGAGCGCCTGCTGCTCGCCCTCGCGGTCGAGAAGGACACCGAGGCCGGTCGCGCGCTGGCGGCGGCCGGCGTCACGCCGGCCTCGCTCAACGGCGCGATCAACGCCCTGCGCAAGGGCCGGACCGCCGACAACGCCACGGCCGAGAACGCCTACGATGCGCTGAAGAAATACGCCCGCGACCTCACGGAAGCGGCGCGCGAGGGCAAGCTCGACCCGGTAATCGGCCGTGACGAGGAGATCCGTCGCACGATCCAGGTCCTGTCGCGGCGCACCAAGAACAACCCCGTCCTGATCGGCGAGCCCGGCGTCGGCAAGACCGCCATCGTCGAGGGTCTCGCCCTGCGCATCGTCGACGGCGACGTGCCGGAATCCCTGCGCGACAAGAGCCTGCTCGCCCTCGACATGGGATCGCTGATCGCCGGTGCCAAATACCGCGGAGAATTCGAGGAGCGGCTGAAGGGCGTGCTCTCCGAGGTCACGGCGGCCGAAGGCGGGATCATCCTGTTCATCGACGAGATGCATACCCTTGTCGGGGCCGGCAAGGCGGATGGGGCGATGGACGCCTCCAACCTGCTGAAGCCCGCGCTGGCCCGCGGCGAGCTGCACTGCGTCGGGGCCACCACCCTCGACGAGTACCGCAAGCACGTGGAGAAGGACGCGGCCCTGGCCCGGCGCTTCCAGCCCGTCTTCGTGTCCGAGCCCACCGTCGAGGACACGGTCTCGATCCTGCGCGGGATCAAGGAGAAGTACGAGCAGCACCACGGCGTGCGCATCCAGGATGCGGCGCTGGTGGCGGCCGCGACCCTGTCGAACCGCTACATCACCGATCGCTTCCTGCCGGACAAGGCCATCGACCTGATGGACGAGGCCGGGTCGCGCCTGCGCATGCAGGTCGATTCGAAGCCCGAGGAGCTCGACAACCTCGACCGCGAGATCGTGCGCCTGAAGATCGAGGGCGAGGCCCTCAAGAAGGAGACCGATTCCGCCTCCCGCGACCGCCTCGTGCGGTTGGAAAAGGAGTTGGCCGACCTCGAGGAGCAGTCCGCCGCGATCACCTCGCGCTGGAAGGCCGAGAAGGACAAGCTCGGTGCTGCCGCCGAACTCAAGCGCAAGCTCGACGAGGCGCGCAACGAATTGGCCTCGGCCCAGCGCCAGGGGCAGTACCAGCGCGCGGGCGAGCTCGCCTACGGCGTGATCCCGGGGCTGGAGCGCCAGCTCGCCGAGATCGAGGCCCAGGCCGAGAGCGCCGTGGTCCGCGACGGCATGGTCGAGGAGGCGGTGACGCCGGCCCACATCGCGGGTGTTGTCTCGCGCTGGACCGGGGTTCCCGTCGACAAGATGCTGGAGGGCGAGCGCGACAAGCTCTTGGCCATGGAGACGGTGCTGGGCGAGCGTGTCGTCGGGCAGCGCGAGGCGGTGGAGGCGGTGGCGACCGCCGTCCGCCGGGCCCGCGCCGGTCTCCAGGATCCGAACCGGCCGATCGGCTCGTTCATCTTCCTCGGGCCCACCGGCGTCGGCAAGACCGAGCTGACCAAGGCCCTGGCCGGCTTCCTCTTCGACGACGACACGGCACTCGTGCGTCTCGACATGTCGGAATACATGGAGAAGCACTCCGTGGCCCGGCTGATCGGCGCGCCTCCGGGCTATGTCGGCTACGAGGAGGGTGGAGCACTCACCGAGGCGGTTCGGCGCCGGCCCTACCAGGTCGTGCTGTTCGATGAGGTCGAGAAGGCGCATCCGGACGTGTTCAACGTCCTGCTCCAGGTACTCGACGACGGTCGGCTGACCGATGGACAGGGTCGGACGGTGGACTTCCGCAACACGCTCCTGATCATGACCTCGAACCTCGGTTCGGAATACCTCGTCAACCAGAGTGAGGGCGACGACACCGATGTCGTGCGCGAGGAGGTGATGGGTGTGGTGCGCAGCCACTTCCGGCCGGAATTCCTCAACCGGATCGACGAGATCATCCTGTTCCACCGTCTCAAGCGGTCGGAGATGGGTGCGATCGTCGAGATCCAGCTGAAGCGCCTGCAGAAGCTCCTCGACGAGCGCAAGATCACCCTCGACGTCGATCCGAAGGCCCGCGACTGGCTCGCGGACAAGGGCTACGACCCGGCCTACGGGGCGCGTCCCCTGAAGCGGGTGATCCAGAAGGCAGTGCAGGATCGGCTGGCGGAGCAACTCCTGTCCGGGCTGATCCACGATGGGGAAGTGGTGCCGGTGGAGGTCGGTCCCCTCGGGCTGAAGGTCGGCAAATCCGGCCTCAGCACCGAGCGCCGGCCGGAGAGCGTCACCCTCAACTGAGGCCGGGCGTCATCCCGACATCCCGGGGCCCGCGACGGCAGCCGCCGTTGCGGGCCCCGTCAGGCCGGCCGTTCACTGTCCCGAACGCAGGACGAGGCGGCGGATGCGACGGTCGAAGTCCTGGAAGCTGGCCGAGATGCCCCGGCCGGCGCAGGCCTGGAAGGAATCGCCGGCGAAGAAACCGCGCGCACTCTGCTCGCGGCAGGCCATCAGGGGCGGGACCAGCACGGTGCCGAGGCCCACGACCAGCACCAGGGCGAAGTTCAGGATGACCGCGATCATCCACCCGAGGGGCGACAGGAAGGGCTTCTCGAAGTCCGTCCTGTCCCGCTCCTGACGGGCCAGATCCCGCACCTTGGTGCTGGCCTGACGCCGTTCGGCCATTCTCGCATCGAGGTCTCGGAGCTTCGAGATTTCGGCCACGAACAGGATCTCCCACGCGAGAACAGGGCGCATCGTAGAGGCGAACCCTCAAGGAAGCCTGAAGCGGCGACCCTGACAGTCTCACCCGATCATCACAGCCAAGCCTGTGTACCGGCGGGATTCCGTCTTGAGCCGGATCGGCAATTGCGGACAATGCGCCTCCCAAGGCCATTCCCTCGTTCCCAGGACTTTCCGATGTCGACACCCACGCCGGAGCGTCGCGCCGACTCCGCCGCGCTGGACAGCGCCCTGTCGCGGGCCGGCATCCGCTTCACCGCCTGGGCCGAGAAGTGGTTTCCCGATGCCTTCATCTTCGTCGCCATCGCGGTGGTCATCGTTGCCCTCGGCGCGCTGGCCAACGGTGCCCCGGCGCCCGCCATCGCCAAGAGCTTCGGCGACGGCTTCTGGAGCCTGATCCCCTTCACCATGCAGATGGCCTTCGTGACGATCGGTGGCTACGTGGTGGCGACGGCACCCCCGGTCCAGGCGCTGATCGATCGCCTCGCCGCGATCCCGAAGACCGGCCGCGGCGCCGTCGGGTTCGTGGCCGCGGCGACCATGCTGTCCTCGTTCCTGAGCTGGGGCCTGAGCCTGATCTTCGGTGGCCTTCTCGCCCGCGCGCTCGCCCGTCGCACGGAACTCCGCATGGATTACCGCGCCGCCGGGGCCGCCGCCTATCTCGGGCTCGGCGCCACCTGGGCCATGGGCCTCAGCTCCTCTGCGGCCCAGCTCCAGGCGAACCCGGCGAGCCTGCCGAAGGCGCTCCTGCCGATCACCGGCGTGATTCCCTTCAGCGAAACCATCTTCCTCTGGCAGTCGATGCTGATCGCTGCGATCCTGTTCGTGATGTCGGTGATCATCGCCTATGCCTCCGCGCCGCGCCCGAGCACTGCGGTGACGGCCGAGGATCTCGGCGTGAGCGTCGCGCGCGAAGAGGCCGATCTCGGCCGCCCCGAGCAACCCGGTGAATGGCTGGAGCACTCCCCGATCCTCACGATCCTCCTCGTGGTGATCGCCGGCGCCTGGATCTACCAGGAGTTCGCGCGGCAATCCTGGATCACAGCGATCTCGAACCTGAACACCTATAACCTCCTGTTCATCACCCTCGGGCTGCTGCTGCATTGGCGCCCGAAGCGTTTCCTCGTGGCGGTGGCCAAGGCCGTTCCGGCGACTGCCGGCATCCTCATCCAGTTCCCGCTCTACGCCGCCATCAGCGCGATGCTGACCGGGCCGAAGAACGCCGCCGGGATCTCGGTCTCCGAGGTGATCACCCACGCCTTCGTCAGCCTGAACACCACGGGCAGCTTCCCGATCTCGATGGGCGTCTACTCGGCGGTGCTCGGCTTCTTCGTGCCGTCGGGCGGCGGCAAATGGCTGCTCGAGGCGCCCTACGTGATGCAGGCGGCCAACGAGCTGCAGGTCCATCTCGGCTGGGCGGTGATGGTCTACAACGCGGCCGAGGCGCTGCCGAACCTGATCAACCCGTTCTGGATGCTGCCACTCCTCGGCATCCTCGGCCTGAAGGCGCGCGACATCGTCGGGTTCAGTTTCCTACAGCTCCTCATCCACCTGCCGGTGGTGCTGTTCCTGCTCTGGGCCCTGGCCTTCACGCTGACCTACCACCCGCCGGTGATGCCGTAGGTTGCGGCCGGAAGCCGGACCGGAGGAGTAAACCCATGCGTGTCGCCGTCCTGCCGGTCCTGTCGATCCTTCTCTTCGGGAGCCTGTCTGCCTTGGCCCAAGACCGCCTGCCGCCGATACCGGCCGATGCCCTCAGCCCGGAGCAGAAAGCGGCCTCCGAGGCTTTTCTCGCGGCGCGCAAGACCCCGGTCTTCGGTCCGTTCGTGCCGCTCCTGCGCAGTCCCGAGCTGATGACCAACGCGAGCAATATGGGGCTGCACCTGCGCTACCGCAGCGTACTGCCCCTGCGGCTGAGCGAGTTCATCATCCTGATCACCGCCCGGGAATGGACGCAGCAGCTGGAGTGGCACATCCATGCGCCGATCGCCCTGAAGGCCGGCCTCGATCCGGCGATCGTCGCCGCGATCCGGGAAGGCTGGCGGCCGGACGCGATGGGGCCGGAGGAGACGCTGGTCTACGCGTTCTCGACGGAGCTGCATCACAACAAGGCGGTGAGCGACACCACCTACGCCCGGGCGGTCCAAACCTTCGGCGAGCAGGGCGCCATCGAGATGGCGGGCATCAACGGCTATTACACGCTGCTCGCCATGAGCATGAATATGGCCCAGACCGCGCTGCCGGACGGCGCCGCGCCGCAACTGCCGCCGCTGATCCGTTAAGCGACGGGCTTCAGCGGCTCTGCGGGGCGGTCGAGGGCGTACGAGGGCGCACGGCTTCAGGGCCGAGGACGCGGCGTCGCCCGCGCGGTGACGCGATGCTCATCCGACGCCCAGCCGCCGGCTCATACCTCAGGACCGACGTGCCGGAACGAAGGCTGCCGCGGCCACGAGTAGCCAGCCGGCCATCAGGACGAAGCCACCGGTCGGGGCCGCCATGGGAAAGAGCGGTGTGCCATGGAGCGCCCGAAGCGCAAGGTCGCCCGAGAACAGTGCGAGGCCGACCACCAGGGCGGCGGCTGCGAGGCGGGTGACCGGCCGGTGCGTCGTGCCGTTGGCGGCCAACGCCACGAGCCCGAGGATCGCTGGGGCGTGGAACAGCAGGAACTGGGCGGCGGTCCTCAGGCTGTCAGCCCCGCTGAGATGGGCCGCCGCGGCGCTCGCGGCGACGCCGAGGAGACCCGCGAGGGCGCCAAGCGCCAGGAGAACGCGATCGAGGCCGTTCACGCGCCGCGCTCCTGCAGCAGGCGGGCGACACTGGCCCGAAGTTCCGGTACGCCCCGGTCGTCGCGGCTCGAGGTAAGCAGGATCTCCGGGTAGGCGGCCGGCCGCCGGGCGATGGCAGCCTGCACCCCGGCGATGCGGGCGTCCATCTCGGACTTCTTCAGGGCATCGCCCTTGGTCAGCACGATCTGGTAGCTCACGGCGGCCTTGTCGAGGCCGTCGAGGACGTCGGTGTCGATACTCTTCAGGCCGTGACGCGAGTCGATCAGCATGAACACCCGGGCCAGGTTCGAGCGGCCCTTCAGGTAGTCGTGAATCAGGTCGGTCCAGGCCTCGACCTTGGTCTTCTCCACCGCCGCGTAGCCGTAGCCCGGCATGTCGACCAGGGTCAGGCGGCCGCCGATATCGAAGAAGTTCAGCTGCTGCGTGCGCCCCGGGGTGTGCGAGGTCCGCGCCAGGGTGTTGCGCCCGGTGAGTGCGTTGACGAGGCTCGATTTGCCCACGTTGGAACGGCCCGCGAAGGCGATCTCCACGCCCTTCATCGGCGGAAGGGCGGGCACGTTGGGGGCCGAGGCGATGAAGTCGGCTGCGCCCGCGAACAGCAGGCGGCCGGCCTCCAGCAGGGCGGCATCGTCTTCGGCTTGGGACATCGAGCGGCTCCGGGCGGAGGAGAGGGCGTGCCCATCACTCTCGCGAGCCGACACGCCGGAAACAGGAAGTCCTCCCCGTCGTGAAACGGAGAGGACCGGGTTGGACAAGCGTCGCGGTCCTTGTGGACGAAGCGATCAGCTCTTGGCGACGGCGTTCTTGTCGGCAGTCTTGCGTCGGAACATCCCCCGCAGGTTGTCCCAAAGCTCCACCTTCACCCCGTTGCGGCGCATGATGACGTATTGCTGGATCACCGACAGGGTGTTGTTCCAGGCCCAGTAGATCACCAGGCCGGCCGGGAACGAGCCGAGCATGAAGGTGAACACGATCGGCATGAAGGTGAAGATCTGCGCCTGGACCGGGTCCGGCGGCGCGGGGTTCATCTTCATCTGGATGAACATCGTGATGCCCATGATGATGGGCCAGATGCCGAGGTGGATGAAGTCGGGCGCCGCGAAGGGCAGCAGGCCGAACAGGTTGAGGATGTTCGTCGGATCCGGCGCGGCCAGATCCTGAATCCAGCCGAAGAACGGCGCATGCCGCATCTCGATGGTGATGAACAGGACCTTGTACAGCGCGAAGAAGACCGGAATCTGGATCAGCACCGGCCAGCAGCCAGCGACCGGATTGATCTTCTCCTTTTTGTACAGCTCCATCATCGCCTGCTGCTGCTTCATCTTGTCGTCAGCATAGCGCTCGCGGATCGACGTCATCTCCGGCTGCACGGCCTTCATCTTGGCCATGGACTGGTAGGACTTGTTGGCGATCGGCAGGAAGAGCAGTTTCAGGCAGAAAGTCACCACGAGGATCGACACGCCGAAGTTGCCGAACAGGTGGAAGAAGAAGTCCAGCGCCCGAAACATCGGCTTGGTGATGAAGTGGAACCAACCCCAGTCGATTAGCAGGTCGAACTGCTTGATGTTCTGGTTCGCCTGGTAGGCGTTGACCGTGTTCACTTCCTTGGCGCCAGCGAAGAGCTGCTGGGTCGCGGCGGCCGAGGCACCGGGCTGGATCACCTGCACGTTGCCGAGCACGTTGGCCTGATAGACCTTGGTGGCGCCGTCGGTCCGCTCGGTGAAGCTGCCCGTGTAGGGGGTCGCCTGATCCGGGATGGCGGCGGCGGCCCAGTACTTGTCGGTGATCCCGACGAAGCCGCCGGTCACGCCCGGCCAGGTCTTGCCCTTGGTGCTGGCATTGCCGAGCGCCGGCTCCTTGGCGAGGTGGTCGTAGGTGTATTCCTGCAGCCCGTCGGCGCCGAGGACGCCGATCAGGCCCTCGTGCAGCACGTAGTAACCCTGGGTGTGCGGCTTACCCCAGCGCGAGACGAGGCTGTAGGGATAGAGGGAAACCGCGTTGCCGCCCTTGTTCTCGACCTCGTCGCGAACGGTGAACAGGAACTTGTCGTCCACCGCAATGGTCCGCTTGAACAGCAGGCCCGCGCCGTTGTCGTAGCTCAGCGTCACGGGCTTGCCCGGCGCCAGGGAGGTGGCATCGGCGGTCCAGACGGTGTCGCCGTTGGGCAGGGGACCAGCGTTCTGGCCGACCCAGCCGAACTCGGCGTAGTAGGGATTCTCGGTGCCGGTGGGCGAGAGCAGGACGATGTTCGGGCTCTTGTCGTCGACGGTCTCGTGGTAATTCTTGAGTGAGACGTCATCGATGCGGCCGCCCTTCAGGGCGATGGAGCCGGCGAGCGCCGGGGTGTCGATGGTGACGCGTGGGGAGCGCGCGATCGCCGTCTCGCGCGGCACCACACCGCCGCCGGCACCCGAGGCGCCCGGCAGGGTTCCGGGGACGGGATTGGCCGGACCGCCTTCCTTCGGGCTGGCGCTCGGTACGCCGTCGGGACCGGCGGGCTGGGTGGCCGCCTTGTTCTGAAGGGCGGCCTGACGCTGCTGCTCCACGCGGGGAGCGGCGATGAAATAGTTCCAGCCGAGCAGGACCGCCAGCGACAAGGCGATCGCGACGATCATGTTCGTCTTGTCATTACCCATCGGTCGGTCCGTCGCATGCTTTGGGAGGAGGGGAGGGCGCATTCGCGCGCGCCGGACCGGGACCGGCCGGCACGGCGGAGCCCGTCGCGCCCGAGGCCAATAGCGGAGCCGCCGCCGATGCGCCAGACGCGGGCGCGCCTTTGCCGCGTCCGCGCCGAGCGGGCCGCGGATCGGACGTCGCAGATTTCTGATCCTGCGGCTTCGTCACCACGGCGACGGCACGGCGTAGGTCGTCGATGAGAGTCTCGAAAGGAGCGTGCAGGGCCGGGCGCCGGGCCACCAGCACCACGTCGGCCGGACGCACCGGCAGATCGCCGGCCACCTGGGCCACGGCCGCGCGCAACCGTCGCCGGATGCGATTGCGCTCCGTGGCGTGGCCGACCCGCTTGGTGATGGTAAATCCGATTCGGAGTCCGCCACCCGCCGGATCGCCGGGGACGCCGTCCGTGGACGCTTCAACGGCGCGGACGAGGCCCTGCGCCGACAAGCGTTCGTTGTGGAAGCGACGTCCGCCGGCCGCGGCCAGGAACTCGGAGCGTCGCGTCAGCCGCCCGATCGCGGATGGGGCCGATGACATGCCCGATCCGATCTCGCAGCGGGTCCTGTGGCCCCTGGCCAGGCTCATGATGAGGCGCGCCGCCCGTGACGGCGCCGCGGATCTCTCAGGCGGAGAGCTTCTTGCGGCCGTGCGCGCGACGGGCCGCGATGACCTTGCGGCCGCCGGCAGTGGCCATGCGGGCGCGGAAGCCGTGACGACGCTTACGCACGAGCTTGCTGGGCTGATAGGTTCTCTTCATGGCGCGATCTCCGAATGGCCGAGGATCGATCCGGGCCGCACCGAAGGCCGCACCGGATATTCACTCGCCCTGAAATGTGTCTGCAAGCGCGAACAGCGCCCCTCAAGGGCGCCGCGTCGCGATGGCGCGGCTTATGGGGCAAGGTCCCGCGCGAGTCAATTCCGGAGCCTGCCGAAACGGCGAAATCCGGGGTTCGCGATCTGGCGCCCCGACGCCATCCCGTGAATCGTCCGTTAACCGATCCGCGCCATCCTGTGATCCTGTTCGGTTCTTCCGGACAACGCGCGGATCTTCCGATTCGCTCGCTTGGACTGCTCCCGAAACTCGCTAGTCAGGCCGCCCGCGACGGGCGGCCTTTTTTTCGTCCCGGGTCCTTCCCGCCTGGGGTCCTTCCCACGTCCGGATGTTCTGCCCGGTGTCTTCGCAGCGGCAGCGACAGCGGGAAGCCCGGCACCGATCGCCTTCGTTAACGTTAACATCGGGTAAAGGCCGCGGGCCGGGACGTTCGGCGCTAGAGTTGCGCAGACAGGTGCAAACGCGCCGCCTTCGTCCCATCGCGGGACGCAATCGGTCCGGCCGCGGCACAGGAGGCACCATGAGCGGGTTCGACGTCATGTTCCGGGACGAGCGCGACTGGGTGAATTTCGGCGACACCTACGTCACCTCGGAGGCATTCAAGGTGCTCTTCCGCGAGGGCATGACCCTGGTCGAGGAAGCGGCGGCCTATCTCGACGGGACCGGCCGCGAGGAATCTCGGTTGATGTCCCGCGACGGGACGCTGAGCTATGCCAGCGAGAGCATGCGCCTCACCACGCGGTTGATGCAGATCGCCTCCTGGCTCCTGGTGCAGCGCGCCGTATCCGAGGGCGAGCTGACGCCGGCCGAGGCGATGCAGGAGAAGACCCGGGTGCGCTTGACCACACCCGAGACCTTCCGCAGCGAGGTGTTCGGCGTTCTGCCTCCGACCCTGCAGGACCTCATCGTGCGGTCGCGCCGCCTGCACAGCCGGATCCTGCACCTCGATGGCCTGATCGCCGACGAGCGTCCCAGCCCTCTGCCCCAGGAAAGCCCCGTCGTTGCCCAACTGAGCCTGCTGCGCTCGGCCTTCGGAGCCGCCTCCGCCTGACGCGGACGTCGCCCCGGCCTCGGGCCGGGGAGGGGATTGGAAACGCAGAACGGGCGGCTCCGGGGGGAGCCGCCCGTTCTGCGTTGTAAGGGGTCCGCCGCTGCGTCGGCGCGGCGGCGGACCAAGATGGCCTTACTTCTTGCCGAAGGAGAGGGCGCCGAAGCGCGAGTTGAAGCGCGAGACGCGGCCACCGCGATCGAGCATCTTCTGTTCGCCGCCGGTCCAGGCCGGATGGGTGTTCGGGTCGATGTCGAGGTTGAGGGTGTCGCCCTCCTTGCCGTAGGTCGACCGGGTCATGTACTCGGACCCGTCGGTCATCACGACCTTGATGAAGTGGTAGTCGGGATGCTCGGTACCCTTGGCCTTGTCGGCCGCGCTCTTTGCCATGACGAAATCCTTGAATAGCCAAGCCGACCGGCCCGTCTGGCGGCCCGCGGCCATAGATCACGCGCAATCGGATGAAGGCGCGCCTATACCTCACGCACCTTCGCCCGACAAGCGTGCGCCGCTCGAAGAGACCGCCGGACGGTCGCTTTTCCTGGAAGACCAACGATGACGAGGCACCATGGCTCGCGGCCGTGACAAGAAAATTCCCGGGGAGGCCCGGCCGAAGGCACCGCTCGGTTCGCTCCGCCCGCTGATTCCGTTCGCGATGGTCTATCGCGGCCGGATGCTCGCGGCGTTCCTGGCCCTCCTCGCCGCTTCGGGCGCGACCCTCGTGGTCCCGATCGCCCTGCGCCGGGTCATCGACCACGGCTTCTCGCCCGAGGGCCAGGGGGTGATCGACACCTACTTCGCCGCCCTGATCGGCGTCGTGGCGGTGCTCGCCCTCTCCAGCGGGGCGCGCTACTACACGGTCGCGACGCTGGGTGAACGCGTGGTGGCGGATCTGCGCACCGCCGTGTTCCGGCGCCTGACCCAGCTCGATCCCGCCTTCTTCGACCGCTCGCTCTCGGGCGAGATCATCTCGCGCCTCACCGCGGATGCCACGCAGGTGAAGGCCGTCTTCGGCGTCTCGATCTCGATCCTGCTGCGCAACGCCTTTCTCTTCACGGGCGCGGTGGTGATGATGGTCATCACGAGCCCGAAGCTGTCGGTCCTCGTCCTGGCGGCGATTCCCCTCATCGTCTTCCCGCTGATCCTCTCCGGGCGCGGCGTGCGGCGCCGGTCCCGGGCGGCGCAGGACCGCCTCGCCGACGCCTCGGCCTATGCCGCCGAGGCCGTGAACGCGATCCGCACCATGCAGGCCTTCGGCATGGGCCGGACCACCGCGAGCCGCTTCGCCGCGGCCGCCGAGAACGCCTATGCGGCCGCGCGGGATTCGATCCAGGCGCGGGCGCTCCTCACCGGCGTCGCCATCTTCCTCATCTCCGCCAGCGTCGTCGGCGTCATGTGGTACGGCGCGCAAGGGGTCCTGGCCGGGACCATGACGGCGGGTCAGCTCTCGCAGTTCGTCCTCTACGCGGTGTTCGGCGCGAGCGCCCTCGGGCAGCTCTCGGAAGTCTACGGCGAACTCGCCCAGGCGGCCGGCGCCGCCGAGCGCCTCGGCGAGATCCTGGCGGCCGAATCGACGATCCGCACACCGGCCGAGCCGCTGGCCCTGCCGGTGCCCGCCAAGGGCGCCGTGGCCTTCGAAGCCGTGCGCTTCCTGTACCCGGCCCGGCCCGACCATCCCGCGCTCGACGGCATCCGCTTCACGATCGCGCCGGGCGAGCGGGTGGCCCTCGTCGGTCCCTCGGGCGCCGGCAAGACCACGGTGCTGCAATTGCTGCTGCGCTTCTACGACCCGCAATCCGGCCTCATCCGGGTCGATGGCGTCGACATTGCCCAGGTCGACCCGGAGCAGCTGCGCGAGCGCCTCGCCCTGGTACCGCAGGACCCGACGGTGTTTTCCGGCTCGGTGCTCGAGAACATCCGGTACGGCCGGCCCGAGGCCACCGAGGCCCAGGTCCAGCGCGCGGCCGAACTCGCCCATGCGGACGGCTTCATCCAGGCCCTGCCGCAGGGCTACGCCACGACGGTGGGCGAGCGCGGCGTCACCCTTTCCGGCGGCCAGCGCCAGCGGGTGGCGATCGCCCGCGCCATCCTCAAGGACGCACCGATCCTCCTTCTCGACGAGGCGACCTCGGCCCTCGACGCCGAGAGCGAGCGCGCGGTGCAGACCGCCCTCGATACCCTGATGCGCGGTCGCACCACCCTGGTCATCGCGCACCGCCTGGCGACGATCCGCAAGGCGGACCGCATCCTGGTCCTCGACGGCGGCCGGATCGTCGAGAGCGGCACCCACGAGAGCCTGCTGGCGCAGGGCGCGCTGTACGCGCAGCTCGCGGCGCTGCAGTTCACCGATGCCCACGACGACGGCCTGCGTGCCCGGGAAGCCCGACCTCTCCTCGACGCGCTGCCGGCGGAGTAGGACCGGACGAGCGACCGCGCCCGGTCGCGGGGGGATCAGCCCTCCGTGCCGGTTCCGTTGAGCGGGTTGGCCTCGTCCCAGGCGTAGCCGAGGGTCTCGAAGCGCATCGCGCGGGTGTCGACCATGAGGAGGCGGCCAATGAGGGGCTCGCCGAAATCCGTCACCGTGCGGATCACCTCCAGGGCCATCAGCGAGCCCATGATGCCGGCAAGCGCGCCGAGCACGCCGGCCTCGGCACAGGGGGCGACGCTGCCGGGCGGCGGCGGGTTCGGGAACAGGCAGCGATAGGTCGGGTTCGGGCGCCCGCGTGCATCGGTCTCGTAGGGTCGCAGCGTGGTCAGCGAACCGTCGAAGCGCCCAAGCGCCGCCGTCACCAGCGGGCGCCGCGCGTGGAAGCAGGCATCCGAGACCGCGTAGCGCGTGGCGAAGTTGTCGGACCCGTCGGCCACCACGTCGTAGGCGCCGATGAGGTCCGGGGCGTTCTCCGGGGTCAGCCGCAGCGCGAGCGCCTCCACGGCGACGTGCGGGTTCAGACGCGACACCGCCTGGGCCGCACTCTCGACCTTGCGCCGGCCGATATCGGGAGTCGCGTGGATGACCTGCCGCTGCAGGTTCGACAGGGAAACGGTGTCGTCGTCGACGATGCCGATGGCCCCGATCCCGGCGGCGGCGAGGTACTGGATCAGCGGGGCGCCGAGACCGCCGGCCCCGACGACGAGGACGCGGGCGGCCTTCAGCCGGGCCTGGCCCGGGCCGCCGACCTCCGGCAGGACGAGGTGGCGGGCATAGCGTTCGACTTCGTCGGGGGAGAGGGCCATACCCCGCAGATAAGCCCCCCCGTCGCGCGGCGAAAGGCCGGCCGCGAATTGCACCCCCGCGCGCTCGCGCTTATGGCCCTCCGCACCCGGACATCACGCGAGAGTCCCGCCCGTGCCGAACGCGTCCCTCGATCGCTCCCCCCTCGCCCTCGCCCAGAGCCTGATCCGCTGTCCCTCGGTGACCCCGGAGGAGGGGGGGGCGCTCGCCTGGCTCGCCGGCATTCTCGAAGGGGCGGGGTTCAGCGTGGAGCGCCCGCGCTTCTCGGAACCCGGCACGCCCGACATCGACAATCTCTACGCCCGCATCGGCACGCGCGCGCCCTTCCTGCTGTTCGCCGGCCACACCGACGTGGTGCCCCCCGGCGACGTCGCCCGCTGGCGCCACGGCCCCTTCGCCGGGACCGTGGAGAACGGGGTGCTGTACGGGCGCGGGGCCGTCGACATGAAGGGCGGCATCGCCTGCATGCTGGCCGCCGCTCTCGACTACCTCGACGTGGCCGGGCCGGACGTTCCGGGCTCGATCGGCTTCCTCATCACCGGCGACGAGGAGGGGCCGGCGATCAACGGCACGGTGAAGCTCCTCGAATGGGCCCGGGCCCGGGGCGAGCGCTTCGACCACTGCCTCCTGGGCGAGCCGACCAACCCGGACGTTCTCGGCGACATGATCAAGATCGGCCGACGCGGCTCGCTCACCGGGCGGCTGACGGTGCATGGGCGCCAGGGCCACGTCGCCTATCCGGACCTCGCCGAGAATCCGATTCCCGGCCTGCTGCGCCTCGCCTCCGCGCTGCTGGCCGCGCCGCTCGACGCCGGAACCCAGCATTTCGGCGCCTCGAACCTCGAATTCACCACCCTCGACGTCGGCAACACGGCGACCAACGTCATCCCGGGCGAGGCGCACGGCACCTTCAACGTCCGGTTCAACGACCGCTGGACCGCCGAGACCCTGGGTGCCGAGATCCGGAGCCGCCTCGACGCCGCCGCGGGCCGGAGCGTGCGCTACAGTCTCGACCTCCTGCCTTCGAACTCACCGGCCTTCCTCACCGAGCCCGACGCCTTCACCGAACTCGTCGCCGGC
Source organism: Methylobacterium sp. Leaf94 (assembly GCF_001426045.1). Taxonomy (NCBI): domain Bacteria; kingdom Pseudomonadati; phylum Pseudomonadota; class Alphaproteobacteria; order Hyphomicrobiales; family Methylobacteriaceae; genus Methylobacterium; species Methylobacterium sp. Leaf94. Next base: position 348,147 of record NZ_LMRM01000012.1, read on the forward strand.
GCCATCGCCACCGAGACCGGCCGCCGCCCGGTGCTCTCGACCACGGGCGGCACTTCCGATGCGCGCTTCATCAAGGACGCCTGCCCGGTCCTCGAGTTCGGCCTCGTCGGCCAGACCATGCACCAGACCGACGAGTGCGTGCCGATCGCCGACCTAAACCGGCTGACAGCGATCTACACCCGGGTTCTGGCGGCGTATTTCGCCGATCGCTGACCCTTCCGGGGCCGTCGCGCGGCCGTTCGCGGGCTTACCATCTCAGGTCGCGATGCCGGTTGGGCCCGCCGGTTGGGTTCGGAAGCGTCGGCAGTCCGGACCGAGGCGGTCGCCCACCGCAATGAAGATCTGGCGCAGCCGCTGAACGTGCGGGTCGTCGAGCCGTAACTCGATGCTGGCGACAACGAGGTCGACGGCGGCCTGACGGTCGGTTGCCGCGTCGATTATGTGCGCGCCCAGGATGATGCGTCCGACTTCGAGCAACAGCGCTTCGTTGCGCGTCGCACTCGGGGCGGCCAGCCGTTCGAGGTCGAAAAGGGTCCGCACGCCCAGGGGCCAGAGCCGGATGACCTTCTCGCGCCCGACCGAGCAGCAGAGCTGCGCCTGCGCGACCCAATCCATGATCTGATAGACCCCGTAGGGTGTTTCGACGAACAGCATCAGCGGGTTGGCGGCCGCAAGATTCTGGGTCGAATGAATGTGGTGATCGTCGAGCCGGACGCGGATCTCGCTGTCGATCCCGTCGATGATCTCTACGGGCGTGATCTTGAAGGCGCGAAAGACCTCGTATTCCTCCCGCTTGAAGTTCTTCAGCTTGTCGCGCTGGAGGATGTTGCGCAACACCACGTCGGGCATGATGCCAGCGATGAAACAACCCGTGATCGCCAGGGCGAGGACCAGCGGGGAGCCCATCGACGCCTCTACCTTGGCGAGCCCTTCCGCGACGCTCGCCCCCACCCGCAGGATGCCGATCACCAGGATGGGCGCGAGGACGATGCCGATCACAATCTTGATCGTCTCGCCGACGATCGTCGCGGGGCTCAGGTCGAAATTTTTGATCGCGCGGTAGAGGTTGCGCAGGGCCGTCAGGTAGCTGCCGGCGAAGGCCGCGCAGGCGCCGAACAGCCAGACTGTGGCCCTGTCCGGCATGGTCAGGCAGGTGCCGTCCCACAGACCCGAGCCCGGGATCGTTGCGCACAGGAGCGTCGCGAGCAGCGACAGGGTGTGGAACACGGCGGTCGCCGCCAGGAGGCTGAAGGCGACGCTGCCGAGAATCCAGGCCGTCGTTGTGAAGTCCTCGCGATGTCGCGACCGATCGAAGATGTCCAGTGACCCCTCCGCCGAGTCGAACGATGCGCTCTTTCCGAAGATTTTTGGCCGACCGACGAAATATTTGTACTTTACGAACTCGAAGGAGGGGATCAGGCGTGCGCTCGAGGGCCCGGCGATGTCGAAGACGGCCGCGAGATCGCGGACGATCTCCTGTCTCTGGCGCTTCACGGCTTCGCGGATCGCGATGAAGATGAACGGTGAGAGGGCAGCGAACACCGTCGCGCCGAGGAGGAGCAGATGAGTGGGAGAATTCGGCACGGGCGTTTCCATCACGCCCGACGCGGATCGCGCCGGATGGATGAAATGTTCCTGCTTTTCAGCAATCAATCAACTTGAGATTATATATAATTAACTCAAAGTTGCGTGATGACCATAGTCGACGCCGACCAGGGTCAGCCCGCAGGCTGGGGCCAACGGTCCGCAACGGCTGCGGTCCCGGCTCGACAGGATGTCGCTCACGTCGTCGGCGCTGATGCGACCGCTGCCGGCCAGCATCAGGGTGCCGACCATCGAGCGGACCTGATGATGCAGGAACGCGCGGGCGGAGGTCGCCACCACGATCTCGTCGTGCAGGCCCATCGGCAGGACGGCGACATCGAGTTGATCGAGAGTTCGGATCGGGCTTTTCGCCTGGCACTCGGCGGCCCGGAAGGCGGTGAAGTCGTGCAGCCCGAGCAGGCGCGGGGCCGCGGCCTGCATCAGTCCGACATCGAGGGCCCAGGGCACCTGCCAGACATGGGCGCGGTTGAGCACGGGAGGGCTGCGCCGGTTGAGGATGCGGTAGCGGTAGTGCCGGCGGGTGGCGGAGTGGCGCGCGTTGAAGTCGGCGCCGACGATCTCCGCGCTGAGGATCGCCACCGGGTTCGGGCGCAGGTGCGCGTTGAGCGCGTCGCGTACCACGTCGGTGCGCCAGTCCCGCTCGAGGTCGAGATGGGCCACCTGGTGCGTGGCGTGGACGCCGGTATCGGTGCGGCCGGCGCAGGTCAGGCCCGCGACCTCGCCGGAGAAGCGCTTGACCGCCGACTCGATCGCCCCCTGGACGGAGGGCTGCGCGGTCTGGCGCTGCCAACCGCAGAACGGGCTCCCGTCGTACTCGATCACGAGCTTGTAGCGCGGCATCAGGTGCGGCCCGGTTCCGTCATGCCAGCCGCGTGCCCGGCGTCCGGTGGGTGCCGCGCACGAACTCGGCCCCGCTGCTGACGCCCCCCTTTCCGGCGCGGCGCAGCGCGAACAGGTGCACGGCGCCCTCGCCGCAGGCAACCGTGCCGTCCGTGTCGAGGAGCGTGCCCGGAGCGCCGGAGCCCGGCACGGCCTCGGCCGAGAGGACCTTGACGCGCTCCGGGCCCTTGCCGAAATCCGCCTCGAAGAAGGCGCCGGGGAAGGGCGACAGGCCGTTGACGTGGTCGGCGACCGCGTGGGCCGGGCGGGTCCAGTCGATGCGGGCCTCCTCGTTGGTGATCTTGTGGGCGTAGACCACGCCGTCCTGGGCCTGGGGCGTGAAGGCGAGCGTGCCTCGCTCCAGATCCCGGAGCGCGCGGGCCATGAGGTCGGCGCCGAGCGGCATCAGCGCGTCGTGGAGTTGCCCCGCCGTCATGCCGGGGGTGATGGGAATCCGCGCCTCCAGCGCCACGGGGCCGGTATCGAGGCCGGCCTCCATCCGCATGATGCCGACGCCGCTCTGCGCGTCGCCGGCCATCACGGCACGCTGGATCGGGGCGGCGCCGCGCCAGCGGGGCAGGAGCGAGCCGTGCAGGTTGAGGCAGCCGTGGCGCGGCAGGTCGAGGATCGCCTGGGGGAGAAGCAGGCCGTAGGCGACCACCACGGCGACATCGGCCCCGTGGCCGGCGAAGGTCGCGGCAGCCTCAGGTCCCTTCAGGCTCGCGGGCGTCAACACCGGCGCGCCGAGGCTCTCGGCCATCGCCTGCACGGGGGAGGGCTTGAGCGCCATGCCGCGTCCGGCCTTGGCCGGCGCACGGGTGTAGACCGCCGCGATGGCGTGGCCGTCGGCGGCGAGGCGCGCCAGGGTCGGCACCGCGAAATCCGGCGTGCCCATGAAGACGACGCGCATGGCTCCTACTCCCGAAGCCGGCTCAGACGTCGCCGCGCTTGGCCGCCTTGGCGAATTTCTTCACCAACCGGTCGCGCTTCAGCTTCGACAGGTGGTCGATGAACAGCACCCCGTCGAGGTGGTCGATCTCGTGCTGGATGCAGGTGGCCAGCAGGCCGTCGGCCTCGATCTCCTGTTCCGTGCCGTCGAGGTTGCGGAAACGGACGCGCACGCGGTCGGGCCGCTCGACCTCCCCGTAGAATTCGGGGATCGACAGGCATCCCTCGTCGTAGATCCGCTTCTCCTCCGAGGCCCAGACGATCTCGGGGTTGAGGAAGACCTGCGGCTGGCGGTCGTTCTCGTCCTTCGAGGTGTCGATGGTGACGATGCGCTTCGGTACGCCGATCTGGATCGCCGCGAGGCCCACGCCGGGAGCGTCGTACATGGTCTCCAGCATGTCGGCGGCGAGCGTCCGGATCTCGTCGGTCACCGGGCCGACCGGCTCGGAGGCAAGGCGCAGGCGCGCGTCGGGCAGGATCACGAGGGGGCGGATGGTCATGGGGCGATCGGACTTGCAACGGGTGCGGGGCGGGCGGCGGCCTTGAGCCCCCGCAGATACGGGCGCGCCGGAGTCCGGTCAAATACCGGCTCCGCGTGGTCCGGAGTCAGAACGGGGTTCGGCTGCGGATCGCGGCGGTGAGGGTGCCCTCGTCGAGGTAGTCGAGTTCGCCCCCGACCGGGACGCCATGGGCGAGGCGGGTCACCTTGAGCCCGTGCGCCTTCAGGGATTCCGTGACGTAATGGGCGGTCGTCTGCCCGTCGACGGTGGCGTTGAGGGCCAGGATGATCTCCCGCATGGCCGGGTCGGCGGCGCGGGCCACGAGGCTGTCGAGGTTGAGATGCTCGGGCCGTACGCCGTCGAGGGCCGAGAGCACGCCGCCGAGGACGTGGTAGCGGGCCGTCACCGCCCCCGAGCGCTCCAGGGCCCAGAGGTCCGAAACGTCCTCCACCACCACCAGGGTGGCCGGGTCGCGGCTCTCGTCGCAGCAGATCGTGCAGGGGTCGCGCGTATCGACGTTGCCACACGCTTGGCACACGACGATCCGCTCCGAGGCCACCCGCATCGCGTCCGCCAGCGGCGCCAGGAGCGTCTCGCGCTTCTTGATGAGCTGCAGGGCGGCGCGGCGGGCGGAGCGAGGTCCCAGACCCGGCATACGGGCCAGAAGCTGGATCAGGCGCTCGATCTCGGGACCGGCGACGGCTTGTGCCATGGACGCAAATTCTCGTGACGGTTGGGACGCCCACACGGCAGATTACGGAGCAGGCGGGCGGATGGGACGGTACGGCGGTGCCGAACGGGTGCGACCGGCTCTTTAGCCTCGTCCGAAATAGGGTTTCCGGCCCGAAATTTCGCCCCCCGGCGTCGCGAAAACGCGGTGAAAGAACCTGCCGCACCGGCCTGCTTCCAAGGAGACTTCGTCGTTCCGCCGGTTCATGTAAGTCTTTTTGTTGGCCAACAAGCGGATTGACGGCAAATCGTCCGTCTCTATGCAAGAAGGGCGCGGCTTTCGAGCGGTGAACCTGCGCGCGGTGGACCTGACCAACCACGCGGACGCTCGAAAGCCGAACGACGTCGGAGAGCCGACGGCTCCCGGTAATGGGTGGCGACGCGATCAGGTGCCCGAGGAGAGATGAGCGTGACCAATATCGGCGAATTCAATGCAGCGCACGGTTCCGAAGCCATCGGGCTGCGCAACCTGAAGGCGGTCCACTGGAACCTCGAGGTTCCCCGCCTCTACGAGGAAGCCCTGGCCCGCGGCGAGGGACAGCTCGCCCGCGGCGGCGCCTTCGTGGCCACCACCGGGTCCCACACCGGCCGCTCGCCCAAGGACAAGTTCGTGGTGCGCGACGCCGCCACGGAGAACGAGATCTGGTGGGACAACAACGGCGCGATCACGCCCGAGCAGTTCGAGACCCTGTACGCCGATTTCCTCGCCCATGCGGAGGGCCGTGAGCTGTTCGCGCAGGACCTGCGCGGCGGGGCCGACCCGTCGCACGGCGTCAATGCGCGGGTGTACACGGAGCTCGCCTGGCACTCCCTCTTCATCCGCAACCTGCTGATCCGGCCGGATCGCGCGTCCCTTGCGGACTACGTCCCCGAGTTGACGATCATCGACCTGCCGAGCTTTCAGGCCGAGCCGCACCGGCACGGCTGCCGCTCGAAGACGGTGATCGCCATCGACTTCGCGCGCAAGCTCGTCCTCATCGGCGGCTCGGCCTATGCCGGCGAGATGAAGAAATCGGTCTTCACGTACCTCAATTATGTGCTCCCCGGCGCTGGCGTGATGCCGATGCACTGCTCGGCCAACGCGGCCCTCGACGAAGCCGGCGACTCGGCCCTGTTCTTCGGCCTGTCGGGCACCGGCAAGACCACCCTCTCCAACGATTCCTCCCGCCAGCTCCTGGGCGACGACGAGCACGGCTGGAGCCAGGACGGCATCTTCAACTTCGAGGGCGGCTGCTACGCCAAGACCATCCGTCTCTCGCGCAACGCCGAGCCGGAGATCTACGCCACCACCGAGCGCTTCGGCACGGTGATGGAGAACGTGGTGATCGACCCCGAGACCCGGGTCCCGGATTTCGACGACGCCTCGCTCACCGAGAACACCCGCTGCGCCTACCCGCTCGACTTCATCGCCAATGCGAGCGCGACGGGACGCGCCGCGCACCCCAAGAACATCGTCATGCTCACCTGCGATGCCTTCGGCGTGATGCCGCCGATCGCTCGGCTGACCGGCGCCGAGGCGATGTACCACTTCCTCTCCGGCTACACCGCCAAGGTCGCCGGCACGGAGCGCGGGCTGACCGCACCGGAGGCGACGTTCTCGACCTGCTTCGGCGCGCCGTTCATGCCCCGCCACCCCAGCGTCTACGGCAACCTGCTGCGGGACCTCATCGCCCATCACGAGGTCGATTGCTGGCTCGTGAACACAGGCTGGACCGGGGGCGGCGTGGGCACCGGGCGCCGCATGCCGATCCGGGTCACCCGCCGCCTGCTCACGGCCGCCCTGGACGGCTCCCTGGCGCATGTCGAGTTCCGGCGCGATCCCTATTTCGGCTTCCGGGTTCCCGTCGCGGTACCGGGCGTCGAGACGGAGGTGCTGTCTCCGATCGAGACCTGGACCAACAAGGCGGCCTTCCACGAGACCGCGACGCGCCTCGTCACGATGTTCCAGGAGAACTTCAAGCGCTTCGCCGCCCACGTGGACGCGGAGGTCCGCGCCGCCGAGCCGGTGCTCTCCGCGGCCGCCTGAGCGCCGGCCATCCGGGGCACGGCGCGTCCGCGTCCCGGCACGGGGTCCGATGGGGGCGCTACGGTTTCGGGGTCGCTCCGCGCGCGGGATCCTCGTCGCACAGGACATCGTCGCACAGGACCTCGGGGGCATTCTCCCGCGCTTCGCGAAAGAGGACGCCGACTTCGTTCCCGCTGGACCAGATCGTCTGCGCCCGGTAGGCGGTGTCGCCCGGGTCGAGGAAGAGGTCGAAGCTGTCCGGGACCTCGACCTCCGTGCAGAAGGCGACGCGGGCCCCGATGGGCGACAGGTTTCGCACGAGGCAGGGCGTCGTCTCGGCCGATGCCCCGTCGAGGGCAACACGACCGGACAGATGCGTCAGGGCCCGAACGGCGTTGCGATGCTCATCCATGCCTGCAACAGACACGGGCATCCGTTAAGACAGCCCGACTCCAATCGGTGAAAAGCGGGGCTATCGGCCGTAGACCGGTTGATGGCGGAGCAGATCGTGTCTCGAACCACGGATTCGGCGCGCCGAAGTGCCGGACGGGGCCCGCGCGGGATGGCTCAGGCCGCCTCGCGCACCATCGCCTGGCGCACCTTGAGGGCCAGCTGCTCCAGAGTATAGGGCTTGGCCAGCAACTGTACGTCGGCGTCAACCAGCCCGTTATGCACGATGGCGTTGCGGGTATAGCCGGTCGTGAAGAGCACCGGCAGGTCGGGCCGGCGCTCGTGGACGGCCTGGGCGAGCTCGCGGCCGTTGACCTCCGGCATGACCACGTCGGTGAAGAGCAGCGCGATCTCGGGATGCGTGTCGAGCTTCTGCAGGGCGTCCTTGGCACCCTCCGCGTGGATCACGGTGTAACGCAGGTCGCGCAGGGCCGCGACGGCGAGGTCGCGCACCCCGTCCTCGTCCTCGACGACCAGGATCACCTCCCGGGCCGAGCCCTCCGGGAGCATCGTCGGCGTGACCCGCGCCATCTCGGCGGCGTCGCCGAGATGGCGCGGCAGGTAGAGCCGGACCGTCGTTCCCCGCCCGGGTTCGGAATAGATCGCCACGTGGCCGCCGGACTGGCGGACGAAGCCGTAGACCTGGCTGAGACCGAGCCCGGTGCCCTGTCCGACGGGTTTCGTCGTGAAGAACGGATCGAACGCCTTGGCGGCGACGTCGGGCGGCATGCCGCCGCCGCTGTCGGTGAGGGCGACAAGGACGTATGGGCCGGCCGGAACGCCGGGATTCCGGGCGGCATAGACCTCGTCGAGATGGACGTTGTCGGTCTCGATGACGAGTCGGCCACCCTTCGGCATCGCGTCGCGGGCGTTCACCGCGAGGTTGAGAATCGCGTTCTCCAACTGGTTGGCATCGGCCTTCGTGGTCCAGAGGTCGGGGGCCGCCACGGTCTCGATCCGGATGGATTCGCCAAGGCTGCGGCGCAGCAGGTCGGACATCGCGGCAATGAGGCGGTTGCAGGCGATGGCCTCTGGGGCGAGGGGCTGCTTGCGGGCGAAGGCGAGCAGCCGATGCGTGAGGGTCGCTGCCCGGTCTGCGGCCTTGAGGGCCTGCTCGGCGTAGCGCTCCACCGCCCGCTCTCCGCGTTCCAGGCGTCGCTTGAGGAGGCTAAGATTGCCGATGACGATCGCCAGCATGTTGTTGAAGTCGTGCGCGAGGCCGCCGGTGAGCTGCCCGAGGGCTTCCATCTTCTGGGATTGGCGCAGCCGATCCTCCAGCATGTCGCGGGTGGCGGCGGCCTCGATCAGGGACGCGTTCGCCTCCTGCAGGGCCGCGTGGGCGCGAAGGGTCCGCTGATGGCGCCGGCTCGCGTCGATCACCACGTACGCGCCGAGGAGGACGATCAGGACCACGGCCGCCGCGACGGCGAGCTGCACCTGGCGCGCAGCCTCGCCCGCCTGTTCCTGTCGACTGATCAGGCGGCGATAATTGTCGGCCTGCGCCTCACCGAAGAGCGAGCGGATTTCGTCCATGAGGTGCTTGCCCTCGCCGGAGCGCATGCGCGCCAGGGCCGCTTCCACCTGGCCAGTGCGGCGCAGGGCGACGGTCTCGCGCATCTCCCCGAGCTTGGCCTCGGCGGCGCGGCTGAGCCGTGCGATGATCGCCGCCATGCCCGGATTGCGCGCAACGGCTTCCGCGATGGTGGACAGGCGGCCGGGCGTCCTCGCGCCGGCTTCCTCGTAGAGCTTGAGGTAGGTCTCGTCGCCCGAGAGGAGAAACCCGCGCTGTCCCGATTCCGCATCCTGGAGGCCGGAATACAGGGTGAAGATGGCGTCCCGGATGCGGACGCTGCGGCGCAGTTCGGCTCGGTTCGCATCCTGCTCCGCAACCAGATTGGCTGTCGCAGCAGCGGTCGCGATCAGAAGTAGAAATCCGATGATGAGAGGCGCAATGTCCCTGAAGCGACCTGGTACAGCCTTGGGCTGTATCGGCGTAGCCCGAGGAAGATGCGCATCAAAGTTCATGATCCAGCCGGCGGGAGAACGTTGGAGCCCCAACGTTCCACTCCGACCAGCCTATGGCAACGCTTCGGCGACCAAATTGTGATCGATGTTGCCGAATTGCCGGGTTGACGGTCTCAGAACAACTTCATGCCCGGCGGGATCGGCAGGCCCTTGGTGAGTTCGGCCATCCGCTCGGCTGCAACCTGTTCGGCCTTGCCGCGGGCATCGTTGACCGCCGCAACGATGAGGTCCTCCAGGATCTCGCGCTCGTCGGCCACGAGCATGGCGGGGTCGATCTGTACACCCTTCACGAGGCCTTTGGCCGTCATCGTCACGCGGACGGCGCCCCCGCCCGACGCACCCGACACCTCGACGGTGTCGAGTTCGTCCTGCAGGGAGGCCATTTTCTCCTGCATCGCCTGGGCCTGCTTCATGATGCCCATGAGGTCGCGCATCGGGTCTGCCCTCTCTGTCGTTCCGGAACCGGGATGGATCACATCTGGGGCGCCACGGCCCCGGAGGCTATGTCTCGTCGTCGGGCTCGTCGGTCTCGGCCTCGCCGGTAGGCGCGGCCTCGATCGCCGGCGATCCCTCGGGCGCCTTGTCGCGCACGTCGACGATCTGCGCTCCGGGAAACCGGGCCAGGACCTCGCGGACCAGGGGATGGGCGGCGGCGTTCTGGTGGCGGGTCTCGGTGGCGGCGCGCGCGGTGGCGTCGAGGGTCGGCTCGCCGGCCTCCTTCGACAGGGCGACGATCCAGCGCCGGCCGGTCCAGGCGTCCAGGGCGCGGGCGAGGTCGTTGGCGATGCTCTGGCGCCCCCCGTCGGCGAGGCGGAACTCGATGCGCCCCTCCTCGAAGCGCACGAGGTGGACCTCGCGCTCCAGGGCCATCTTCAGGCCGATGTCGCGCTTGGCATCGGCCAGGGCGACGACGTCGGTGAACCGGAGGAGGCGCGGCCCTTCGGGCTGCGGCGCGGGAGCCGGGCTCGCGAGGGCGGGGCGCGACCCGCCGCCATTGGCCGCCATGGTCAGGGCCGGGCGCGGCGGCGGCGCCTCCCCGGAAAAGGTCGGGATCGGTGGCAGGGCCGGGCGGCCCTCGGCCATCGCGGGGCCCGGCGACGGCGACGGGGACTGGGCGAGTGCCTGGGCCGCGGCACCGGAGGCCGCCGCGGGCCCCGTCAGGGCCTGGGCCTTCATCTGGCGCAGGGCCTCGTCCGGGGTCGGCAGGTCGGCCGCGTAGGCGAGACGCACCAGGGCCATCTCGGCCGCCGCCAGCGGGCGGGTCGCCGTCTGCACCTCGGGGATCGCCTTCAGGAGGATCTGCCAGGCCCGCGACAGCACGCGGACCGAGAGTGTCTTCGCGAACGCGCTCCCACGCGACCGCTCCGCTTCGCTCAGGGTCGGGTCGGCGGCAGCCTCGTCCGGCACCAGCTTCAGGCGGGTGACGAGGTGGGTGAAGCTCGCGAGGTCGGACAGGATCACGGCCGGGTCTGCGCCGGCCTCGTACTGCCCGCGCACCTCCGCGAAGGAGGCCGGAATGTCGCCGCGCATCACCGCCTCGAACAGGTCGACGATGCGGCCGCGATCGGCCAGCCCCAGCATGTCGCGCACGCTCTGGGCGCTGACGAGGCCGGCCCCGTGGGCGATCGCCTGGTCGAGGAGCGAGAGCGCGTCGCGCACGGAGCCCTCGGCCGCCCGGGTGATCGCCGCCAGCGCCTCCGCGTCGGCCTCGACGGATTCGGCGGCGCAGATCCGGGCGAGGTGCCCAACCAGGGTTTCGGCCTCGACGCGGCGCAGGTCGAAGCGCTGGCACCGGGACAGGATGGTCACCGGCACCTTGCGGATCTCGGTGGTGGCGAAGACGAACTTGGCGTGCGGCGGCGGCTCCTCCAGGGTCTTCAGGAAGGCGTTGAACGCCTTCTCCGAAAGCATGTGGACCTCGTCGACGATGTAGACCTTGTAGCGGGCCGAGACCGGCGAATAGCGGATGCCGTCGATGATGCCGCGCACGTCGTCGATGCCGGTATGCGAGGCGGCATCCATCTCCAGCACGTCCATGTGCCGGGATTCCATGATGGCCTGGCAGTGCCGGCCGAGCTCCGGCATCGCGATGGTGGGGCCGGTATCGGGATGGCCGTCGCGGACGTAGTTCAGGCCGCGGGCGAGGATTCGGGCGGTGGTGGTCTTGCCGACGCCGCGCACGCCGGTGAGCATCCAGGCCTGGGGGATGCGGTTGGCCGCGAAGGCATTGGCCAGAGTCCGCACCATGGCGCCCTGGCCGATCAGGTCGTCGAAGTTCTGGGGCCGGTACTTGCGCGCCAGCACCCGATAGGGCGTGGCGGCCGGGGTCGGCTCGGGAAGGCCGGGCAGGAGCCCGGCATCGCTCAGAGGACCGGAGGTCGCGTCCATGCCGCCTTGCTGGGTTGGTGCGGCTCCGGTCGGAGGGTGCCGCCACGCGAGCCCGAGGCATCGATCGAGGTGGGAGGCTGGACGAAGACCCGCTCGGTCTCGTTAGGGCTGCTTCCTTCCGGACCTGACCCGGTTGGCGAGTGAAACGTCCCTCGCCAACCTCCCGAGGGCTATATGGCCGCCGCGCGCGACGGATGCAAGCGGACTCCGGGTATTCCAAGCGGCCTCTGGGTATTCCAAGCGGCCTCCGGGTATTCCAACCGGACTTCGCGCCTCGGAGGGCGACTCCCGACAGGCCGGTGCGGGCAGGGCGGGGAAGGCGGCCGCGGTGTGCCCGCAAATCGCCCGATCCCTGCGCCAACTTCCGCGTCCTGTCCTGATCGATGACGAGGGAGATGCCGATGACGCGGCGGTTCGGCTTGAGACTGATGGTGTCCACCGGCCTCGTGGCGGGCCTGATGGCGGCATCCGCCGCGCCCCAGGTGCCGGGAGCTTGGGCCGGGCGTTACCTCTACGAGCACGATGGCGGGCGCACCGTCGGCGGGTCGCCGATCGTGGTCACCTACGACCTCGACATCGCTCCGGGACGCGGCAACCGGGACTGTCTGCTGCGGATCGAGGGCTTCCAGACCGACGAGACCATCGTCTGCAAGGCGAGCGGTACGGACGAGCGCTTGTCCGTCGCCTTCCACACCTTCGGCGATGGACGGACGGTCAACGCCTACGGCACGCGGCTCTACGATGTCGGGACGAACCTGTTCGAGATGCGTCGGGGCGGCGATACCGTTCTGACGCAGTGGCGGGCGCTCAATCCGAGCGGTGCCGGCTCGGCCGCGCCGGCCGGCACCTATTTCACCCGCAAGGGCTGACCGCCGGAGCAATGCTCCGGCGAAAGGTCACTGCGGAGTGCGCAGGACTATTCGGCCTTGCGCTTCACGATGGCGAAGGTCTTGGGGTCGAGCTCTAGGTCGAACTGCTTTCCGTTGGCGTCGATGGCGTCGTCGACCTCGATCTCGTCGTCCTCGACCTCGATCTTCTTCCACTTGGTGAAGCCTTCCTGCTTCAGGACGGCCTCGATCTTGGTCTGCTCCTCCGGGGTCGGCTTCCGGTCGGCGAAGGCGGAGCCGGTGAAGGTGAGGCCGAGGGCGAGGGCGGCGAGGCCCGTGAGCTTGATCGACATGGTGTCTCCCTGCTGTGTCGAGGAATGTTTCTGACCTCCATCGAACCATTCAGCCCGGATGAGGTTCCTCTCGACGTCGCGCGATGGCTGCGCCCAGAGGTTGTATCCGGGGGCGCCGCCCCCTAGGGTCGCCGGATCTTTCCGCCCCTAAGGTCGATCCAGCATGGTCACGCGCGTCGCCACCGTGGCGTTCGAGGGCATCGAGGCGCGGGCCGTCGATGTCCAGGTTCAGATCGCCCCCGGCATCGTCGCCTTCACGGTGGTGGGCCTCGCCGACAAGGCGGTGGCGGAATCCCGGGAACGCGTGCGGTCGGCCCTGATCGCCTCCGGCCTCGCCCTGCCGGCCAAGCGCATCACCGTCAATCTCGCCCCGGCCGACCTGCCGAAGGAGGGCTCGCACTACGACCTGCCGATTGCCCTGGCGGTGATGGGCGCCATCGGCGCCCTGCCGGCGGATGCGCTCGCGGGCTACTGCGTTCTCGGCGAACTCGCCCTCGACGGCACGATCACGGCGGTGTCCGGTGTGCTGCCCGCCGCCATGGCCGCCAGCGCCCTCGGCCTCGGCCTGATCTGCCCGGCCGCGACGGGGCCGGAGGCCGCTTGGGCCGGCGGCGACCTCGACGTGCTGGCGCCGCGCTCGCTCATCCAGCTCGCCAACCACTTCAAGGGTACCCAGGTCATGGCCCGGCCCGAGCCGGCGGTGGCCGCGCCGGGCGCCGCCCTGCCGGATCTGCGTGACATCAAGGGTCAGGAGGGCGCCAAGCGCGCCCTGGAGATCGCGGCGGCCGGCGGCCACAACCTCCTGATGAACGGGCCCCCGGGGGCGGGCAAGTCGATGCTCGCCGCGCGGCTGCCCTCGATCCTGCCGCCACTGGCACCGCGGGAGCTCCTCGAAGTCTCGATGATCCAGTCGGTGGCGGGCGAACTGAAGGGCGGAGCCCTTTCGAACCGGCGCCCGTTCCGGCAGCCGCACCATTCCGCCTCCATGGCGGCCCTGGTCGGCGGTGGCATCAACGCCCGTCCGGGCGAGGCCTCGCTGGCCCATGGCGGCGTGCTGTTCCTCGACGAATTGCCTGAGTTCACGCCCCAGGTCCTCGATTCCCTGCGCCAGCCGATGGAAACCGGGACGATCATGATCGCGCGGGCCAACCACCGGGTGACCTACCCGGCCCGCTTCCAGCTCGTCGCCGCGATGAATCCCTGTCGGTGCGGTCAGGCGCTGGAGCCGGGCTACGCCTGCCGCCGGGGACCGAACGAGCGCTGCGTCGCCCAGTACGGCGCCCGCATCTCCGGGCCGCTCCTCGATCGGATCGACCTGCGCATCGAGGTCGGGGCGGTCACGGCCGCCGACCTGATCCTGCCGCCGCCCCTGGAGGGCTCGGCCGAGATGGCGGCGCGTGTGGCGGCCGCCCGCGCTCTGCAGTCCGCGCGCTACGCCGCCTACGATCCGGACGCCACGTTCACCAACGCCACCTGCCCGCCGCCGGTGATCGAGGCCGTGGCGGCGCCGGACCAGGAGGGGGCCGCTTTGATCCGTTCGGCCGCCGAGACCATGCGGCTCTCAGCGCGCGGCTTCCATAGGACCCTGCGCGTGGCCCGCACCCTGGCCGACCTCGACGGTGAGGCCCGGGTCCGCCGCATCCACCTCGCCGAGGCCCTGTCCTATCGCGGACGATCGGACCAGCCAGCAGCGGCATGACGGCGCCCGGAGCCCCTGTCCGGTCGCGGTCGAGCCCCCGGAGGCCTGGGCGCAGGCGCCGGGGGGCGGCGGTGCGCTCGACCCGATGCCTTATTCGGCGGCTTGGCGCGCGGCGTAGCCGAGGCGCCCGTTCAATTCCTCGATCAACTTCACGGCGGCCTCCGCGATGACGGTGCCGGGCGGAAAGATCGCCGAGGCGCCGGCGGCGTAGAGGGCGTCGTAGTCGCCGGGCGGGATGACGCCGCCGATGACGATCATCACGTCGCCGCGGCCCTGGTCGGTGAGCGCCGCCTTCAGCTCCGGCACCAGGGTCAGGTGGCCGGCGGCCAGCGACGACACGCCGACGATGTGGACGTCGTTCTCAACCGCCTGCCGGGCAGCTTCCGCGGGTGTCGCGAAGAGTGGCCCGATATCCACGTCGAAACCGAGATCGGCGAAGGCGGAGGCGATCACCTTCTGGCCGCGGTCGTGTCCGTCCTGGCCCATCTTGGCGACGAGGATGCGCGGGCGGCGCCCGTCGTTTTCCTCGAAGGTCTCCACGAGCTTGCGAACGGTCTCGACCACCGGCGACATGCCACCCACCTCCCGCTTGTAGACGCCCGAGATCGAGCGGATCTCAGCCCGGTGACGGCCCCAGGCCGTCTCCAAGGCGTCCGAGATCTCGCCCACCGTCGCCTTGGCCCGCGCCGCGTTCACGGCGAGTTCGAGGAGGTTGCCCGTCCCCCGCGCCGCTGCCGTCAGGGCCGCCAGGGCCGCGTCGACCTCCGCCTGGTTGCGCTCGGCCCGGAGCCGTTTCAGCTTGTCGATCTGAAGGGTTCGGACGTTGCCGTTGTCGACGCGCATGAGCTCGATGGCACGGTCGTCGTCAGGCTTGTACTTGTTGACGCCCACGATGGTCTGGCGGCCGGAATCGATCCGAGCCTGGGCTCGGGCGGCCGCCTCCTCGATGCGCAATTTCGGAATGCCGGCCTCGATGGCCTTGGCCATGCCCCCCAGCTCATCGACTTCGCGCAGGTGCTCCCAGGCGCGGGCGACGATGTCCTGTGTCAGCTTCTCGACGTAGTAGGAGCCGCCCCACGGATCGACGATGCGCGTGGTGCCGCTCTCCTGCTGCAGGAAGAGCTGGGTGTTGCGGGCGATGCGGGCCGAGAAGTCGGTGGGCAGCGCCAGCGCCTCGTCCAGCGCGTTGGTGTGCAGGGACTGGGTGCCCCCTTGCGTCGCTGCCATCGCCTCGATGCAGGTTCGGGTGACGTTGTTGAAGACGTCCTGCGCGGTCAGCGACCAGCCCGAGGTCTGGCTGTGGGTGCGCAGGGGCAGCGACTTGTCGCTCTGCGGCTCGAACTCCTTGACGAGCTTGGCCCAGATCAGGCGCGCGGCCCGCATCTTGGCGATCTCCATGAAGAAGTTCGTCGAGATCGCCCAGAAGAACGACAGACGTGGAGCGAACTGGTCGATGGTCAGCCCGGCGGCGAGGCCCGCCTTGATGTACTCGACCCCGTCGGCCAGCGTGTAGGCGAGCTCGAGGTCGTTCGTCGCCCCGGCCTCCTGCATGTGATAGCCGGAAATCGAGATGGAGTTGAACTTCGGCATGTTCTTCGAGGTGTAGGCGAAGATGTCGCCGATGATCCGCATCGAACCCGCCGGCGGGTAGATGTAGGTGTTGCGGACCATGAACTCCTTGAGGATGTCGTTCTGGATCGTGCCGGCGAGCTTTTCCGGCGGGACGCCCTGCTCCTCGGCCGCGACGATGTAGAGGGCCAGGATCGGCAGCACCGCGCCGTTCATCGTCATCGAGACGGTCATCTCGTCGAGCGGGATGCCTGAGAACAGCGTCCGCATGTCGTAGATCGAATCGATCGCCACACCGGCCATGCCCACATCGCCCGAGACGCGCGGATGGTCGGAATCGTAGCCCCGGTGGGTTGCGAGGTCGAAGGCCACCGACAGGCCCTTCTGCCCGGCGGCGAGGTTGCGCCGGTAGAACGCGTTCGAATCCTCTGCCGTGGAGAAGCCGGCATATTGCCGGATCGTCCAGGGCTGGGTCACGTAC
Source organism: Methylobacterium sp. Leaf94 (assembly GCF_001426045.1). Taxonomy (NCBI): domain Bacteria; kingdom Pseudomonadati; phylum Pseudomonadota; class Alphaproteobacteria; order Hyphomicrobiales; family Methylobacteriaceae; genus Methylobacterium; species Methylobacterium sp. Leaf94. The sequence continues at coordinate 364,605 of NZ_LMRM01000012.1, forward strand.
ATCGTCGGGTAGGGGCCGCGGAGGTAGGGCGCCACGCCCGGATAGGTGTCGAGGAACTCGATGCCTTCGCGATCCTCGGGGCCGTAGACGCCCTTCACCGGAATGCCCTCGGGCGTCATCCAGGGCTCGCCCGTGGGCGGCACCGGAGCCGGCACGGCATCGGCCGCGTAGGGAACGGTCGCGAAGTCTGGGATGCGAGACGTCATGGGCTCTGGCTCGTGCGGCGGCGGCGTCCCGGCATTATAGGTACGCGCGCAATCTGGGCTACTCCTAACCGGACTTCGCCCGGATGGGGGCGGCAAAACCGTCACTTTCGCGCAAGCGGCCGGCAAATCTTTTCGGGCCGCTGCCAAAACTTTCTTGTCGGAGGGCCCTACTCGGCGGCCATCCGTGAGGGGGCAAGACCCTGGACCTCGGCGGCGACGGCCGCCACGACGCTGCGCAGGTGCCAGACCAATTCCGAGAAGCCCGGCGTGATCGCGAGGCTCGCCTCGTTCATGTAGAGGCCCCGATTGATCTCGATCTGTAGCGCGTGGCGCTCGACGTTCGGCTCGCCGTAGTGCTCGGTGATGAAGCCGCCCGCGTAGGGCTTGTTGCGCAGAACGCGGTAGCCGCGGGCGCGCAGGTGGTGCTCGAAGGCGTCGATCAGGATCGGCGCGCAGGCGGTGCCGAAACGGTCGCCGAGGATGATGTCGGCCCGCGCCGCTTCGTCGCGCCCGAGGCTCGACGACGGCATCGAGTGGCAGTCGATCAGGATGGCGTGCCCGAACTGGCGCGCCGTGCGCTGGATCAGGCTGCGGAGCGCGCGATGATAAGGCTTGTACAGGGCCTCGATCCGCTCGACCGCGGCCGCCACCGGCAGACGTCCGCGATAGATCTCCTGCCCGTCGGCCACGAGGCGTGGGATGGTGCCGAGGCCGCCCGCCACCCGCATGGAGCGGGTGTTGGCGAAGGCTGGCAGGCGTCCGTCGAACATGCGCGGGTCGAGTTCGTAGGGCTCGCGGTTCACGTCGAGGAAGGCCCGCGGGAAATGCGCCCGCATGAGGGGCGCTCCGAGATCGACCACCGGGGCGAACAGCCGGTCCACGTGCGCGTCTTCCGAGCGCCGCAGCGCGAGCCCGTCGAGGCGCGAGGCGGCCAGGAAGGCCGGCGGGTAGACCGTGCCGGAATGCGGCGTGTTGAAGACGAAGGGGAGGGTATGCGCCGTCGGCTCGTCCACCGTGAAGGGCGGATCGAAGGCTGCCGCCCCGGACGCTTCGGGGGTCTGGAACGGCTCTGTCATCGCGGCGCGGGCGCCTCGGTGCGGACGGGACAACGCATCGCCCCACTTTGCGGGTTGCCGACTCGCCTGTCCAGCAGGACGGGCGTGCCGCAAGGCCGCCGCTCGTGCCGTTGGACACCCCCGCCCCGACGGGCCGGCAACGTTCTGTTTACCAAGCCGGTGCTTTGTGGAAAGAACACATCGAATCAAAGGTACGGGACGCTGCTCGATGAAGATCCTCCTGGCGGAAGACGACAACGACATGCGCCGCTTCCTGGCCAAGGCGCTGCAGAACGCCGGCTACGACGTGCTGTCGTTCGACAATGGGCTGTCGGCCTATAATCGCCTGCGCGAGGAGCCCTTCGAGCTGCTCCTCACCGACATCGTGATGCCCGAGATGGATGGGATCGAGCTGGCGCGCCGCGCCACCGAACTGGACCCGGACATCAAGGTGATGTTCATCACGGGCTTCGCCGCCGTGGCTCTGAACCCGGATTCGAAGGCCCCCAAGGACGCCAAGGTCCTGTCGAAGCCCTTCCATCTGCGCGATCTCGTCAACGAGGTCGAGAAGCTGCTGGCCGCCTGAGCGTAACCGCCGACACCCCCACCGAATCGAGGCAGTAGGAAGAGCCCGCCGGCTCGCCTATATGCTGTACGGATTGGGATGGGGCGTTTCGACGATGAAGCCGGTCACGATCTATACAACCGCGTGGTGCCCGTACTGCTCGGCGGCCAAGAGCCTGCTGCGCGACAAGGGCATCGCGTTCACCGAGATCGACGTCGAGCGGACATCCGGCTCGCGCACCACCATGGTTCAGCGCGCCGGGGGCCGCACGAGCGTGCCGCAGATCTTCGTCGGCGACACCCATGTGGGTGGCTGCGACGACCTCTATGCCCTGAATGGCGCCGGCAAGCTCGACGCCTTGGTGGCCGCATGAGCGACGCGCCGAAATTCACGGCCGCCTGCGTGCAGATGCGCTCGGGCCGCGAGCCCCTCGCCAACCGCGACGCCGCGGTGGCCCTGGTCCGCGAGGCCGCGGATGCCGGTGCGCACTACGTCCAGACCCCCGAGATGACCTCCCTGGTGGAGCGCAGCAAGGCGAGCCTGTTCGAGAAGGTCACGGCCCAGGACGACGACCCGACGCTGGCGGCCCTGCGCGACGTCGCCCGCGCGCGCGGCATCGTGATCCAGATCGGGTCACTCGCCGTGCGCAACGGCGACAAGGTCGCCAACCGCGCCTTCCTGATCGATGCGGAGGGGGCGATCACCGCCTCCTACGACAAGCTCCATCTCTACGATGTCGACCTGCCCAACGGCGAGCGCTGGCGTGAATCCGCGACCTATACGGGGGGCGCCTGCGCCGTCGTCGCGGACACGCCCTGGGCGGCCATCGGCCTCGCCATCTGCTACGACATCCGCTTCCCGGCCCTGTACCGGGCCCTTGCGGAGGCGGGCGCCACCGTCCTGACGGCGCCGGCCTGCTTCACCAAGCAGACGGGGGAGGCGCATTGGCACGTGCTGCATCGGGCCCGCGCCATCGAGACCGGTTCGTTCATGATCTCGGCGGCCCAGGGGGGGCACCACGAGGACGGGCGCGACACATACGGCCATTCCCTCATCGTCGATCCCTGGGGCCGGATCCTGGCCGACGCCGACGGGGCCGAGCCGGGGGTGATCCTCGCCGAGATCGACCTCGCCCGCGTGGCCGATGCCCGCGCCCGCATTCCGACCCTGCAGCATGCCCGCCCCTTCACGATCCAGCGGGTGGGGCGCCCTTCCTGACGCCGCTCGCACACGTCTTCCGAAAACCGTGACCCGATGATCCGCTATACCCTCGTCTGCGAGGCCCAGCACGGCTTCGAGAGCTGGTTTCCCTCGAGCGATTCCTTCGATGCGCAGGCGGCGCGCGGACTCGTCTCCTGCCCGGTCTGCGGCTCGGTCCGGGTCGGCAAGAGCATGATGGCGCCCTCGGTCGTCCGAACGGATCGCGGTTCCCGCACCCCGCCGGCCCCGGCGGGGCTCTCCTCGGAGGCGGGCTCGATCCCCGCGGCACCGCACACGACGCCGCAACTGGCGCTCACCGAACCCGAGCAGCGCCTGCGCGCCCTGATGTGGGCCATGCGCGAGGCGGTGACGCGGAACGCCGACGATGTCGGAACGCGCTTCCCGGAGGAGGCCCGGCGGATCCACTACGGGGAGACCGAGACCCGAGCGATCTACGGCGAGGCCAGTTTGGACGAGGCGCGCGCCCTCGTGGACGAGGGCATCGCAGTGGCGCCCCTGCCGCCGGCCTCCGAAGACCGGCATTGAGTCTCAGCGCTTCAGCGCGGCGGTTCCGGCTACCGACGCCAGGGCGAAGGCGATGAGCGCGTTCCAGCCCGCGAGAGAGATCCCGGTCAGGCGCCAGGCCGCCGTGGAACAGTCGGCCACGCGCGTGCTCTGGAGCGCGTTCAGGAAATCGCCGACGTCGGACGGATTGGCGCCCGCGCCGCCCCCGCAATCGGTGGGGCCGGCCCAGAGGCTCCACTCCGCCCCGGCGTGATAGACGCTGAGCCCGGCCCCGTAGAGAAGGCCCAGGGCGGCGAGGCCGAGGACGAGGCGGGTGGCCCGGACGGGCAGGACAAGGCCCAGGAGCGCCAACGGAATCGCCGCGTAGTAAGGAATCCGCTCCTGCAGGCAGAGTTTGCACGGCACGTAGCCGAGCCCCCACTGAAAGTACCAGGCGCCCGCGAGCGTCAGCATGGATCCGACGAGCAGGAGGAGGGCGGCGCGGCGCAGGCGCAGGAGTGAAGCGTAATCCATCTCTCTAAGATCACCTTGGTCTAGAGCAACACCTTGAACAGCACGAAGCCGAGGATGATCACAGCGACGGAGATCGCCGCCACCACGTTGAGGTGGCGGTCGAGCACCCCCCGGATCTGAACGCCGTAGCGGCCCAGAAGTCCCGCCAGGATGAAGAACCGGGCGCCCCGCGTCAGCAGCGACAGCACCACGAACCAGAACAGGTCGTAATGGGCGAAGCCCGAGGTGATGGTCACGAGCTTGAAGGGGATCGGCGTCAGGCCTTTCAGCAGGATCACCCAGTGTCCGTACTCTGCGTAGGAGGCCTGAAAGGTGGCGGCCTTGTCGGACAGGCCGTAGACCCGAAACACCCACTGGCCGATGGAATCGAACAGCAGGGCGCCGATTGCGTACCCGACGAGGCCGCCCGCCACCGAAGCCAGGGTGGTGATGAGGGCGTAGAACCAGACCCGATCCGGCCGGCTCACCGCCATCGGCACCAGCATCACGTCCGGCGGCACCGGGAAAAACGAGCTCTCGGCAAAGGCCACCGCGCCGAGGGCGTAGGGTGCGGAGGGCTTGCCCGCGAGCGCAAGGATCCACTCGTAGAGGCGACGGATCATAAAGGGGTCCGAGAGGGCTGGAGGGGATGGGCGGCGCCCTTTGACCATACGGCGCCGTCCATGGCGAGCGCTCGCAGACCGCACTGCGAAGAAAACACCACTGGCCGAAACCGGGAAGGTGTGCGATGACGCGACCGCTGCGGGCGTGGTGGAACTGGTAGACGCGCCGGATTCAAAAAGTGGTTTGTCTACTATTTCACAAAAAAATGCGACGAGCCGAAAACGGTGTGTTTTCAATGGCTTGTTAGGGAAGAAAAAAGGCTGACGATCTTTGGATTTCGCTCTAGGTGCAGTATAGGTGCAAAGAGCGCTGGCTAGAATCGGCGGCAAAATGCGGGTGTGGTGGAACTGGTAGACGCGCCGGATTCAAAATCCGGTTCCGAAAGGAGTGTCGGTTCGATTCCGACCACCCGCACCATTCTTTGAGACCAAGTCAACAATTAAGAGCGTGAAAACGACGAATGATCGGCCCCCACGCGGTGGTCCAAGGGTAAAGTTAGTGCGCGGTAGGCCGCTTCACCACGGGTAGCTTGGCCGGCGCAGCTGGTCGGGCGAGCGCAGACGACTGATCGGCCCCCACGCGGTGGTCCAAGGGTAAAGTTAGTGCGCGGTAGGCCGCTTCACCACGGGTAGCTTGGCCGGCGCAGCTGGTCGGGCGAGCGCAGACGGCCAAGCGGAGAACGCTGGCACGAACACCTCCGGTGCCGGGGGCCGGTATCCCAGCGATGCATGTGGGCGCACARTGTTGTAGTGACGCCTCCAGCTTTCGATCACGATCTGCGCCTCCTTGAGTGTGTAGAAGATCTCGCCATTCAGGAGTTCGTCGCGTACGTCACCGAACTCACGCCGAGCGCGCGGATTGCATCGGCCACGCTCTGGCCCTGTGAGATCAGCACATCCGCCTGCCGCAACTTGGCAACGATCTCCTCAGGTTTCGGGTGCTTTGCCATCTCGTCCGTCCTCCAGGCTCAAAAGCCATACCAAAGGGCGGACCACTTCAATGGGGGCGGATCANCGCAACTTGGCAACGATCTCCTCAGGTTTCGGGTGCTTTGCCATCTCGTCCGTCCTCCAGGCTCAAAAGCCATACCAAAGGGCGGACCACTTCAATGGGGGCGGATCAATCCAAGGTATTGGCGGCGCAGCGGCATTCGCGGGAGCCATGTCATCGCTAGCACAGGAATACCAAGGTCAGGCCCGAACACGAGTGTTTAGCCTACTTGGAACGACCTTCGGTGTTGGGTTGGCATTCGGGCCGCTCGTAGCCGGCGCACTGGTCGATTCGCTGGGTTGGCGCTGGGTGTTCTACGCCACAGCGATTATCGGCATCCTAGGATACGTGCTGGTGATCCAGTCGGCGCGAGAGTCGCGTGACCCGAATGCCGCCGGCCTCGATTGGCCCGGCGCGATCAGCTTCACGTCGGCACTCACGCTCTTCACCTATGCCGTGTTGCTTGCACCGGAAGAAGGCTGGAACAGTGCGGCGGTTGTCGGATCGCTGGTGGCTTCGATCTTCCTTTTCGCCGCCTTTGTCCTGATCGAGCGGCGTGTGGCGAGACCAATGCTCGACCTTTCGCTATTCCGCGATGCGAAGTTCGTCGGCGTGCAAATTCTCGCTGCATCCCCCGCGTTTTTGTATGTCACGCTCATCATCCTGCTGCCGGCACGCTTCATCGGCATCGAAGGACAATCTGCCCTTGATGCCGGGCAATTGATGATCGCTCTATCCGCGCCGCTCCTCGTCGTACCCTTCATCTCCGCGGTCTTGGCCCATCGAATGACAGCCGGCTTCCTCTCGGGCATCGGCTTGCTCGTCGTCGCTGGTGATCCGCCCCCATTGAAGTGGTCCGCCCTTTGGTATGGCTTTTGAGCCTGGAGGACGGACGAGATGGCAAAGCACCCGAAACCTGAGGAGATCGTTGCCAAGTTGCG